>LBPR01000029.1 GCA_000990305.1 Candidatus Roizmanbacteria bacterium GW2011_GWC2_34_23 | reverse complement strand
AGTTCTTATATACCCAGCTGGACAATTAACCCACCTGTCATTACATTCAAAGTTACCCTTATTATGTACGGCAAAGCCACCGGCAAAGTAGGTGTTGGTGTTGTCAACGGTCATATTATAGACATACGATTCTTCCTCAACTCTTGTTTTTCGGGTTATCTCCTTTGCCGTCAACTGATTGTTTTCCAAAACGAAGACGGTATCGCCTATTTTAAGTTCTTCAACGATCTTGAATTGATTTGATCCTATGTAGAAAGGATGATTGTATGTCACTTTAACCATATATTCCCCTGCCTCAAGTGTGTAGTGGTACGGTTTGGGATATTTGAAAACCCTGACGACTTTGGAGTAAGCGATTTTCTTATCTTTAAAAGATAAGACCTCATCCCCAACCTTAATATTCTCTATCTTCTTATCTCCTGTTGAAGTCTTAACAAGCGTGCCGGGGAGAAAGGAGGAGTCACAAATGACACAGAAATGACCTCCACCCTCTGGAGCATCTGCACAACATTTGTCAGTACCCAAGTTACCACCACATTGAATATAACCCCAGGGAACGCATTGTGCTGAAACTTTAGAAACAAAAAAAACACTAACTAAAAAAAATAAAACAAGGATTAAAAAATATTTTAGTGTAAAATATAATTTTTTAATTTTTAAATTCAAATAAATCATACAATATTATTGTAGTTATTATTATTGTTTATTACAACTTAATTTTTTAGGAAGATTTTAAATCATTATTGATCTGTTCTTATTTTATTTACTAGGTTTATCTGTAATATCACACCATTTTGTAGCTTCAAGCTCTGTATTTTTTGTTAATTTTTCAAATCCGTCAATATTATCTAACCATATTTTATCAATTTCTTGATCTGGACCTTTTGTAGTAAACCCCCAATCAAAATGTCCTTTTTGACCATCTTTGGTGTTTGGGTAAGTTTTATGTATTTCAAGTGCTGTTAATCCACTACAATTCTCGATCTTTAATAATCTTAAACCTAAAATTGCCATAGCTGTGTAAGATACCAATGTGATAAGACTTGGAATAGCATGCACAAACTCTTTAGTGATTTTTTTAAAAGTTTTTCCTAATTCGCTTTTACTCATATTAGGCTTATAATAACATACTATATTTCATTTGTCAACTTTTTACTCCATTTTTTATGATATTTAATCAAGAACATTGATTTCAAAACTTGAATTAAGCTTTTTCGTAAGATTGTAAATCTCAATTATTTTAACATTTTGTCCTATCTTTATGTCCTTGTAAGTTATATTTTTTCCTTTTGAATCCATAACTCTAGTCTGTTTCAATTCCTCTTTGCTAAATGCTAATGTAAAAACTTCTTTTGAACCTAAGGCTTCATTTTGTAGATTCAAGTAAAATTCAGGCTGAAAATTCATATATTTTATATTTTTATCCATTTCAAATCCAATAATTTTTCCGTGCAGATACATCGCCATATAAAATTCGTCAGCAACTTTTTTTTCAAAAAAATAATCAAACCTTTGAAGTTCTTTTGTATCTAAAATTTTTGAAATATCTAAATCCTCTGAAAAAATTACTTCTTTGTTTGGGAGGGTAATTTTAAGAGAGTTGGAGGCTTTGGTTGGAGCAATGGTGGTGGCGACTTTTTTATTTGGAACGATGTAGAAGAAGTAGGTGAGCTCGGCGATGAGGACGAGGAAAAGGATCGCGAATGTAATCCTTAAAATTGAATTAATAATATTCGAATTGTCTGAAGATTTTCAAGGGTACATCACACCATGGTAATCGATTTAAACATTTATGCTTATCCTACCATTAGCATACTGCCTGATTAGAGAATTAATTAGAGTCTGATAAGGAATTCCGCTTCTGATTGCTTTTTCCTGAATTTTTTCAAGGTCTTCATTTGCTACACGAAGGGCTATTCTTTTGTTTTTTTTAGGCATATTTTTTACATAGTTTTTAAAATAGCTAACATATCTTTTAGTTTCCGCTTTTAAATTCGGAACTGAAACAAACTCATTATTTTTTAAATCCTCAATCAATTGTTTCTCATAATTATCTAAAGGCTCATAAATTGATTTTTTTATTTTTTTCATATTTTTATTTAACTTTTAATAATTTCTTAGTATATTTTTCACTCGGGTAAATTGTTTTTAAGAAAATATATTCTACTTCTTCAACAAAAGGAACTGCATAAATATGATTCCTAATTTTAGCTAATAATATTCTTTGTTTTGGGTATCTTTCTTTGTTTGGGTGTTCAATTGTTGTTGTTTTGACTTTTTTAATTATCTCAGCAATCTCATCAAAACTAATTCCTCTTGTTAACTTTAACTTCTTATTTTTATCTTGATTAAACCTTATCTGTTTCATTCTTTTTTATTATAAAATATTGTATATCCAATGTCAACAGGTCTTTAATTATTCATACCAAAATTCTATCAGAAAAATCTCTTTTTATATTCCGTCCTTTTTTTAAAAAGATTTTCTCTAAATCCGCCCGTCTTTACAAACTTTTCTTGTTGTGATCTGACAAGTTGATCTAAGAGATAGCCTTCCTTGAAGCAAAGTGTTACCATCAGGTTTGCGAAAATTTCCCTATTTGTCAAATAGGACATATAAGTCAAATTGGGCTTATTAGACTCATTTGACTCATTGGGGATAATTCGCATTCTCCTGATTTCTAAAACGCGATTGTCATATTTTTCCCATTGTAGTAGTCCATTTTGTCTTAGATAATCTTTGTAATCTTCTAATAATTCTCCATAACTAGCCCTGGCAACTCCTGTTAATTTAATATTACTTTCAACACTTGGTTCCAAAGACCCTTCAACGATATTTTGCTTTCCACTTCTCGCTGCCTGTATCATTTGATCGGTGGTACGGGATTTTTTGTCGATATAACGATTACAAAAAATTACTGTCAGATCATAGATATCAGTCGCAAGCCAATAAACTATTAAGGATTTATATCCGCCTTTCAAATTCGTCATATTTGTCAAATAAGTCTCATTAGACCAATTGGCAAAATCAAAGTCTACCGCTTATAACCTACAAAAGTAGTATTTCAGATTGTTAGGAAAGGAATAATTTGACGATAGATACTTAGAGTTTTTAGCCTCACCTATTCCCAACGGCCGTTTCAAATAGGTAAAGAGATTTATATTTAGGTTGATTTTCGGAGATTTTCAAGGGCTAAACAAAGACAGTCTTATTTAAGACTGTCTTTATAAAGAGTGTCTCTAAATTTAGGATTTGAGTACAGAACAATCCCCTCTTTTTTGATTTCACTATAAATACTTAATGGGCTTATTTTATCAAACTGATCTTTTTTGTATCCTCGAATGTCAAAGGAAAATCTAGATTCAATCGAATCAGCAATTTTATCTAATTCATTTAATTTTTTTGATCCAACTACAGCTATATCAATATCACTCCAAGTTGAGGCGTTTCCGCGAGCGAACGAGCCATATAAAATAATTCTATCAGGATCGATAGTCTTAACAATTTTTTTAACAAATTGGTTTAAAGGTTGTTTAATAGTTTTTCTATCCATAAATATATTTCTTGAGCCTGTTTAACCAATGGCTCAACTTTCTTTTTATCTGAGTAATATTTACGACTTAAATCTTCATAACGTGTTCGCATAAAAGCTCGGGTTAATTCTTTTGTATCTTTTATATCTAATTCATTAATATTTAATTTTGCCTGTTGTAAAAGTTGATCAATGTCATGAGTTTTTTTAGGTAATATATTTACCACTTCAGTGGTATACGCTTTGATAATTTTTTCAACAGCTTGTTGCCAAAACATAATTGCATAGACATATCTTTTTGTTTTCCAAGTCATTTCGGCTACTTCTTTATCTTCTTCAGCAATATTTAGCCATTCTTTAGTTTCTTTTTTCACATCTACATTTTATCACAAAAATTAAATAGATAATTTAATAATGCTTGTGGCGACTTTTTTATTTGGAACGATGTAGAAGAAATAGACACAGTTCCCCAGTTTTCCATATTTCCAGCCTACGCTGATTTTTGAGGATTTTCAAGGGAAAGTTATTTTTTATCCCAACGAAAAACAATTAGATACCCAGCTATAAACATAAAAATAAAAGTAACAATAAGTAGATAAGGGTTAAATTGCGTCATGTCATTTTTTTAAAATAATAATAAAGAATAATTAAAACAAAGCTACTTAAAAGAGCTACTAATAGAAAAGCGTTTGGGAAATTTAATGTGATCATATTCTTTGTTTATTTTTTTCAATAATTTTTAAAGATAAAGCAAAAAATGATACTGACATAATTAATGATAATACAAAAAATGTTAAAAACATAATTACATTCAATGAACTAGCTATTAAAGGTGTAATCACCCCTCCAGAAAACCAAGCGACGCTAATATTTCCAATAATCTCTGAGGCTCTATTTAATTGAACAAATGAAAACTTCTTCATAAATACTATTTAAATATATTAAATTATTTTTGTCTACTGCATATAACCTACAAAAGTAGTATTTCAGATTGTTAGGAAAGGAATAATTTGACGATAGATATCTAACTTATCATAGCAGTTATTAGAGATTCCAAGCGCTTAAAGTCTATTTTCTTTTTTGCTTCTCTCATAACCTGTCCGACCAAAAAGTTAATTGATTGGGTCTTGCCGGATTTAAGATCAGAAACTGCTTGTGGATTGGCCCCAATCACCTTGATAATTATTTTTTTAAGATCCTCATCAGTGACATCATCAACTTGGATAGATTTTTTATAAACATTAATTATTTCTTCGATATTTTCTTCAAATAAATTAACTGTTATTTTCTTGTTTACAACGGCGTTCACAAACTTATTGACATCTAATTTTTGTTTTGAAAGATTCGAAAATATTTCTTCAATTTTTTTAGCTTCCTCGGCGGTTTCAAAAAGCAGCTCGGTTAACTGTTTGTTAACTTTAAAATCTTTTTCCCAACGACTAAAGATCGTCTCAAGTAACTCAGGATTTGAAGATTTAATTTCGTTCATCCATTTATTATTAAATCTAATCGGCGGCAGATCCGGGTCGGGAAAATAGCGGTAATCGGCCGCTCCTTCTTTTATCCTCTGGGTAAAAGTGATGTTTTTTTCAGCATTATATCCCCGGGTTTCTTGGTCGGGAATTTTTCCTGTTTCTAAAATTTCTTTCTGCCTTTCAATCTCATACTCAATCCCCCTCTCTAAAAACCGGAAAGAATTAATATTCTTAAGCTCAACTTTGTAATTTGACCCTGAGGGTGTTTAAGTAATGAAATGTTTGCTTCCAGCCTCATCCCCCCCTTCTCCATATCACAGTTTGAAATATCTAGGTAACGAATAATCTGGCGAAGTTTTTTTGCATACTCTTTAGCTTGTGCACTTGAATATATTTCTGGCTCTGTGACGATCTCAACTAGCGGAACGCCTGAACGATTGAAATCGATTAAAGAAACGTTATTTTCATGTTGTAACTTTCCCGTGTCCTCCTCGAGATGAACTCGAGTGATGCCAACCGACCCAAATGAAGTTTCTATTTTTCCATCATAACAAAATGGCAGGTCATATTGAGAAATCTGATAGCCTTTCGGTAGATCTGGATAAAAATAATGTTTGCGATCAAATTTAGAAAATAAATTTATTTTACAGCCTAAAGTCAGTCCTAATTTTACCGTCCATTCGATTGCCTTTTTATTGGCAGCCGGCAAAGCTCCCGGAAGACCCAAACAAACCGGACAGGTATAAATATTTGGTTTTTCCGCATGAAACGGATCATTTTTACACCCACAAAACATCTTTGAGCTGGTCTTCAACTCTGCGTGAACTTCCATACCTATTATTACGTTGTAGTTTGTCATAAATAAATACGCTTAATTCTCAAATCTTAGTTAAATAAATATTAAATTTTAAAGATTAAACATTTTATGTTTAACAGTTTAATATTTTTAAGTTTGTTTAAAAATTAATATTTAATCTTTAACATTTTGGATTATTGGTGGTAATTTTTTATGCCAATCGGTTTCTTGTTGATAAAGATATCCAAATTGAAAAAGCTCGCCTTCACCAAATTTTTTTCCAACGACCTGAAAACCGATTGGTAAATTCTCTTCAGAAAATCCGGCTGGAATCGCTAAGGCCGGAGCACCAATTAAATTAACTGTTCCGGTATAAAGATCCTCCAGCAAATTTTTTACTGGATCACTGATCATCTCGCCAATTTTTGAAGGCAAACTCGGAGTCACCGGTCCTAACAAAACGTCACATGTTTTTAGTGCTGTTTCATATTCTTGGATAAGGATCGTTCTTAATTTCTGGGCTTTTTTATAAAGCTTATCTGCATAACCAGCGGAAAGTGCATAAGTACCAAGAAGGATTCTTCTGATTGATTCATTAGAAAATAATTCTCGCTTATCTCCGTAGCGAAAACTGTCATAGCGGCCTAAATTGGAACTAGTTTCACTCAGAGCAATTAAATAATAAATTGAAACTCCATAGACAAAATGAGGTAAGCTGACTTCTTGAATTTTAGCACCTAATTTTTCAAATATTTTGATGGCTGTTAGTACAGTTTTTTTTATCTCCGGGTCAAGTCCCGCCCCAAAAAATTCTTTTGGAAGCCCAATAACTTTTCCTTTTATAGATTTTTCTAAATATTTATGATAATTTTCAACTTTTTGTGTAGAGCTAGTTGAATCGTGATCATCATATCCTGCCATTATTTCTAATAAATAACTTAAATCTTCGACCGATTTTGCCATCGGACCAACCGTATCAAGTGATGACGCGTATGCAATCGCTCCATATCTAGAAACCCTGCCATATGTTACTTTCAAACCGGATATATCACACATGCTTGATGGGTTTCTAATTGATCCCCCCGTATCTTCACCGATTGCGAATGGAACCATTCGTGTTGATACAGCAACAGCTGAGCCGCCGGAAGAACCGCCGGTAATTCTTTCCATATCCCAAGGATTGTGCGGAATCTGATAGTTGGTGTTTTCATTAGACGCTCCATGACCCCAGTTATCCATATTATTTTTTCCTATCAAAATTGCCCCTGCTTTAGCTATTTTTTCTACAACAGTCGCATTGTATGGAGAATAGTAGTCGTTTAAGATTTTAGATCCTGCTGTGGTTCTTAAGTCTTTAGTCACGTAAGCGTCTTTAACAGCAAAAGGTAAGCCGTAAACTATTGAAGAGTTATTTTTTATATTTTTATCTTTTTCTTCGGCTTCTTTTAAAGCAATAGTTTTATCTTTAATAGTAATAAAACTGTGAAGCTTTAAGTCAAATTCTTCAATACGAGAATAAGATTCTTTAACTAAATCAACTGAACTAATTTCTTTTTTTTTCAACAGATTTGATAATTCTTTTATTGAGTGGTCTATTAACATATTAGTCTTCTTTAAATATTGCTGGAACTAAAAAATAACCATTACTAGTGTTTTTTGAGTTTTTTAAAGCTTCTTTTTGATCTAAAGATTGTTTAACAACATCTTTTCGCAAAACATTTTCTTCTTTGGTTATTCTTGATGTTTCTTGAACATCGTCAACATTAATATTTTTTATTTCTTCCATGTAGCCCATTACTGCAGAAAATTCACCAACATATTTTTCTTCCTGCTCTTTGGTCAAATTTATTTTAGCCAGTTTAGAGAGATTATCAATTAAATCTTTTGTAACAACTTTTTTCATGATCTCATTTTATCAAAATCTTTGTCAAAACTGAGGACTTCAGCTTGCCTATTCTTTGATTTGTAAAATAGAATTGCATCAACAAAATCTATATTCTTGTCTAAATATGTCAATAAGGCTAATTTCAAAACTTAACGTTGAAATATATTTGAAAATAAGTTTACGGTTTAATTTATAGACCTTTCTCATTACATACTCTATCTCAAGAATAACTTCAGTAAGAAAAACTAATTTTATCTTTTCCTGTTTCGCTTTTTCAAAATAATTGTTAGCAATTTTCCATTGTGCAAGATTGTCTTTTAAAATAAATCGAAGAAAGTAATTTGCATCAATATAATAAATAGGCATAATTATTTGGGAACGGCAATTCCCATTTTTTTCATTTTAGCTCTATACCGCTGTGCAACTGCATCTGCTACAGCGTCTTCTTCTATCCTTATTATTTCGTCAATCGATTTATTTTTTATGGCACGATCGCTAAGAATACCTGACAGTTGCATGATATCAGGCTCCGATTCCATAAAAATAGTGTTGTTCTCAAATTTAAGAACAATTCTCCGATTTTTATCAAGCCTTAACTTTCTTCTAATTTCTACAGGGATCGTAATCTGACCCTGTGATGTAACTGTGGCTGTATAAGTCATATCCATTAATATTACTAACTCGCATTACTTTTGTCAAGTTGCATTAACTTTTGTATCCAATTTTTCTCAAAAACCCTTTTCTCTCTCTTTCTTCTTTTTCATTCTCAACGCCAGTCGGTGATCCGCCGTCAACAACTCCCATAATTCCCCGACCTTGTTTAGTTTCGACAATAATTACTTCTGTTGGATTGGCAGTCGCACAATAAACATGGGTAACTTCGGAAAGATTTTTTATCCTATTTAAAACATTTATTGGAAAAGCATTGCTAAGAAAGATAAATAATGAGTGTCCTGCCCCAACTTTTTGGGCGTTTTTAACTGCTAAATCGATCATTTCTTCATCTGTTCCCGCTTTTCTTATTTTCTTCTCTCCTGAGGCTTCACAAAAAGCTAAACCAAATTTAATTCCAGGAACTGCCTCAACTAATGTTTCATAACAGTCCTCGACCGTCTTGATAAAATGCGATTGAGCTAAAATAAAATTAATTTCCGCTGGTTTTTCTATGGGAATGTTTAGGAGTTTCATAGTTTAATTCTACTAAATCCTCACCAAACATTTTCAATATTTTTACCATCAAATATCCTAATTAAAGGAAGAAGTATTAAATACTGCATAGGCCAAAGAAAAAAAGCTAAAATTGGTATTCCTAAAAATCTTATGCTCCCTAAAGGCCAATTTGAAAACACCCAAAGTTCAAATGGATAATTAAAAAACTCAACTAAAATAATGCAAGCAGCGCTTGCAACAAAAATAGAGAATAAGGGTAAAAAATTTCCTCTGATGATATCTCGAATCAAAGTTTCTTGATTTAATCTATAACAAGTATATTCCAACATAAAAAAGACACTTAACCAAAGAACTATAAAATATGAAAGATCAACGACAATTTTTGAATCAAGATACACCTGAAACCATTTTAGATTAATTTGTTGATAAAATTTTTGGTAATTAGATAAAGAAATTACAAAACCAATAATTGATAAAACAAATCCTCCATTAATTATTAATTTATAACTAATATTTTGAAAATTATTCATTCTACCTGGTTTTACATCATGATCATTGTTTCTTTTAAAAAATCTATAAAAAACATAAAGCGCGAGACCGAATAATATATAACCTAACGGAGCCAAAATAAAATAGAGAAAAAGATTTATATTTGGATAATACCATAACCTCATAAACCAGGAACCAGTCAAATCCGAAAAAAGATTCATTATTAATGCTGCCAATATTAGTCTTCGAAATTTGTTTTTTTGATCAGTTCTATGAGGAAAGATAGAACCTTCGTGGAAAAAACGGCTTAAATAATCGCCAATTAAGAAAGCACAAAACCAACTTATTCCCGCGGGGAAAACATTAAATATATTAATATTTTTTCCTAATTTTAACATCAATAAGAAAGACCCAACAAAACCGATTAGTCCAATTATTCCTTCGTGCTTATATATGTAGCCAAATATTCGATGAGTCATAACTAAATCAGTTTAGCAAAAAATTTAGTCAGAGCGGGGAGACTTGAACTCCCGGTCTTCAGACCCCCAGCCTGACGCTTTACCATCTAAGCTACGCTCTGTATTTATAAACTAATTTTATCAAAATCTCTTATAATAATACTATGGTTTTGATATTCTTTTTGTTCTGGCGAATATTTGATTTCTTAATAATTTTTTTCAGTCAAAAAGTTATTCCCTATTTAGGTTTTTTTCCTTACCGCGACCAGCTACCAGGATTCAATTTGCCGTCCTGGGTTTCAGCTTTAGCCAATTTTGATGGCCTACATTATATTTCAATCGCCCGCGATGGTTATGCACAATATGAACAAGCTTTTTTTCCTCTTTACCCTCTAACAATAAAATTTTTAGCTCCCTTGTTTTCCAATAATCAACTCCTGACGGGATTAATAATTTCTAATGTTTCGTTTTTTTTTGGATTGATTGTGTTTTATAAATATTTAAACAAGGGCGTGATAAATCACGCCCCTACAACTATTTTGCTGCTTTTGGCTTTCCCCACCTCTTTCTTCTTTGGCGCTGTTTATACCGAGGGACTATTTTTTCTTTTATTAATTTCTGTCTTATATTTTCTAAAAGGGAAAAATTATTTTTTTGTTGTAGTTTTTGCTTTTTTAGCATCGCTAACAAGATTAGTTGGGATATTCTTGATAATACCAATATTACTTCATCTAATTCAAAAGTTAAAAGTCAAAAATCAAAATTTAAAGTCAAAATTAAAAAGTTTTTTATACTTAATACTTAATACAAAATACTTATTACTAATCATTTCGCCATTACTTGGTCTTGGAATTTACTGCCTTTACCTCTGGCAAACTACCGGCGATCCCTTCTTCTTTTTAACATCTCAACCAATATTTGGAGCTAATCGATCGTCTCATTTGATTTTATTACCTCAAGTTTACTGGAGATATTTTAAAATATTTCTCACCGCCGCTCATGATTCCCGATTTTATGTTTCCGTGATTGAATTTTTAATGTTTAATTTTGTTTTTGTTATTTTGGTTTTAGATTTATTTAAAAATTTAAAAATTAAAAATTGGAAACTTGCCCTGAGCGGAGTCGAAGGGTTGAAAATTGAAAATTTTGATCATTTAGGGCTTAATTTATTCTCACTTGCCAACTTAATCCTTCCTACCCTCACAGGTACCTTCTCTTCTGTCCCCCGCTACGTCTTATTCTCCTTGTCTTTCTTTATTTATCTTTCTCAAATTAGTCCCTCTTATGCTGATTTGTCCCACTCAGATAGACCAAAGCAGCTTAGAGGGACTTATACTCGAGCAAATTTATTTGCGAGTGGTATTAAAAATGTTTTTATTAAATATTTAAT
>LBPR01000028.1 GCA_000990305.1 Candidatus Roizmanbacteria bacterium GW2011_GWC2_34_23 | reverse complement strand
TTTTGCAGTAAAGTCAGGAAAGTATAAATCAGAAAAATATAGCTCGCTATACTCGCTTTGCCAAAGCATAAATCCAGATAATCTTTTTTCACCACCGGTTCTAATTATTAAATCTGGATCAGGAACTCCTGCTGTGTCTAAATATTCTGAAAAATTATATTTAGTTAATTTTCGGATTTCGGATTTCGGATTTCGGATTTTATCAAATGCTCTAATCAACTCATCTCTTCCACCATAATTTAATCCAAAAGTTACGGTCATTTTTTTGTTATCTTTAGTTTCATTTGTAATTTTTAAAATTTCCTTTTGAAGATCCACTGGTAATTTGGTTAAGTCACCAATCGTCCGAAATTGAATTTTCTTTTTTTTAAATTCCCCCGATTTACTTTTCAGAAAGTATCTAGTTAAGTCAAATAAATTATTTAGCTCTTCTTTATTCCTTCCAACTAAATTTTCAGTAGATAATGCCCAAAAAGTAAAATATTTTATATCCAATCTAATTAGTTCGTTAATTAAATTAGGTAAAGTTGTTTGTGCTGCATATCGATGCCCCTCTGTAGTAAGTTTACTTTTTTCTTTTGCCCAACGACGATTGCCATCCGGAATAATTGCCACATGTTTTGGAAGATAATTTTTATTATTCATATTTAAAACAAATGTTTTTCTGTTAATCTTGCCCCAACTGATGGTCGATTGATTATAATTTTTTTAACTTCTTTTATATCTTTCAACTTTTTAACTAATTCCTTTGTATTTTTTTCTTCGATAATTAGATGAATATCTTGACCTGTGTTGACGGTGAAAAAAACCTCAAGCCCTTCGCTCTTCCATTTTTTAACTAATTTCATTAATTTAATTGTTTCTGGTTGCCAGTAAATAAGCGAAGGTGTTGATGTCAACATGATTGCATGAAGTTCCAGTGCTTCGTTTTCAATTATCCGCCCAAACTCGGTAAAATTTTTTACTTCTAAAGCTTTTTTTAATCTAAGTATTTTTTCATTTATATTATTTAACCTTGTTTGAAAAAAGGGACTCGTAGAAGCAAATTTTTGTCCATCTGTTGACGAAGTTTCTTTTTTTTCTTGACTAATAATTGCTACAACATCAACTATGTTCCAATATCCAGGCGGATAAAGAGATTTTGCTCCCTCCCCTACCCACTCAACAAAACCATCGGGGATAGAACGGCAAGCAGAACCCGATCCCTGACGAGCTAAAATAGACAGTTCTTTTTCACTTAAATTTAACCCAGTTGCTTTAGTTGCCGCAAGTGTCAACGCAGCAAAACCAGAAGCTGAGGAGGAAAGCCCTGTTCCATCGGGGAAATTATTATTTGAAACTACTTTCGCTTTCAAAAAAATATTGGCTTTTTTTCTAATAAAATCTAAATGCTTGATAATTCGACTTTCTTCTTGATCGTTTGATTTGCTATTTACTGTTATTAGATCTTTTTCGTATTTTGGATCAAATTCAACAGTTGTTGTTGTTAATAAATTACTTAAATTCATGGAGATACTTCCGTTTTCGGGGATTTTTAAATCCTCATCTTTTTTTCCCCAGTATTTAATAAAGGCGATATTTGAAGGTGCTATTGCAGTTGCTTTCATATATTTGTATTAACATGGATAACTTCTCCACAAATATTAATTATAGACGACTCAACTTTCTTTATTTTGTCTTCAGAAACTAATGAGATCATACAGTCTCCTCCACCGGCTCCGGATAATTTTGCTCCGAATGCTCCAGCATTAACTGCAACTTGACACATTTTATCAAGCTTCTCTGTACTCACTCCAAGTTCTTGAAGAAGTTTATGATTTTGATTCATTAACTCTCCCGTTGTTTTCCAATCAGCATTAACTAAACTTATTTTTGCTTCCTCAACAATTTTTGATATTTTTTCAAATATTTTTCTGTGTTCTAATTCTGAATTATGAATTCTCAATTCTAAATTCTTAACAATATAGGAAGTGTCTGCTTTCGTTCCTGAGTATCCTATTACCAAATGCATGCCCTTAACAATCAGCTGTTCAATTATTTTTCCACCCGTAACAAAATAAATCGTTCCTCCGTAAGTTGCAGTTGCAATATCAAATCCTGAACCGACCCCTTGGACATTTAATATGACTTTATATCCTAAATCAAAGATTTCTTTTTTTGAAATTTTGATTTCATAAAGCTTGCTTAAAGCAACAACTGTGGCAACGGTTACAGCCGAAGATGATCCAAGTCCAAACTTCGAGGAAAAGTCACTATAGGTTTTGATTAGGATTTTACTATCAACTTTATATTTTTCACAAAATTGTTTGACTGTTTCTTCAACGAAACGAAGGTCTTTAACTTGTGGTGCGTCAATTTTAAACTGTCCTGAAGTTTTCTCTACTTCAACATAAACTCTTGGCGAAACAGTTGTAACTATACACGGATAACCGTAAACAACTGCGTGTTCGCCAAAAAGCATTAATTTTCCAGGGGCTGACGCTTTTATATTCATATAAGTATCACTTTAATTAATTAAAGTGGATATTCGTCTCAGTCCTTTATTGTCAGGAATAAATTTGTAAAACAAAATCTTTATTTTGCTCAAATACTTTATCAACTTTTTACTATCGTCAGCAAAAAATAATATAAATCCCGAACCATCTTTTCTACCTCCAGCGCCGGTGACTTTTCCAACTCCAAATTTAGACAAACTTGAAAGAAGTTTTTTTGTTTTGTCAGAAACGACCCCCAGATCTTCCAATAATTTTTCATTATCAGCTAAGCCCTTTTTAAAAGCGTCAATATTTTCACTTTTTATTGACTCTATTATTGCCTTTGTTGTTATTTCGATTTTTTCAAATATATTCGCAACATTTTGAGTCGCAACGAAATTTACCATTTCCTTTGTTGTCTCTTTTGGTTTCCCAGAATCGATCAAAAATAACTTTTCTTCAATATTTTTTGGTACTTTAAAGTCTAAATTTTTTTTTATATTTATTTGAAATGAAATCAATCCGCCGAAACACGCAGCTATATTATCAACCCCTGACGGATTTTTATGAAAATGTTTTTCAATTTTATAAGCTAATTCGTTAATTGTTTTTTTATCAAATTTTCTTCCGGTATAAAATTCCAGAAAGGCAGCTACTACTGCAACCGATAGTGCTGCAGATGATCCTAAACCTCGGCCAATAGGTATTTCTGATTCAATTTTATAATTGGACTGCCTATCAACAAACTTAATTTTTTGTTCATTAAGGTACTTTTTTACTTTTTGATTAATAAAATAAATTTCTTTATTAGTTTTACCATCTTTGTACGATCGAGCAAAGTTGGTAAGACTAAATTTTAATCTCAAATTAATAGCTGAAACTAAGGCCGGTTTTCCGTAGACAACTGCGTGTTCACCGGATAAAATTACTTTTGCTGGTGCCGAATATGCTATTTTCATAGAGGTTTAAATTTTACTCCATATGCAATCACGCCTTCTTCGGACGATGAACGGACTTTACGCAAAACTGAAACGACTTTTTTGCCTGTTTTTAAATCTGAATCCTCATAATCAACCAGTTGTCCATATATTTTCTCCTTATTTTTTAATTCAACTAATACGACTGGATATGGAGCGTATTTTTTAAAATCAGCACCTGGCGTATAGATTTTTGTCCAAACTAATACCTTACCTTTTTTTCCTATAATTTTTCTTATTTCTTTTTGTCTTCGCCAAATTTTTATCGGACTTATCATAATATATTTGTACAGACAAGGCATTGCCTTGTCTCTACCATTTATAACCATTTAAAACTATTTCTAACTATTTTCAACTACTCAATATTGTGACAACCGCCGTTCCACCCGAACCACCAACATTGTGGGCCAAACCGTATTTAGCATTTTTAACCTGTCTTTTTTCTGCTTGTCCAGTTAGTTGCAAAAATATCTCTCCTATTTGTTTTATTCCTGTTGCTCCAACCGGATGGCCGGCCGCTTTTAATCCGCCGGAAGTGTTAACTATCAAACTATCGCCATTCCCAAACATTGTTGATAATTCCGTAATTTTGTTTCCTCCTGTTCCTTTTTCCCAAAAACCTAGATCTTCCATCGCTAAAATTTCGGCTATCGAAAAACAATCATGAACTTCAGCAACTTTTATGTCCTTTCGGCTAATTTTTGCTTTTTCAAAAGCTATGTCTGCTGCGTTTTTTGTTGCCAAAATTTCATCCATTTTTTTTCTTTCCTTTAAAGAAATCGTGTCTGTCACTAATTCTGAAGCAATAACTGAAACGGAATTTTTTTGTTTTTTAATCAAATCCCGATTATTTGTCAATATTACAGCCGATGCCCCATCAGAAATAGGTGATGAATCTAAAACTTTTAACGGATATGCTACATAAGGACTACTTAAAACATCTTTAACGGTAATCTTTTTTCTAAAATGGGCTTTACTGTATTTTTAACAGAAACGTAGGCTAAGTTTTCTTCCGTGTAATGATATTTTTCCAAATAATAGTTTGCCATCATTCCATAAAGACCTGGAAAAGTGAGCCCCGCTTCTTGCTCTTCCCCTGATGATGCGGCTGACAACCCAGTAATCGTTTCCTCTGGTGAATAATCGGTCATTTTTTCCGCTCCAACCACTAAAACGTTTTTATTACTATTGGAATCTAAATAGGTTTTTGCCAAATTGAAAGCGGCTCCACCTGAGGCGCAAGCAGCTTCAGCTCTATAAATTGGAATATTTACTTTCAGAATTTCCGCTATTTTTGATGGTGAGTGAAGATTATTTTCCAAAACGCCAGCTAACATATTACCGAAAAAAACCGCATCAATTTGTTTATTTGAAAGAGAAGTTTGTTTTAAAACACCACTAATCGCCTCTTCAACTAGATCAAAAAGCGATTTTTCCCAAAGTTCACCAAATTGGGTTGTGTAATAACCAATCAGCTTGCTCATATCATTTCCATAAATTTTAAATAGGTTGGGTAATCAATATTTTTTTTGTCTTTAATAATTTTTGTAAATTCTTTTCTTTTTTTTAAAATATTTTTTGTGACCTTTAGAGCAAAACTGTCTGATCCTGCTCCACTTCCATATGAGCAAAGAAAGATAAGATCATCTGGTTTCGCTTTTTCTAAAACCGCCATCAAACCCATCAAGGCAGAAGCTGTATAGGAATTCCCTAAATAATTAACCGTTAAAGAATCTTTTATTTGAGCCGGTAAAAATCCTAAAGATTTAGCCACCTGAACCGGAAATTTACCATTGGGCATATGGAAAACAGCAAAGGAAAAGTCTTTTGGTAACAGGCCTGTTTTTTTAAATAAACTTCGAGCTGATTCTTTAATATGGTAGAAATATGATGGTTTCCCGGTAAATCTGCCTCCATGAGACGGATAACGAATTCCTTCTCTTCGCCAAAAATCCGGTGTATCAGATGAAAAAGACTCAAAATCTAGAATTTCTAAAATTAGATCATCTTTTCCTAATAATAATGAGACTGAACCTGAAGCAGCTGTGTATTCTAAAACATCATGGGTCTTTCCCATTCCTTTATCAGATCCAGTGATCAATGCGTAGTCGCTGTATCCTGATTTTATCAATGCTTGCGCAGAAATCAGTGCCCCCGTCGCAGCTTTACAAGCAAATTCCGTATCGTAAGCTAAATAGTTTTTTTCGATACCTAAAAATTCTGCGAGTATTGTTGAAGCTGGATTTACAGCATAAGGATGAGTTTCTGAGCCAAACAAAACTACTTTGATTTTATTTCTATCAACAGCAACTGTTGATAAGGCTGAAAAGGCTGACTCAAAGGCCATAGTTAGAGAATCTTCGTCAATTCCGGAGACTGCCTTTTCCTCAATCATTAAGGATTTTTTAACATCCTCGGGATTTTTTCCCCAAACATTCGCGATCACTTCCGTTTTTATTCTATATTTGGGAATATAAAATCCATACGATATTACACCTATCATAAGATATGTTTGTCATCCCTGACTTTTTTTATTATTTAATATTTATAATTTATTTGTTATTTGGAATTTAGGATTTATGATTTCTTTACCGTCCTAGCTTTTCATGTGTCTCTGCCAAAGATCCTTCCGCAAGTGATGCAAGGAGTGATATTTCTCCCGCCAAGACTGCACCTCCCAAAACTTCTGCTAACTGTAACGAAGTTTTTGTTCCAATGATCGAGAGAGCTTCTTGTTTAATTTTTAGTTTTGTTCCTCCCCCAACTATTCCAAGCATTACAGATGGCAAATAAACCGAAACGTATAGATCTCCATTATCTAAAATTTTAGCGGTCGTCACCCCCATACTTCCCTCGACCACATGGGCTAAATCCTGGCCGGTTGAAGCAAAAAAAGCGGCTACAATATTGGCAAAATGAGCGTTAAATCCTAAGGAACCGCTCATAGCTGACCCGATCATGCATTTAGCTAGCCAAACTTCAAAAAATTTCTCTGGAGTCGTTTTTAATACCTCTTTGACAACTTCTTTTCTTAAAATTACTTCTGCCCAAGCTGGTTTTTTGTCAATACAAAAATTGCCACTGACTGATAAACATTTTATTTTTGTCTTTGTTTCGATTAATCGATTAATCGAATCAGTGGCAATTGTTATCATATTCATTCCCATTGCCTGATCAGTATCAAAATAAAATCTCACATAAACATATGTGCCGACGATTCTTGTTCCTAATTTTTTTAATTTTAAATACGAAGAAGTTTTTTCCGCCTCCATTTTGAGTAATTCAAAATTATCTTTTAGCCATTTCTTAAATACAAAACTTTCCTGCAGTCCCGAAGTTTCAAAAACCGGCCCTCTAGTTACGCCGACGTTTTCAACAAATGTTTTGGCTCCTCCAGAAAGATTAATGGCTTTACAACCTCGACTCACTGATGCTACCAATGCTCCCTCCGTTGTAGCTAACGGAATAAAATAATTCTGAATTCT
>LBPR01000027.1 GCA_000990305.1 Candidatus Roizmanbacteria bacterium GW2011_GWC2_34_23 | reverse complement strand
AATTGAAAATTGAAAATTGAAAATTTTTCTTGCTATTGATTTTCTCGATCATAGTTAGTATTATATTACAGATAAACTTATGAAATATGAATTAACTTTTCTCATAAAGGAAGAGGCTCAAGCGAAAATAATCAAAGATCTGATTGAATCTTATAAAGGTAAAGTTACCAAAGAAGATAAATGGGGTGAAAAGACTTTAGCTTATTCGATTAAAAAAAATACCGCTCTTTTTTATAATTTTCAGTTTGAAATAGACAAAAAAAATGTTCTAGAGTTAAAAAATAAACTTAATTTAAACGAAAAAATTTTAAGGTATTTGTTATTAATCCGAGAATAAAGAATATGTCTAGCCGGTCGTTAAATCGAATTGTTTTAATTGGGAATCTAACTCGCGATCCTGAATTAAAATATACACCAACAGGTACGGCGGTTTGTACTTTTAGCATTGCCACCAATCGAAGTTGGACATCAAGCGATGGACAGACAAAAGAGGAAGTTCAATATCATCGAGTGGTCGCCTGGCAAAAACTAGCTGAACTTTGCGGAAAACTTTTAAATAAAGGTCGAAAAGTATTTGCGGAAGGTCGGATGACATACCGAACTTTTACCGGAAAAGATGGCGTCCTGAGAACGATCGCTGAGATTGTCCTTGATGATTTTATAGTTTTCGGTGAAGGGAGAAAAATGACGGAAACAGTTGCAGAAGATAAAAAAGTTGAAACAGAGTCCGTAATTGAAGCCAAGCCAGAATCATCTAAAGAAGAAACTGTTAATCCAGATGATATTCCCTTTTAATATTTAATGTAGAGACGGGGCATGCCCCGTCTGTACGAATTTAAAAAATATGAATAAATGTTTTTTCTGTCAGTTTAAATCTAATCCAAGTTATAAAGAAGTAGATAATTTACAAAAATTTATAACACCACGAAAGAAAATTTTGAATCGAGATAAAACCAATGTTTGCGCTAAACATCAAAGAATTTTAACTAAGGAATTAAAATATGCCCGTTATTTAGCCCTACTTCCTTATGTCTCGTATCAGGGTTTGCGTTGAGCATTTTTTCTTCATATAATGAATTGTTATGCTTATAACCATTCCATTGTCTATTTCTGATCATTGTTTATTAAAAGAAGGTCAAGATGTAGATTTTGAAACACCATTTTTACAAAAAAAAGTTGAGCAAGAGATAAATATTTCTATTGCTAAAAATTTAAGTGTTCCTCCAGAAAAAATTTTTCATTATTTAAAAAAGTTCGTTGGTGAGTCAATCAAAAAAGATGAAACGATAGCTATAAATAAGGGAATATTTACAACAAAAAAAATCGTTTCTAAGTATTCAGGCTTAATTAAAGAAATCAACCATTCTGATGGTACTATAACAATAGTCAGTCAAGAGGAAACCAAAAACACAGTCAATTCATATTTTAAAGGTAAGGTAAATAAAATTAAAAAAAATGAACTATTTTTAGAAGTAAATAAATGTGAACAATTTCCCGGAAAAAATGCTAATCAAAGTTTTGGTGGCAAAGTATTTTATGCAGATGAAAATCTAGATTTTAACTCAGAAAATATTTCTAACAGTATTGTCATTTGTGAAAATATAACTTCTTATTATAAAGCTAAAGCAGAAGCGCTTGGCTGCTGGGGGTTTTTAAGTTTATCTAAATTAACCGAAGATTCAGGAATTCCTTATGCTCAATTGAAAAATATTAATGATTATAAAAAAATTATTAAAACAAAACTTACCTATTGTACTATACTTAGTAATTCAAGTAATATTTATTTTTATCAATGAAAAATAGTAAACTAACTAACGTTCTTTTGGTGTTGTCTTTTATCATCCTAATATTCGGCAGTGGCTATAAGATAGGAGAAAACAAAAGCCGCTTTACTCGGCTACAAACTACAACCTACCCACTACAACCTAACGTAAATTTTGACCTTTTTTGGGAAACTTGGAATAAACTACAGGAAAGATATGTAGATCAAAAAAAAGTTGATCCAAAAAAAATGTATTTGGGGGCTATCAAAGGTATGGTTGCGTCTGTCGAAGATCCTTATACTTTTTTTCTAACTCCTGACGAAAATAAACAAACTAAGGATGATTTGGGTGGTAAATTTGAAGGTATTGGCGCCCAACTAGGGTTAAAAGATAATCGAATTATAATTATTGCCCCACTGAAAAAATCACCGGCAGAAACTGCTGGGGTCAAGCCGGGAGATTATATTAATAAAGTTGATGGCGTCACAACGATTAAATGGACTTTGTCCCAAGCCGTTTCTAAAATTCGAGGACCAAAAAATACAAAAGTTAAATTAACACTGGAAAGAAATAATAAAGAAATTAATGTAGTCATTGTTCGACAACAGATTATTGTTTCTTCTGTTGACCTAAGTTTTGAAAAAAATATTGCCGTTCTTAAAGTAAATCAATTTGGAGACAATACAAATGATGAATGGAATAAAGCAGTTAGAGAAATTGAAGGAAAATGGTCAAATAAACAAATTACTGGTTTGGTACTTGATTTAAGGGATAACCCAGGTGGATACTTAGACGGCTCAGTTTATCTTGCTTCAGAATTTTTGCCCTTGGGAAAATTAGTAGTCAAACAAGAAGCAACTTTGTATGGTAATAAAGAATATCGAGTTTCAAGAATTGGATTATTAAAAGAAATTCCTTTGGTTGTATTAATTAACAAAGGCTCTGCTTCCGCTTCAGAAATTTTAGCAGGCGCCCTTCGAGATTATAACAGAGCACAGTTAGTCGGAGAAAAAAGTTTTGGAAAAGGATCCGTTCAAGAAGCCCTCGATCTTAAAGAAGGAGCAGGATTGCATGTCACCGTTGCCAAATGGGTATTGCCAAATGGTGATTGGATTAACAGTAAGGGAATTGAGCCAAAAATTAAAGTTACAAATGAAATCAAGGATGGCAATACAATTTCCAAAGAAACTGACAAACAACTTGAAAAGGCAATTGAGCTTTTGACAAAATAGTTGGGCGGTTGACATGACTTTATAGTATTTTATGATTGATAAATTAATAATTATTTGTTTAAATTAAAACTTATGATCACTGATGCTGATGTTAAAAAAATTGAAAAAGCATTTGCAAAAAGATTTGTGACAAAAGATGATGCAAAAAGTTTTGCAACTAAAGATGATTTGGTGAATTTTAAAGATAGTATTCTTAATGAAATTATCAAATTACGAGAAGATGTAACGGTAATTGTTGGCTATCGAGACATGATTGAAGAACATGACCAACGAATAGAAAAACTTGAGACTGCGGTTTATCAATAGTGAATTAGTTCTGTACTCGCATTTGTTATAATTATCCAATATGGATAAAAAAATTACACCACAACTTCTTAAAGGCTTTCGGGATTTTTTGCCTGAAGAAAAAAGAAAACGCGATTATATTTTAAAAAAAATAATTGAAGTATTTGAACTGTTCGGTTTCGAACCATTGGAAACTCCAACATTAGAATACGCGTCTCTTCTTATGGGAAAATATGGAAAAGAAGCTGATAAATTAGTTTATTCATTCAAAGATCGGGGAGATAGAGAAGTCGCTTTAAGATATGATCAAACGGTACCCTCAGCCAGAGTACTTTCACAGTATCAAAATATTCTTTCAAAATATTTTAGGAGATATCAAATCCAAAATGTTTTTAGAGCTGACAAGCCTCAAAAAGGTCGTTTTCGTGAATTCACTCAATGTGATATCGATATATTTGGCACAACTTCACCAATCTCAGATAGCGAAATAATTGCCGCGACTTTTTTTGCTTTTAAAAACGTCGGCTATCCTAAAATAAAAATACTCATTAATGATCGTCAAATACTATTTGAAACATTAAAATCTTTTACAAATTCTAAAATAAATATATTCTCCATAATCCAATCCATTGATAAAATAGATAAAGACAGACCGGAAAAAGTGCAAAAAGAACTTGTTGATAAAGGTATTGAATCAAAAGAAAAAGCAAGAAACGCTATTGATTCACTTGTAAATACAAAAATTTCTTCAACACTTCAGAAAATTATTGATTTTTCTGTCATGCTCGGAGTTCCTAAGGAAGTTATTGAATTTAAACCAGTATTGGCAAGAGGATTAGATTATTATACGGGAATGATTTTTGAAGTATCATTGCCAGGTTATAATGTTGGTTCTTGTGGCGGAGGTGGTCGTTATGATAAGTTAATCGGTCAACTGAGTGGAAATGAAATTCCTGCGGTTGGAATCGCTTTTGGTTTTGATCGAATGGTTGAAGCTGCTGAATACTTTGGTATTATTTCTAACAAAAACCAATCTAATCAAGTATTAGTGACTATTTTTAATAAGGATTTATTGGGTAATTCCTTAAATATCGCTGGAGAATTAAGGAAAAATAAAATAACAACGGAAGTCTATCCAGCAGAAGATAGAATTGACAAACAACTTAAATATGCGAATAAGAAAAATATTCGCTATGTCATAATTATTGGACCGGAGGAAGTAGGGAAAGGAATTGTTGTACTTAAAGATATGAAGACGGGGGAGCAGGCAAAATTAACGATAGAAGATGTCATAAAGCTGTTGTCCAATGATTGATGGAATCGGACAGAGTCAGATATAATCGGATAGAATTAGTTAAAACTGATTTCATCCAGTTTAATCTGATTTTATCTGATTTCATCTGATTATATCTATTATGCAAATAAATCCCAACGTCGCCATTATCGAAGCTCTGCCTGGAGTCGGAGGAGATGAATCCAAACTCTGGATGGAAGAATTACTAGCGTCTTATTTGCTTTTTGCCCAAAAAAAAGGTTTTAAATTTTCTAACCTTGATGAAAAAACAATCAAAATTAACGGCCCGGAAGCTTTTAATTTATTTAAAAATGAAACCGGTGTTCATCGAGTACAGCGAATTCCAGATACCGAAAGAAAGGGACGAATTCATACTTCAACCTGCATTATCGTCGTACTTCCACAAATTATTCAATCTGACATCAGAACCAATCCTAACGATCTTGATTGGCAGTTTTATAGATCAGGAGGCCACGGAGGACAAAATGTCAATAAAGTTTCAACAGCTGTCAGACTGATACACAA
>LBPR01000026.1 GCA_000990305.1 Candidatus Roizmanbacteria bacterium GW2011_GWC2_34_23 | reverse complement strand
TCAGTCCCCCTCTGGCTGACCACCTTCTCAGGCCAGCTACTCGTCGTAGACTTGGTAGGCCGTTACCCCACCAACTATCTGATAAGCCACAGGTCCATCCCTTTTCGAGAAGTTAATCTCTTTAACAAATACCTTACGGTATCCATACCATGAAGTATTATCCCACCTTTCGATGGGCTATCCTTCAAAAAGGGGTAAGTCCCTATGTGTTACTCAGCCGTCCGCCACTACCCCCTCACCTTTTCCTGTAACTTAATAAATACATTAAATACAAAAAAAGGTGAGGGGGACGTTCGACTTGCATATCTCAGGCACACCGCCAACATTCATCCTGAGCCAGGATCAAACTCTTAAAAAAACCCCGACAAAAAACACAAAGCTTTTGTACGGGGGATCCTAACCCGATTATTAAAAACTAAATAAACTCTAAAGGTTCGTTTGTAAATATTAGAATATTTACAATTACGACCTTTTGTGTCACATTCTATTTAACTAGATGCGACTAAATTGGCAAAGAAAAACAAATAAATTGTCAAAGTGCTTCAAAAATTTTTTCAGAGAGTTTTAATTCTATATAAAATATAATCAAATAGCAACCGATAATTTAGGGGTAATTTTAGCAGCTGTGAATATAGCTTATACCATCTTTGTACGATCGGTGTCAAGAGGGTAAAAGAAACCGTTTATTGAATTATAATCTTCGAAAAAGTTTCTTCATTTGCTGTTAGTTTCATTAGACCATTAATGGTTGCGTATTCAAATTTATCACTACAATAGACATTTAACTTAAGCTCTTCTTCAAAAAATTTATCTATCCCAGGAATTCGAGAAAGTCCCCCGGTGAGAATAGCCCCCTTCTGCATTACCTCATCGACGACCTCAGGTGGCGAACTCTCGATCAACTCTTTTATTCCATCGATAATTTGATTAAAATTCGATCGCAAAGCTTCATTAATATCAGAGCTCTTTATTTTAACGGTCTTTGGCAAACCATTTTCAAGTGACTTGCCTCGGGTGACAACAATTTTTTCTGTATTTTTGAAGTTTAAAATATCAATTTTCAGGTTTTCACAAGTTGCCTCTCCTAAAATTATTCCATATTTTAAATAGACATAATTAAAAATAACTTTGTTCATTTGATCACCAGAATTTTTTAAGGTTTTATGGGAAAGAATTCCGCTTGAACCAACGATTGATAACTCAATTAACCCGCCACCTAAATCGGCAATAAGAGTTGGTTCATGGGAAAAAACATTTATTCCGCAACCTGCTGCCGTTGCCAAAGGCTTTTCAATTAAAAAAACTTGGGACATGCCGATCTTTAACAAGGCTTCGCGAACTGCCTTTTGTTCAATTTCCGTGGCCACTGTTGGAACGGTGGCAATCCCGATCATCATTGGTTTAATCATTTTGTTCCCTGAATATAAATAAACAGATCTTTCCAAAAATTTCTGTAATAAAAATACTTCAGCATCAAAATCAGAAATAACTCCACTGACGATGGGCCTGACAACTTTGATAAAATCGGGAGTTTTTCCAAGAATAGTTTTTGCTTCATTGCCAATAAATGAATAATCTTTAATACGACTGTTGTAACCTAAAAATGTTGGTTCTCTCAAAATTACTCCCTTATCCTTTATGGCAATTTTGGTGATAGAAGTACCTAAATCAAAATAAATCTCAAAATTAGCAAAAAATGGCAACTTGATTTTCTTTAAAAAATTCGTAAAATTAAACATAATGATTGATCAGATTATTCAACTTCTTTATAGCGCCCTTTTTTTTATTACTCCTTTATTAATGACAAAATCAACCTCAGAATTATTTGAGTTCAATAAAATGCTTTTTATATATGGCTCAACAGTTCTTGTTGCTTTTTTTTGGATTACTAAAATGGTTATTAATAAGAAAATTATACTGAAAAAAACACCATTAGATATTCCAATTGTAATATTTTTTTTATCTCAGCTAATATCAACGGTTACTTCACTTGATATTCACACCTCATTCTTTGGATATTATGGTCGTTTTAACGGCGGCCTACTTTCAACCACATGCTATGTATTACTTTATTATGGCTTGGTATCAAATATAGTTAATGTTGAAAAATTATTAAAAACAATCCTCGCTTCTTCTTTATTAGTGATTCTTTGGGCTATTCCAGGACATTTTGGTCGCGATTTAACTTGTTTATTATTTGCTGGTAAGTTTAATAATTCCTGTTGGGATAATACAACCTTGGCATTTAGACCAGAACTGCGAGCTTTCTCAACATTGGGACAACCTAACTGGTTGGGGGCCTATTTGGCATCAGTGTTTTTTATAGGAATATATTTTATGGTCAAAAATATTATTAATGTAGAGACGAGGCATGCCTCGTCTCTACGAAATCAAATATTAATATCAATATATTTGTTTTTAAATTTTTCAATGATTTTAATGTCACGTTCCCGTTCCGCTATAGGCGCAGTTGTTGTTGGGCTAATGTTATTTGTAGCTTATTATTCGTATTTTATAAAAACAAATTTCAAGAAAATTCTATTAATTTTGTTGTTAGTGACAATAATTCCCGTTTTTTTATTTAAAACAGGTGAAAATAAAATTGATAAAATTCTGAATTTTGAATTCTCAATTCTAAATTCTAAAAAAAAACCTCTAATCCCTAACAGTCTAGTCTCTAATCCCTCTTCTTCTGTCACAGAATCTTTTGATATTCGTAAAATTGTCTGGGAGGGAGCTTGGAAATTAGCCTTAAAATATCCATTATTTGGTACGGGTGTAGAAACATTTGCCTATAGTTATGGTTTTGTCCGCCCTGTTGCCCATAACCTAACTAGCGAGTGGGACTATGTTTATAACAAAGCTCATAATGAGTACTTCAATTATCTTGCAACGGCGGGATTTGTGGGATTAGGCGCATATCTATTATTAATTTTCAATTTTCTAATTTTCCCTGCCTGCCGGCAGGCAGGAATTTTCAATCAAATTTTAAAATTTAAATTTTTAAACATTGAAAAATCATTGAAAAATGAGAAATTCAAAATGAAAAATGAAGAGAGCAAATTTGAAAGAAAAATTTTAACTTTACTTTTAACAATTGCGTATATAACAATTTTAATCACAAACTTCTTCGGCTTTTCCACCACAACGATTCAACTTTTCTTTTTCCTCATCCCCGCATTTATTTTTTCTATAGACCCTAACCGTCTAGTCCCTAACAGTCTAGTCCCTAGTCGACTGACTAACATTCAAAAATTTCTCATCTTTCTCCTTCTATCATCTAGCATCTATCTTCTATTTTCTATTTCCGTTTATTATTTAGCCGATGTCAATTATTCTTATGGTCTAAAATATTCAAAAGTCAACGATCAGCAAAAAGCGGCCGGCTATTTTGAAAAAGCACTAAAAATGAGACAAGAACCAGTCTATATGGATCGATTTTCTTCATCGTTAGCCTACCTTTCGGCCTTAGCAAATATCCAAAAACAAACAGAGTTAGCAAAACAAATGGCTAATTTGTCAGACACATATAATAGAAAAACGATTAAAGA
Source organism: Candidatus Roizmanbacteria bacterium GW2011_GWC2_34_23 (assembly GCA_000990305.1). Classification (GTDB taxonomy): domain Bacteria; phylum Patescibacteriota; class Microgenomatia; order UBA1406; family GWC2-37-13; genus GWC2-37-13. The sequence goes on along the minus strand of LBPR01000026.1, from coordinate 5,629 downwards.
TTACCCCAAAAATGTTTTTTATTGGAAAACTAGGGCAAAAAATATGTATTATTTTTATCTAGTTACAGGTAATGAAAACGAACTACTACAGGGAATTAATGCTCTAAAAACGGCTCGAAATCTTTATCCGACTGATCCAAAAATTCCTTATTCAATGGCTCTTTATTATTCTACTCTTTATGATTTATCTAAGGATCAACTCGAAAAAGACAGTCTTATGAAGTCATCGCTTGAGGAGATAGATAAGTCAATTAGTCTTAAATCAAACTACCGCGAGGCATATTTATTTAAGGGCCAGTTATTAAAGAAATACGGACAGATCGAAGAATCGAAAAAAGTATTTAAATATATGCTAAAAAACTTTGATACGAAGGACGCCGAAGTACTTAAAGAACTTGATAAATAGGGTCAGACCCTATGCTAGGGTCTGACCCTAAATTTACGGACTTATGTCCGAACTTGACACTCCCCAATAACAGGTTTTTGAAACAGGTGGAACTTCGTTGTTAGAACAAGTGGTCGAACAGGAAATAGTCGGTGTGCCACTCAAATTGCTATAAGGCAATATCTGAAGATTATTTTCCATGCAAGCATATAGTTTATAATCAGAACCTGTGGAAACATATTCATAATCTTTTCCCGAAGTCGGATCATTGGGGACTTTTTGCATATAAACTTTTCCACTAACAGAATCTGTCAAAGAAGCTCCAAAAGTCAAGCCAGCCGTGACAGGGTAGGTTTTTTTGTCCTCATAATACATTTCAAGTGCTCTTGTTATTTGCTCCAAATCAGCTTTCCGTTTGGTATCACGGCCTTTTTTTAAGGAAGTAAAGAAATTACCAGTTATCAAAGACGCCATCACTCCAAGAATTATTATCACTATAAGAAGTTCAATAAGTGTAAAGCCTTTTCTATTCATGATTCAAGCATTTATTTAACACACCAATAGCAGTTATCAGTTGGATCTCCTGATGGGCAAGCCGCATCTTCGACACCAGCACTAGTATATTTTGTATTAGGATCGTTTGCAAAAGATTTAGCTTTTGGAGCATAGCAAACTGCAGCCGTGGCATCGGTGTCAGAACCAGTCACATAAATCTTGCCTAAAGTACCAGTGCCAGCTAAAGCCTCAAAGTCAGTTTTCAACTCACCTGTCGTAACAATACTAGCAATCATAGTCGACAGAGAACTAAGTAGGGTTCCGTTTGGTTCAGTACCACAAACGCCGGCAGCGGTACACCAAGGCATATAATTTTTTATTGCATAATAACGAATTATACTTCCATGTACTTCCGAAACCGTATTTCTTACTCCTGTATCAGTACCTTTTTTAAGTTGTTCAAATGGGTCAAGAGCGGCTAGAAGTCCGACTGCTAAAGCACCAAGAAGAGCAATAACGATTAAAAGTTCAATGAGAGTGAAGCCCAACTTAAATTTTTTCATATATATTTAATATAATATATTTCTTTTCCATTTGTCAATAGATATTTTGTATGATATTATTATTTCCATGGCACCACTACCAAAATCAAAACGCTCGACAGCCCGAAAAGGAAGAAGTTTAGCCTCAAAAGTAAGGTCTTTTTCAAGATTGGTTAAATGCACTAATTGTGGAAAAACAAAATTACCACATAGGGCCTGTAAGTATTGCAAGAAATAATTCAATATGGACCCACGCCATAATCTTCGAATAAAGATTGTTCAACAACTATTTGCTTTAAGTTTCTCTAAGGGAAAAGTTACTGTTAAAAAAAATAAGACAAAGGAAGTATTAAAAAATCTGCCTGAAATTAATGGGTTAATTAAGGAACATGCACCAAAATATCCCTTAGACAAAATTGCCAAGGTGGATTTGGCTATTTTACAATTAGCAGTTTATGAATTAAATTTTGAAAAAAAAGAACCACCAAAAGTTATTATTGATGAAGCGATAGAATTAGCTAAAGAACTAGGGAGTGACAAGACGTTTGGGTTTGTGAATGCAGTACTAGGCAAAGTGTATAATACTACCAATATTACAAATAACTAATTATTAATTAATTTATTACGAGTTTAGAGAGTTTTGCGAGTTTATTTTTAACTCGTCAACTCGTTAAACTCGCTAAATAAAAAAATAATAAATTTGATTATGGATAGTAATTACTCAAGTTTAGAAAAAAAAATAAATATTAAGTTTAAAGACAGAGACCTATTAAAAAACGTCTTTATCCACCGTTCCTATCTCAATGAACATAAAGGCTCCAAGCTATCTTCAAATGAACGATTAGAATTCTTGGGTGATAGTGTTTTATCACTTATCACATCAGTTTATTTGTTTAAAAACTACCCTGAATTAAAAGAAGGTGACTATACAGAAATAAAATCAGCCATAGTCAAGATGGAAAGCTTGGCTGAGGCTTCAAAAAAAATTGAATTAAATAACTACCTACTTCTTTCAAAGGGCGAAGAAAAAGGGGCCGGACGGACAAATAATAATATTATGGCCGACTGTTTTGAGGCCCTTATTGCTGTTATCTTTTTAGATAAAAACTTTGAGACATCCTATACTTTTGTAGTAGACTTTCTTTTCTTTATCTATCATCAAAAAGCAAACTGCAAGAAATAATCCAAAGTAAATATAAAAAAACACCTGTTTATAAAGTGTTGGATGAAAAAGGCCCAGAGCATAAGAGAATTTTTAAAATTGGAGTTTATTTTAACAACAAAATATTGGGATCAGGAATCGCTCCCTCAAAAAAAGAAGCAGAAGAGGTTGCCGCTAAAGAAGCTTTGTTAAAATCGTGAACGAGCCACGTTCCCAAGTCGAAAAAAATTAAGTGTCCCGCTTTTTCTGTTTTAAAATACATATATTTTTTAGAATTTTGATGTTATAATTTGTTTGTTACTTGGAATTTATTATTTAGATATCGTCAAGGAAAAAAAGGAAGCCCTTCTTATCGAATCGTGGCCGTAAATAAACATTACAAAGCCGATGGTAAATATATCGAAGAGGTTGGTTTTTACGACCCGATGGCTAACCCGGTAGTTTTTACCGTTAAAAAAACCCGCTTTGATTATTGGATAGGTGTGGGTGCTCAAGTTTCAGAAGGTCTTCAGAAACTACTTAAAGGCAGAAAGATTTAAAACGGATTGCTCTTCTTCGGATAATCTAAACTTGGGGAAGATAATCCAGAATTATTATCAAAACTAAAGTTTACTTTAGCTTTAAGACTTTCTAATTCTTTAAAAATATTACTGTTAGGTGACTTCTCTAATTTATTAGCTACTTCTGTCTTTTTGTTATAAAAAGTGAGATCGATTATTATTGAACCTGAAAAGTTTGGATCAAGTTGAACTTTATCAGAGGTAATCAAACGGCCACCGGAAAAATTATAATCCTTTAAAAAATCAATAAAAGATTTACTGTCACCAATTCCGGTAACCTTCATTCTTAATTTTTCGGAAGTAGACGTTCCAACATTGACAACATAACTGGTAATTATAAAATTTGATTTTTGGGAGAGGTTTTCTAATGCATAAATAATCGAAAAATAATCTTCAACATCTGGAATTAATGTATTTAAAAATTTTACATCTTCATCTAATTTTTCTGATACAGGAATAGAACTATTCATAAGAGTGACCTTATTCATCAATTGAATATTTTCCAACTCTAAGGAAGCAATTTTTGTTTTGTACTTAGTAATTTCAGTTATACCTATTTTTACAGTTATAATAATTAATATAAAAATAAATACATTACCAATAATATAATAAATATTTTCCTTGATTAGTCGTTTGATAAATGGTTTAATTTTATTTTTCATTGTTTTCGGGTTTGACAGGTATAAATTTACCGGTAAAACTCAACTCGTAATTTTCCTGACTTTTATTATCTCCTACAATAATAAGATTTTTTAAAGAAATATTTTCAAAGTTATTTAAAAAGACTTCAGACTCTGCAAATTTCAAAAAGTCCATCATTTTTTCAAAAACTGAAAAAGTAATTGTAAAAGAAGTATTACGTGTCTTATCAACTTCCAAGGATTTTAATCTGGCAGACTCACTACTATTTTTAATAGAATCAGAAAGTATTTCAAAGTAAGTAACGGAGGAAGCATCATCCTTTAAGAAATTTTTCAAATCAGAATATTTTTTTTCAATATAATTAATTTTTGCCTCATCTCCTCTTCGATTGGTCAACATCTGAAGATACGTTTTTTTTTGCAAATTCATTTTTTCATAAATATTGAACTTATTTTTTATAGAAATATAGAAATAAGTAAATAAAATTGCTAAAATAATAGTTAAGATTGTAGCCGTAAGCTTTAAACGTTCAAAGAGATTTTCATATTTCTGATAATCTTCCCTATTGATAAGGAGATTTATAATATTTTTTTTCATATTTCAGTTTCATTCAATATGATCCTGAGTTTATCGAAGGATCATCTCAAATTTCCGCTAATAGCCGGAAGAAAAATGGGTAACTCGTTTTTGTAGGTTTCGATCAACTGTGATTTATTAATCATCGGATAAGAATTTAAAATATTGACAGGAATAGATAGTTCTTTACTCAAACTGGTTATTAAAGAAGGAAATAAAAATATTTTATTAATAAATAAAATTGAAGAAGGGGTATATTTTGAAGTAAAAATTTTTAATTCGTTAGCTAATTCCTTGATCAAAGGCTCAACAATTTTTTCAATGGGGTAAGGAGAAGGATTTTTTTCATCATAACTTTTCAGTATTTCTTCAGTTTTTTTGATGTCAGAATCCGTATTAACTTGGGCTTCTTTCAAAAATAAATTATAACCAATCGAGAGATGGTGATTTTCCTTAATAATCAACTGTTCTGGCGAAAAATATGCTAAGGATGAGGAGTTCGTGTCAAAGTTAACAATAACAATACCGCGGTCTTTGCTTACTTTATATTGATTAAGAATACTTTTATTAAAGGCATTAATAAATCTACTATTGCTACTTAGTTCATTTTCGATTGATTCCGGATTGAGTCCCGCCAGCTCTACTGTCGTTTGTATTCTTTCAATAACTTTTTTTGGGGCAGCAACAATAAGGAGTAAAACTTTTTTTTCCTTTTGATTTTCTTCAATTACTTCAATGTCAATATTGGTTTCCTCAATTGGCATAGGGATAAACTGATCAGCCTGATATTTGATAGCCGTAATCAACTCTTTCTCATTTAAAAGCGGCATAGATATTATTTGACTGTAGGTAAGGCTGTCAGGAATAATCACATTGACGTTTTTTTTAGTGATATTGAGAGTTTCTACCAGTTTTTTTATTTGAGCGACTTCATCTTCAACAGTCTTTTCTAGGTTACTTGTATAAAAAGATTCCGGAGTTTCTGTTTTACCCAAGGCCATTATATCAAGAAATTCCCCATTCACTCTCGCATCAACTACCTTGGTAAATTTTTCGTCAATATCTAAACAAAAATAATTATCTGCCATAGTTTTAATATAAAAGAATTTAAGTAAAAATTCAAATGACATTTGTTAAATTTTACTGCGTCTCTCTCCACTGATAGTTAGCCGTACTTAAATATGGGAGTAAGTTAATATATTTTGTCTGATCGAATTTAATAAATATAGCCGGCTTATTGAGGTCTGACCAGCGACGATTATTGATA
>LBPR01000025.1 GCA_000990305.1 Candidatus Roizmanbacteria bacterium GW2011_GWC2_34_23 | reverse complement strand
CCATTAGCTCAAATTACCGAAAAATTGTTCCATTAAATATGATTAGATTCATAAAAAAAGAAATCTTACATTTCAAAAATCTGCCTAAAAAAGCGCAGAAGCTTTTAATCTCCTTTTTCTTTTATGCAACCGCTTTTCCGATGATATCAATATTTATAAACGCTTTTATTTGGCAAAATAATAACAATATTTCATATCTTATTTTTTTTCGAGCGGCTCAATTTTTTATTATTCCCCTAGCATTTTTATTGGGCGGGATTTTATTGAAAGTTGCGCGAATTAATATCCTTTATTTTATAGGCTCACTTTTTATTGTTATAAGCAGTGTTCTAATAATTTTTTTTAAAAATAATACAACGCTCAGTTTTTTGATCATGGGGGGGTTGATGGGGTTGGGGACGGGGCTTTACTGGATAAACAGAAGCTTTCTAACAATGAAGGAAACAAATGACGGTAATAGAAGCTATTTTTTTGGATTACTGTTTTCTTTTGCAACTCTCATTGGACTGGTCATCACTTTGGCGGTTGGTTGGTTAATTGTATTTGGTCTCTCATACGGGTTGTTGATGACGGTCGCCTTTATCTTAATTATATCTTCCGGAATTGTAGTCTTAAAAATGGATTTTGAAACACCAAAAATCGGCAAATTATTTATCCGTAACTCATCACATATCTGGACAAGGAAAAGATTTATTAATCTGGGAATAGGGCTTGTTGACGGAATGGCCTGGGTTATTCCCGGATTATTAATATTGACGGTTCTTGGAAATGAAGGAGTTTTAGGGACACTTACGGCCGCATCATCAATTATTTCAGCCGTATTAATCTACTACTATGGACGCAAATCTCACTCAAAAGATAATAAGACATATTTTATTGCAAGTGTAATTTTAGCTCTAGTCACCGCACTTCTAATAGCCTTAGTTTTTAACAAATTCACTGTGATTGTCTATTCGCTCTTTAATGGTTTGATAATAAGCTTTATGTGGCTAACGATCGTTCCTCCTATTTTGAAAAATATCGATTTTGAAGTAGGATGGATTGAGGAAAAAAGATTTAGCTATATTTTCGACTCAGAATTTTTTTTGAATATTGGAAGAATAATTTCGCTGATTGTTTGTTTGTTCATAGCATTCTATTATGGTACAGAAAATTCTCTGCGCTTCTCCCCGCTGATTTTAAGTATTCTTCAGGTTCTTTTATTCGTTTATTTAGAGCAATTTAAAAAAACTTGATTTCCCATTGACAAATTCTTAATTGTATATTACCATTATATACGGTATGTTTATCGAATTAAATTTGGAAGATATTGAAGGGTTTGATTGGAATGAGGCTAATATTAAAAAAAATGAGATTAAACATAATGTTTATTACAAAGAATGTGAACAGGTTTTTTTTGATAAGCCTTTTTATATCCGAGATATAAAACATTCAAAAATAGAGAGAAACAACTAAAAAGAGATCGCTCATAATTACTTTTACAATTAGGACGAGAAAAATCAGAGTAATTACCGCAAGAAATCAAGATAAAAAAGAAAAAGAATTCTATAAAAATAATTATTATAAATTATCAAAATAATTACAAATATGAAAAAAAAACAAAAAAAACTTAGAAAACTTCCGGTTTTTAAAAACGAAGATGAAGAAAGAGATTTTTGGTCAACTCATAGCTTAGTTGATTATTTTGATATGGGCCATGCTGTTAAAATGTCCTTCCCTAATCTTAAATTATCGACCAAAACTATAAGTATTCGACTTCCAGAATGGATGATAGATAATATTAAAATGGAGGCAAATAAAAATGACATGCCATACCAATCTTTGATTAAGGTATACTTGGCGGATCGATTATCTGATATTAAAGGAAAGTATAAAGCGAAATAATTTATGAAACCTCAAGAATTTACATTAACAAACGGTCTGCAAGTGATTTTTATTGATACAAAAACTTTTCCGACGTTGACGACACTACTTTTAGTTGGTGCGGGAAGTCGATATGAAAACGAAAGAAATAATGGGATTGCCCACTTTTTCGAACATATGGCTTTTAAAGGCAGTCAAAAATATCCTAATTCTTTTGTTATTTCCTCAACAGTTGAAGGGTTTGGAGGAGTTTTCAACGCTTTTACTTCAAAAGACCATACGGGATATTGGATAAAAGCTACGACCGAACACTTTGAAACGATGATTGATGTTATTTCAGATATGATTCAAACCTCAAAATTATTGACGGAAGAAATTGAGCGAGAAAAAGGTGTTATTAGAGAAGAAATTAATATGTACGAAGATATACCTCAGAGAAAAGTAGGAGAGATCTTTGAAAATCTTCTCTACCCTAATCATCCTTTAGGATATGATATTGCCGGAACCAAAGATACTGTTCAATCGTTTAATCGACAGACATTTAAGGATTATATTGGCAACCTTTATCACCCGAATAATGCGGTATTAGTTGTTGCTGGTGGGTTGTCTAATCAGAATGTAAAGTCTCGACACCGTGATTTTTCGACCGCCACACCCCCACGGGGGCCCCTGGCGATTGTCTCAAAATCAGATGTCTTCGACTTATCAAACTACTTAAAGATTATTGAAGAAAAATTTGGTAGTTGGAAACAGAATAAAAAAATAACGTTCGAAAAAATTAAAGAAAGCCAGACAAGGCCTCAAATGTTAATTAAGTATAAAAAAACCGAGCAGGCCCATTTTACTTTAGGATATAGGTCATTTTCTTTTGCTGATGATCGAAAATATGCGCTAAATTTATTAGCTACAATCTTAGGTGGGGGAATGTCATCACGTTTATTTATACAAGTCCGGGAACGACGTGGTCTTTGTTATTATATTTCAAGCGGCGGAGAATTTTATCATGACTGCGGTAGTTTTGTTACTCAAGCCGGTGTCACCAATGATTTGGGCAAAGTTAAAGAAGCAGTTAAGACAGTAATCGATGAACATAATAAAATTAAAACCGGTGATATCAAAAAAGAAGAACTGTTAAAAGCCAAAGAAATGATTAAGGGTCGCTTAATGCTTTCAATGGAAGACTCAATGAATATCGCTTCTTTCTTTGGAACAAAAAAAATTCTTCAAAATAAAATTATGACACCTCAGGAAATTATTGAAAAAATCGAAGCAATCACAGTTAAAGAGATAACGAAACTGGCTAAGGAAGTTTTTATACCAAAAAATCTTAACTTTGCTTTGATTGGACCGTTTGCGGAAAAAAATTTCCAAAATTTATTGTGAAAAAAATTTGGATTATCGTTCTCTTAGGATTACTTATCTACAGTTTTAGCTTATTTAATGGATTTATCTGGGATGATGAGGAGCAGATTGTCAATAATATCTTTGTTCACTCAGTTAAAAATATTCCCCTGCTTTTTCAATCGAGTACTTTTAACACTGGCGGAGCAGGAGTATTGAGTGGTACCTATTACCGGCCTCTGATGATGACATTTTTTTCCTTTGTTTATCAAATATTCGGGCCAAACCCTTTTTTTTTCCATCTATTCCAGTTATCTTTTCATATTTTAACGGCAATATTAATCTACTATTTGTTCAAACATTTTTTTAAAGAATCTATTTCATTTTTTCTTACCTTGATTTTTCTTATTCATCCGGCGTCGGTTGAAGCGGTCGCCTATATCTCTGCCGTTCAGGATATTTTTTACATTCTTTTTGGTATTTTGGCTTTGCATTTTGTTATTAAAAGCAAGGAGCAGTTTGAATTTAGAAATATATTTTTAATAAATCTATTTTTATTTTTAGCCCTGCTTTCAAAAGAAACAGCAATTTTGTTTTTTATTTTAATTTTTATCTATAAATTAATCTTTGATAGGAAATATTTTTTTGAATACTTAATTTTTTTTATGATGACGATGGGGATTTATTTAATATTTAGATTTGCCGTTGCTGGAGTATTTTTTACTCCTTATCATAACGCTCCGATTGTCCAAGCCAGTTTTTTGCAAAGGATAATGATGATTCCGGCAATTCTTTTTCATTATTTAAAACTATTTTTTTACCCCATTAATTTGGCGGTTATGCAACATTGGGTGATACGGACGTTTGATTTTTATAATTTTTTAATACCTTTATTTATTGTAGTGACATTTCTTTTGTTCTCAATATTTAAGTCGTCTATTTTTTTCTTCCTTTGGTTTATTATCTCAATTTTTCCCTATCTTCAGTTTTTTCCACTGGATATGACGGTGGCTGAACGTTGGTTTTATCTACCGATGATTGGGCTATTGGGAATAATCGGGACAGTTTTGAATAAATTCGAAATTCAAAATTCAAAATTCAAAAATTTAACAATGGGATTTGCTTTAGTCATAATTTTGTTATTTTCCATTCAGAGTTTTATCAGGACTTTAGATTGGAAAAATGGCCTAACTCTTTATTCTAAAGATATCAAAACTGTGTCCGGCAGTTTTGATCTGGAAAATAATTTTGGAGTGGAGCTATTTCGCACAGGTGACTATGCAAGCGCTAAAATACATTTTGAAAAATCAACAAAATTAGCTCCTTACTGGTGGACTAACTGGAATAATTTGGGGGCAATTTACGAACGTGAAAAAAACTATCAAAAGGCCATCGAGTATTATCAGAAAGCAATTGATAACGGTCAATATTATCTGGCTTATGAAAACTTAGCTAAGATATTAGTTTTTTATGAAAATGATCAAAAAAAAACAGAGGAATTTTTACAAAAAAGTTTAAAGCTATTTCCTGAAAATCAAAATTTATTACTAATAAATACTTATTTTCAAGAAAAAAATAAAAAATAGATATATTTGTTGGGCTTTGCCAAGCTTAAAAATTTTAAGTTTTATAGGTCTATTGGATAATTTATGATGATTTTGTTATATTAAAATCACTGATGGAAAAAATACTTATTAAATTATTTGTTTTTGTTATTGGGGCTTCAACTGGTTCCTTTTTGAACGTATTGATTGACCGATTACCCAAAGAAGAAAGTATTAATGGCAGGTCTCATTGTGATTTTTGCGGGAAAAAATTGAATTGGTATGATTTGTTTCCAGTTTTATCATTTTTTATTTTGAAGGGAAGGACGAGATGTTGTAAGAAGAAATTAAGTTTTCAGTATCCAATAGTCGAAATGATAACAGGGGGCATCTATGTTTTAGTTTTTAAGGACAGTCCTTATATTGAGTCGCTGACAAGGTCCGTCCTTATATTATCCATCCTCTCATCACTCATCATCATCTTCATTTCCGACCTGAAATATCATTTGATTTCCGACTATATTTTATTAGCTTTGTTTGTTTTTTCTTTGTTGTCAAAAATTGTCATTCCCGCGGAGGCGGGAATCCAGGCAATAGGGCTTAATGTTTTATCTGGTCTGATCGTTGCTCTACCAATTTTCCTCATCTATCATATTTCTAAAGAACGAGCGATGGGTTTAGGAGATGTTTATTTATCAGCGATTATGGGCTTTTTATTGGGTTGGCAAAAAGGTTTCATAGCCCTATATATATCATTTGTCACGGGCGCAATTTTTGGATTAATAGCGATTATATTTAAAAACAAAAAATTAAAAAGTAAAATTGCTTTTGGGCCATTTTTGGTAATAGGAACGGTTGTTATGCTATTTTGGGGAGAGAAGATTACGGAAATGATAAAAAAAATATATGAATTTTAAAATTATTGGCGTTGTTGGCCAGATTGCCTCGGGTAAGGGAATACTAGTTAATTACTTAATTAGTCATTTTGATTTTATTTCATTTTCCTTGTCATCGATCGTCCACGCCGAACTAAAGAAAAAAGGTATCAAGAAATATACTCGTCAGACACTTCAGGATAAAGGGGATGAACTAAGACGAAGATTTGGTGATGATGTTTTGGCTCGTCGCTTATTTGAGGCAATTAATGAACAAAAAAAGGACAGAATTATTATCGAAGGGATACGCAATCCGGTCGAGATAGAATTTTTGAAAAAGAACTCAAATTTTATTTTAGTTGGAGTCAAAGCCAATAGAGAATTAAGATTTAAAAGATTACTTTCTCGAGGGAAGAAGTGGGATCCACAAACTTATGAAGATTTTCTAAAAGTTGACAGACGTGACATTGGCGTAGGTCAGGGTAAAAGCGGTCAGCAGGTAGGGAAATGTTTAGCCTATTGTGATTATGTGTTAACAAATAATAAAGACTTGGGAGATTTTGATAAAAAAGTGGAAAAATTATTTATACATAAACTTTTCCCCAGCAGATTCGTATGAAAATAGTTCTTCTTTTGTAAACCAGAGGTTAATTTCTTTTTCTCCATCTTCGACGGTATCTGAAGCGTGAATAAGGTTTCGAAGTGGTCGGTTTTGTTCGTTAGCCAGATCAATCGTGTCATGAGAAAAATCGCCGCGGACTGTTCCGGGGGCCGCTAAAACAGGAATCGTGTTGCCGGAAAGTTTACGGACGATCTCAATACAGTCATAACCTTCAACAACAGCCATAAAAACAGGGGATTCTTGGAAATAAGTAATTAACCAATTCTTGACAATCTTTCCAATAGAAACTGCGTCATTGGTCTTAAATACTTTACTCGCATCTAGACCTTTCTTTTGATAATTTGTTAACGTTCGTTCTCCTACCTTTTTAAACCAAGCTTCAGTTTCAGGGTAATGAGAGATTACTTTATCAGAAGTGGCCATTTCAAATTTTAGACCAATTATTTTCAAACCAACGGCTTCAAAACGAGAGATTATCTTACCGATAATTCCCCGTTGAACTCCGTCGGGCTTAATAATAAGCAAAGCTTTTTGTTTTTGCATATGTTTATAATCGTTATAATTTTTATAAATATTATAATATTTATATCAAATACAATCCATCAACTTCTCTTTCATAATTTTTAAATTCTTGGTGGTTTCCAAACCAATATTCAATCTCTCTTTCTGCTTCGTCCGTTGACCCAGACGCATGAATAAAGGTTTTTACTACTCGATCCAAAGACGCAGATAAAGGAGAGGAATCAAAGGAAAACTGAGCTAATAAAGTTCCTGCCTCGGCCAAAGCCGGAATAGTGTGTCCGCGTAATTTTCTGGCGACCGTGACCGCACTGGGACCTTGCCAAACCATAACAACGATCGGACCCTCCATCCAGTATTTAATTAAACGAACGTAGATAAATTGTCCTAGCTTTTCTGGATCTTTTGTTTTAAAAGTTTTCATTACATCATCTCCAGTCTGTTGAAAAGAGGTGAGCGTTTTTTCTCCCATTTTCTTAATCCATTCAGGTGTTCCAGGATAATGATTTTTTATCACATCAGCCGATGGTTTAAGCATTTTAGCGGCCATTAATTTAAGTCCGACGTTTTCAAAAGTTTCAATAATTTTGCCAACTAAACCGCGCTTGAGGGCATCGGGCTTGAGAATGATTAGAGTTCGTTCCATAAATTAATATCAAATAACAAATAATAAATAACAATTGAATTTTAAATAACTAATAACAAAACGATTTTATTTTTTTAAATTTGTTATTTGTTATTTGTTATTCAATTGATGTTTGTTATTTAATATTTGTTATTACATTATAAATCTCTTTCGTCACTTCATCAACAGATTTATTCCCATCTATATTTACCCACTTTGTCCAAACTTGTTTTTCAACTAACATCTGGTATTGTTTATGGGTTTTTTTAATAAAATCAAAGTCTTTTTCCCGAAAATTTTTTTCCTTATCTTCACCATGTTTTCGCTTTATGGCAATATCAGGATCAACATTCAGATAAAAAACAGCATCAGGAACTTCTATTTGAAAATTTTTAGCATAATCAAGAGCCATTTTTATATCAATTCCTTCAAGAGTTTGATAGCAAAGGGTTGTTGAAAAATATCGATCGGCAATCAAGATCTCATCTTTTCTTCGCGTTTCGATCATTTTTTTATCCATGACAAACTGCATTGTGTAGAGAAGAAATTGTTGCTGAGCCGTTAATCCTTTATTTTCATATAGAAATTCCCTTATTATTTTTCCAACATTGCGGTCATAATCAGGATATTTGATAAGGGTAGGGAACAAAGATTTTTGTTCCTTACACATTTTTAAAAGATTTTTTCCTTGAGTCTCACATCATAGATGCTATAATAATATAGGAAAAGCTCCCATAGTTCAACGGATAGAACAAGCCCGTCCTAAGGGTTAGATGGTGGTCCAATTCCGCCTGGGAGCACAACGTAAAAAAATTTTTATAAAATTTTTAACGTTGTTGGAACGTTTAAATCAAAGATTTATTACGTTCCACCCATAGCTTTGTTACAATAAATTAATGTCCTACACCAAAATTAAAAAATCTCACCTCATTCGCCATCATATCCACCGTCTGAAAACCAGCGAATATGCACAAATCCTTATTCTTCGCACGATCGGAAATTTTCTTCTGTTTGCTTCCTTATTTATGATTGTTAAAACTTTCTGGCAGCCGGTCAAAGAAGAGTTGATATATTTTGTTAATGTTAAGATACAGAAAAAATATATCGTCGCTGGGTCGCCAGAGGAACAACTTAGACAAGGACTGTCCTTGAATAAGGACAGTCCTTATATAAAAAAAGGCTTATTAGCTCAAGCTTTTAATATTAAATCAGTTGAGATTTTAACACCGGAAGATCCAAACTTCAGCATAGTCATTCCTAAAATAGGAGCTAATGCTAAAGTTTTATCAAATATCGATGCTTCAGATGAAAATATATATTTGAATGCTTTAAATAAAGGAGTTGCCCATACCTTGGGGACGGCTTTTCCGGGTGAAGGCGGGCACATCTTTCTTTTTGCTCATTCGACCGACTATTTTTGGAATATCAGCTCATATAATGCGATATTTTATCTTTTATATAAATTAGAAAAAAACGATGAAGTAAACATTTTTTATAAAGGTCAACGTTATGTTTATCGAGTAATTGGGCAAGAAATCGTCGATCCTTCTCAAGTCCAGTATTTGACACGGAAAACAAACAGAGAGTTTCTGACTTTGCAGACTTGCTGGCCTCCGGGGACGACCTTAAAGAGGCTACTTATATTTGCGGTAAGAGTAGCAGAATAAAAACGGTTAAACGGTTAAAACTTAAACAGTTAAATAAACTATTAAACCATAAACACTAAATTTGTTTTTGTTTAGCAGTTTAATGTTTAAAAGTTTTTTTTAGGTTTTAGCAGTTTAATACTTAACTGTTTTATCTGATACCTACAAGATAAAGGTCCGGCAGTTCATTCACCTGTGAGTTAAGGTTGATCAAAACAACAATCTTTCCGTCGCTGGTTGGATTAAAGAAAAAGCTTTCAAATGGGCCGGAGTAGATAGTTTGTTTATTTGTATCGTCATAATCAATAATCGAAATCTTTTTTTCCTCTTTAACAACAAAATGGCGAGAATCGAAATACCATTTTAGATTAGGCTGTAAAATTAGGAAATTTTTATCTTCTTTACGATCGTAAACATATACCCTATCTTTTATGATCAAGCGCTCTTCAGGAGTCTGATTAGTGGAAATAAGAGGTGGTTTGATCATAAAAGGGAGTTTAACGCCCTCTTTTGCCCTATAAAGAATTTTGGTTTCATTGGGAGAGAAAGAAATGATTTCAAAGGAACTTGAGGCGATTTTATCAAAGTCCCGAGGAAAAGTTTCTAAAATCTTGGTGTTATTTTTATCTTTTTCGTTTTGCCAGGCTTGAATAAGCGCTTCTTTAGAAAGAGTTACGTCCAATGGATTTAAATTGTTTTCATCAAGAGAAAGTAGATAAGCGGGCACGAATCCCGACTTCGCTAAAGCTTCGTCGGGCAAGGCAAAAATTGCCTGTTTTTGATTCGGGGAAAAAGTTACTTTAATGCTCTTAATATCAGTAATATTAAGAAGTAGTGACAGGTCAACTATCTTATTTAAAGGTGGAAAGAAAGGTAAGTTTTTTTTACTGGCATCGAAAAGATAAGCAGATCCGCTGGCAATGACAACAATTTTATCGCCATCTTCGGTTGGTATGGCTTTGATAATACCTAAATTTGTTAGCGGAGAAAGAGATGGGTTCACCGGAAAAAGAACTGGGTCAACATTGATGACCAATTCTCCCTTAAGATTTATTTTTTTACTCCAGCTGGTGTAGCCTTCTTTTTTTATTTCCACTAAATAGTTTTCGGGTGGGAGAGTGAGATTAGTATCGGTGACGCCTTTTAATTCACCATTAACGTAAATTTTAGCGGCTTTAGGGTTTGAAGTTGCTGAAATTATCCCTGTTGACTTAACTGATCTTTTTTCTATGTCAAACCGGTATCCCCGGGCGTAGGCAATAACCGAGGCCAAAACGACAACGAAAGTTAAAAAGAATAATAGGCGAAAAAAAAATTTCATATGGTTATTATAACAATATAGCCATATTGTATTATACTATACATACATATGTTCTTTCGGAAAAAGATTGGAATCGATCTTGGAACCGCAAATACTTTAGTTTATGTGGCCGGCGAAGGGATTGTCTTAAATGAACCAACGGTCGTTGCTTATTCTTTGGAGGACAAAAAAATTTTAGCAGTTGGTGAAGACGCAAGAGAAATGATCGGACGAACTCCTGGTTCAATCGTAGCTTCCCGACCCATGAAAGAAGGAGTGATAGCCGATTACACTACCACTTCGGCGATGATTACTTATTTTTTGAAAAAAGGTTTAAAGTCGGCTGTTTTTTGGCCGGAAGTGATGATTTCAATTCCAGGCGGTTCTTCGCAAGTCGAAAAACGGGCTGTGGTCGCTGCTTGTAAACAGGCAGGGGCTTCCGATGTCTATTTGATTGAAGAACCGCTAGCCGCGGACAGATGATTGTTAATATAGGTGGTGGAACGACTGAAATCGCCGTAATTTCTTTGGGTCAATTAGTTGTTTACAAAACAGTTAGAGTCGCTGGGACTAAATTAGATGAGGCTGTGATGATGGAACTTCGGAAAAAACACAATATGATTATCGGTGAGAGAACAGCGGAAGATATCAAAATTAAGATCGGCAATGCTTTGATTGGGGAAAATCCAGAGATTGCAGAACGAAGGATGGAGGTCAAGGGGCGCGATTTTCAAAGCGGATTACCAAAAATATATGAAATTGGGGAAAAAGATGTTAATTTGGCTTTGAACAAACCTTTAAAGACAATTCTTGACGGGATTAAAGAAGTATTATCACAAACTCCGCCGGAACTCGCGGCAGATATAGTCGATAAAGGAATCGTTTTGTCAGGCGGAACGGCACTCTTAACAAATATTGACCGTTACATAACTTATTACACCGGGGTGTCTTCGTTTGTCGTTGACGAACCTTTATTTTGTGTGATAAGAGGAGTTGGTATGGCGATTGAGAATTTAGATAGTTTTAAGGAGGCAATAAGATAGACATTAGGGACTAGACAATTAGGGATTAGGGAAAATAATATAAATAAACACTAAGACCTATATAATAATTAAACAATAATAATAAATACTACAATTAATTAATTAATTGTGGTGAGTGATAATGTGGATAGTATTATAGTATATTGTATAATTATGTGTATGATTTTGACTGGGAATGAGGTTTTAGGTTTTTAAGTAAATTAAAACAGATATAAAATTATTTGAACAAAACTAGTCCCTAGTCCCTAGTCCCTAGTCCCTAGTTAATACTTATAGTAAATAACAAAATATGAAGGTAAACAAAATATTAGGGATAACAGTTACTATAGAATCAAAATCAAGTGTCCTAGAGAAAATCTTATTATACATAGGTAAACCAACTGGCATTTTTCACATTATCTCCCTTAACCCAGAAAACATGGTTATAACTACCGAAGACCAATTGTTCAAAAAGATTGTTGAGACAGTCAAAATGAGAATAGTTGACGGCGTAGGGATTGTCCTGGCGGGCCGATGGCTTGGTGTCGAAGTAGGTGAAAGGGTGACCGGGGTGGGGTTGATGGAAGAACTCATAAAGGTAGCGTCGGACAGACGCTTACGAGTGCTGATGATTGGAGGAAAAGAAAATTTAGCAGATGAACTAGCTAAGTGCTACAAAGACCAATTTCCCAAGGCTATGTTTAAAGGGATACAGGGTGTTAAGTATATTCAAAAACCTATGAAAGATGAAGAGGAAAAGATTTTTTCAATAGTAGCCGACTATAAGCCCCATTTTGTATTTGTTGCTTTTGGATCCCCAAATCAAGAACTATGGATAGAGCGTCATAAAAATGAATTTGTCAATTGCGTGGTCATGGGAGTTGGAGGAGCTTTTGATTATTTATCAGGCAATATTAATCGTTCTCCAATATTTATTCAAAAACTAGGAATAGAATGGTTATATCGTTTAATCAGTCAACCTTGGAGATGGAGAAGACAGTTACGACTTTTAAAATTTATAGGACTAATTCTTCAAGAAAAATGGAAAAAAAAATAATGTTGGTTCTCAAATACTTCTCATTTTTTGCTTATTACCCTACGTTAGTTGAAATCCACACGTTTTTACAAGCTAAGATTAGTAAAAACGAGCTCAATATTGAATTAGATTACATGGTTAAGCTAAAGCTAATTGAATTATACGCACGATATACTCCACCCCAGTATAGTATGGGAGGCATAAAAAATAACAATGAAACAATGAAACAATGGAACAATTTACATAAGAGAAGACAAATATCTCAATCTAAACTTAATTCCTTTCGATTTAAACTATATATCAAGCTACTATCCATCTTTCCCCAAATCAAGCTCGTTGGTTTATCCGGCTCAATCTCTATGATGAGTGCGGGGGAAGATGATGATATAGATTTGTTTATTATTACGGCAAAGAACAGACTATTTACAGGTAGGCTAATCTCTCTTTTATTGGCACAAATATTAGGTTTAAGAAGAAATAGAGAAGCGCAGATTTTTATTTTTTCGACCGCCACACCCCAAAGGGGCCCCTGGCGATTATCTCAAAAACAAAAATCAGCGCTTCCACCCAACAATGAAACAATGAAACAATTGAATAATCATTTTCGTGACAAAGTCTGTCTAAATCTTTTTTTTGACGAAAGCAATCTAAAGGTACCGCTCTTTAAACAAACAGAGTTTGTTGGTCACGAAGTCCTCCAGATGAAGCCAATTGTTGTTAAGGGTGATGTTTACGAGAGGTTTTTGAAAGAGAATGAGTGGGTCTATGAGCTTTTCCCAAACGTAAAATCTCAGTTAGAGGTCATTCCCGCGAAGGCGGGAATCCAGGCTAAAATTACCATATTTAGTATTTCTGACAAAATTGAACAATTACTTAAAAAATTTCAACTTCGTCTAATTAACAAGCACAAAACCACCGAGATCATCACTTCCACCCAGCTTTGGTTCCATCCGGATGATTTTGAGAAGAAGATAAAACATAATTTAAATTAGTTTTCTGGAGTAACATTAGGTAATGGTGCCCATATATCAGCGGTTGGAAGGGGGGGTTGAGTAGATTCGGGTGGTTTTACAGATAAATCAACGTTATTTACATTAATCCAACAGCCATTAACTTCAATAATACTTAAATCAGGATCAGCTTTTTGAACTTCCCACTGGCCAGCTTTTACTGTACAATCCCACGACGGTGGATGAGAGGGATTATTGCTATATGGATAAGTTCCATGTGCTCCTTGACCAGTAATATACACAGTATCTCCGGCATTAACTTCTGCTCCATAAACAGCAACTAATACAAGAGTTGATATTATTGCTAATAAGCCTATATGTTTTGGCTTTATATGTATTATATCGTGTTTCTTAGGTCTAAGTAAATCCATGACAACAATTATACTATATCTTATAGTAAATAGTCAAGTTGAATATTTAAGCCTCTTTCATGTAGCAAGTTCCAAGTCCGGCAGTTTCAAGTTGATCTAAGATTGTATCAGCGCGTTTAACATCAATTTTCAACGAATCCTGAAGTTGTTTTGAGGACATTTCATCAAATTTATCCATCATCTCGAGAGCCTTGCTAAATAGAGGATCGCGCTCTATCTTTTCTTCAGACACCCTTAGGGTGGCCACATTCGAAGTCTTAACCCCTTCAATCGACTTTAATCGGCTGTCAATCTCATCCAATTTTTTCAAAATTACTTTTACTGATTCGTCCATAGAATCTACATTATAACTAGTAAAGTTCGTAGGTGGCGGTATATGAAGATGTAATTTTTACAGTCTGTTCACTATAATAAACATTATTAGTGGCAGTTTCTTCTTTAGTCGCCTCCTGACCTTCCATCGCATCCAAGGTTATTGGGTAGGGTCTTGGATTATTACTATCCTCAATGGTCAACAATTTACGGACTCGGAGACGGTTTATCTTTGCGATTGATTCAACTTGGTCTCGAGCGTCTTTTAAAGCCTCTTCTTTAGCCTTCGATTCCCAAGTTTTTCTATTTTTAAGTGAGTAATAAGTATTTGTAATTAGAGCGCTGGTATTTTTTGAAACAACATCGTAAACTTTTTCAATATTTTTTATTGGGTCAAGAGTTAGAGTGAGGTTTGTAGTAACTGTTGGAGAAGTATCAGGTCTTTTATATATAGGCATCATTTCTCCCCCCGGTACTCCTCCCTCAATATAATCTACCGATGAAGGGGGCTCATTCTGAATAATTGGTGGAGAATAACTGGAAGTCGTGATTCTACTTTCAGGAATCCCAAGTTTAGTTAGTTCTAACTTTAAATTATCAACGTCTTTTTTATTTTTTTCTTGGGCTTTTTCGTAGGTGGTAGAAATGGTTGTAATCTGAATACT
>LBPR01000024.1 GCA_000990305.1 Candidatus Roizmanbacteria bacterium GW2011_GWC2_34_23 | reverse complement strand
AAGGTTCATAAAAAGTTATTGATATTTTTAGACTGTTCGGCCAAACTTTTTTAACGATAACTGTTTTTAGTAAATAATTTTCCTTAATTATTTTTTTGGCAATTTGGTCTTGACTCACAAATAATATGCTTTTGTTAATTAATTCTTCTTTGTTAGTCAATGAGAATTTTTGGTCTGAAACAAGCTGAATGTTTTTTATTAAAAAAAACTGATAGACAAAAAATAGAATTATTAAAAAAGATATTAAGCAAAGAAGGATAAAAAGTAAAAAAAATTTAATCTTGCTTAAAAATTTCATCAATAAGATATTTTGAGACATTTTTTTTATAAAATTTTGATAAATTTTTAAAATTACTTTTATAATAATCAATTCTATCAATCATCTGTTCAACCAATCGCAATAATTTTTCGCTCGGTGTAATCTGGTGAAAAATTTCTCCGCAACCAGCTTTAGTAAAAATTTCCGCGTGATGTTGTTGTTCCCGACCGGATGACCAAGGCAGTGGTATAAATAGCGCCGGTTTATTCAACGCTAATAACTCAAAAAAAGTATTCGCTCCCGCTCGTCCGATTACTAAATCGGCAACGTTATAAACATAACCAATCTGGTTATCAAAAAAATGTTTAACTAAAAAATATCTTGCTTGTAGTTCCTTGGGTAATTTATTTTTCAAAAGCAACAGATCCTCATAGTCATGGTATTCTTTTGTATCTCCAACTTGGTGAATAACAATATAACAATATAACAATTTAACAATTATCTTTTTGATGTGCTCATTAATACTGTGACTTCCCAACGAACCACCGGTCACATAAATAACCGGCTGGTCTTTTTTTATTTCAAAGGGTTTGTCCCAAATTTTAAAGATAGAAGGTTTAACTGGATTACCGGAAACATAGGTTTTATTGACCGGAAAATTATTTTTTACCTCAGCAAATGAAACAAAGATTTTTTTTGAAAAAAAGCCAATTAATTTATTTGCTAAACCAGGGCGAATCGTTTGTTCATGAGTAAAAATTGGGATTCTAAATATAAAACCCCAAAATACAATTGGTAGAGCCAAATAACCGCCAAATGACATAATTTTATCAGGTCGGTATTTATTAATAATAAAAAATGCTTGAATAAATCCTAAAGGAATTCTAATAAAACTAATCAATGAGGAGACAGAAATCATTCTATTTAACCGACCAGCTTCTATTGAGACAAATGTCAGCTTTTTTTTGTTAATTTCTTTGTATTCTAGGGATAAGGTTCTTTCACGATCTAATGGATATTGACGGCCAACAAAAATTATATCAACATCTTTCTTTGTTTTTTCAATTTCTTCAATTAAAGCTAAAGCCGGAGCCAGATGGCCACCGGTGATAAGTAATTTCATATTTATATTATACCTTTACTCTCTTCTCAATATTCATCATAATCCCAATTAACGAAAAAGATATTAATAGATTACTTCCTCCATAAGACAAAAACGGAAGAGGAACTCCGACGATTGGAAAGAGCCCTGTCATTCCGGCTAGGTTGACAATAAATTGTAGATTAAAAAAGGCAAAAATACCGATCGTTATTAATTTAGAAAGTCTATCAGGTGCCAGTCTAATCAAATGATATATTTTATAAACAAAAACAAAATATAATCCAATTAAAACTAGTCCACCAATAAAGCCGTACTCTTCTCCAATGATAGCGAAAATTGAATCTGTGTGCGCTTCCGGTAAAAATAAATATTTTTGACGAGATGCTCCAAGCCCTCGTCCAAAAAATCCTCCGGAAGAAAGGGAAATAAAAATTTGGTTGATATGGTAGGAAATTCCTAAGGGATCTATCGATGGATTTAAAAAGGCTGACAAACGATTAAAACGATACGGTGAAAATTTTATTAAAAAATATACGCTTACCGCGGAGCCGCCGAAAATATAAATAAAATCCATAAAATTTGCACCGGAAAAATAGTAGATCATTAAACCAATTAAAAAAATGATTATGGACGTCCCCATATCCGGTTGCAAAATCGTTAAAAAAACTAAAAAACAAATTAAAGTAATAAAAGGTAAAAATCGTTTTTTTTCTTTGCTCGAAAACCAGGAAGATAGATAAATAATTACAGAAAATTTTGCCAATTCAGTTGGTTGTAAACTAAAAAAACCAAAATCGATCCATCGTCTTGCGCCGCCTACCTTAGAGCCAATACCGGGAATAAGAACTATTATTAATAAAACTATTGTAAAAATTAACGAAACAAAGGAAAGAAAATACAGTTTTTTATAATCGATATAGGAAAATATTGTCATTACAATAAGTCCAAAAATAATCCAAACCGCCTGTGATTTCAAGTAATGAAAACTGTCACCAAACTGTCTTGCGCTACCAACAGCCGATGCTTCAAAAATAAACACCAAACCAACTAAGGACAAAATTATAGGAATAGTTATTAAGGGTAGGAAAAATTTATTGCGGATAAATAATTTTTTAAACATTATTAGTCCATTATAGAGTAGTGGTGTGATTTATCACACCTAAATAATCACTTCATAAACGCAATCATAAGACCGAAAATGACGAAGACGATCGAAATCAGCCATAAGCGCATGACAATCTTTGGCTCTTCCCAACCTTTGTTTTGGAGATATAGATGAAAAGGTGCGACTGACAAAAGCTTCTTGTGAAAATATCTCCTTCCCACAATTTGAATTAAGGACGATCCTATTTCCAGGATAAAAACTCCTCCAATAATTGGCAGAGCAAAAGCTTTTCCTAAAATTAGACCGATGACGGCAAAAGTCGCCCCGAATGACAAGGATCCTGTGTCTCCTAAGAAAATTCTGGCCGGATAAATATTAAAATACAAAAAGGCCATTAATCCCCCGAGCCAGGCAGCAATAAACAAGGATGTTGGAACGTCAAGAATTGATCGGGAAATCACCCAAAAACCAACTAAAGAAAAGAGCAATATACCACTAGCTAATCCATCAAGTCCATCTGTAATGTTTACAGCATTAGCAAAAGCCATGATCACAAAAGCTGAAAAGAGTATATAAAAATAAGAAATATCAAAGACACCGAAAAAAGGAATATAAATAATATTAATTTTTAGATTAAAAAATAACATAAAGGAAATTATTAAAGATAATATCAGCTCAATGATAAACTTGTGTCTGAACCTTAAACCAAAAAAATTACTTGTTTTCCAAAAAAATATTTTTTTAAAATCATCCATAAAACCTAAAATCCCAAATGACAAAAAAGTAAAAATAATAATCAATATTTCCGATGAGGCTGATGGGTAATTGCTAAAAATGTTCTTCTTAAAAATCGAATACATTAATATAAAAAAGAAGAAGACAAAAACCGTTGTTAAAAGAATTAAAATCCCCCCACCGATTGGAGTTCCGTGTTTGTGTTTATTAAAACGATCAAAAATTGGAGTCGGTTTGTTTAAAAAATCCTTTGTAGTTTGTTGTTGTCTTTGAAATTTAAGCTGATAAAGAAAATTAATAAAAGGAACGATCAACATAAAGTTGAGGAGGAAAGAAGCAAAGACAGCGAATAAATATGTTGACATAGTTTTGTTGTCATCCCCGCGCAGGCGGGGATCCAGTTTATAATTTCAATATTTTTGACAAGAAAATAATTCCTGCAATAACTGTTGCCCCAATCGCGTATATTAACATTGCCGCCGCAGAAACATCTTTAGCAATTTTAATATCCTCTCTTATTTTAGTATCAATAGTATCGGTGGCTTCTTCAATTGCAGTATTAATTGTTTCAATAGCTAATCCCACTGTGATTAGAAAAATAATTAAAAGAAATTCAAAATAAGAAATTTTTAAATAGAAACCAAAAATAATCGATGTTAAGGACAAAAATAAATGGATTCGATAGTTTGGCTGGGTTTTCAAGGACCAAACCAAACCGTTATAGGCATTTTTAAAAGATATCGTGTGTTTTTTAAACATAAGTGAAGGTCTGATCCTTTAGGGTCAGACCTTATCGAAAATGTTAACTAACGTTTCCGCAACTTTTTCCGAATCATGACGCAAAATACTTCGATATAAAATATCAGAAGAATTTTTTTCAACCTTTTTTACATCAACTAAATCCTTTTCTATTATTTTATAGCCATTTCCACCTAAATCGTTAACAACTTTAACTTCATTATAACGCTCATAACTTGCCAATACTTCTGAAGCAATGGTACCATTATTTATTAGGATGTAATCAGGCTCCCTTCCAAGGTATTTAACTAAATCTTTGACATGATCTGAAGCTTTATAATTAGTTGTTTGTCCAGATTTTGTCATCAAATTCATAATAAAAATAATTTTTGCCCTACTTTTTTTCATGGCTTCTTTTACATCGTTAACAAGAAGCACGGGTATAATACTTGTGTATAAATCTCCAGGGCCAATTACGATATATCCTGATTCTTCTATACTTTTAATTGCTTTAGAATTTGCTTTTCCTTGTGGTTCCAAATAAGCGGTTTTTATTCGCGATTTTTCCCCGTGATTTTCATCGATCAAACCTTCACCGGTAACTTTTTTTCCATTTTCATATTCCGCAACCAAATGAAGTTTATTTAAAGTAACAGGAATTACTTTGCCTTTGGTTTTTAGAACATAGGCGACGGTTTCGATGGCTTCGTCATAAGAACTACTTACTTTTTCAAGTGCGGCTAAAAAAATATTGCCGAAATTATGACCTTCCAGATCCCCCTTCTCAAAACGATATAAAAAAAGTTTTCTCCAAAGCAGAGGCGCATCGGAAAGAGCCACTAAGCACTGACGTAAATCACCCGGTGGTAAAATACCTAGTTGATCCCGAAGTCGCCCAGTCGAGCCACCGGAATCCATCATCGTCACCACCACTGACAAATCTAAAGGATATTTCTTTAGCCCGGACAAAACTACAAAAGTTCCCGTCCCCCCTCCAATTACAGTTATTTTTTTCATCGTTATTTTAATAATTTAATTTTAAATTGGTAAACAGAAATTTATGAAAACAACCTGTTTGAGTCAGTTTTGAGGGAATTAAATCAAACTATAGTTTTAAAAACCAGCTATAATATTGATAAACTCCGAAAACCTGACGAGTTTTGTTTGAATAAATTTTCTGTTTAGCGATTATTATACTTTAATATTTTCTTTCTCTTCTCCATCAGCTAAATAAGTTTTATCTTCAATATCATATTTTACTTTTTCTCCAGGGCCCACCCAACTTTTTTTACCAATTTTAACACCAGGTAGAATTGTTGCATTAACGCCTATTTTTGAAAGAGAACCGACTATCGCGCCTAATTTATTCATATTAGTATCAACTCTTTCTTCGCTTACTTCTGATAAAATTTTTTCTCCATCAAATTTAAGATTTCCGGTCACAGCTTGAGCACCAAACATCACATCATTATCCAAAACTGAGTCACCAATATAATTACGATGTAGAAAAACATTATTTCCAATATATGAACGAGCTACTTCGGAAAATGAACCAACTAAACAATCCTCCCCAATCTGACTTTCGCGAATCATTGTATAATCCCCAACAACAGTATTGTCTCCAATAAAAGTCGGCCCAACAATTTTAACAAAATCTCCGATTCTAACATTTTCGCCAATGACAACCGGTCCGACTATTAAGGCTTTTTCAGAAATCACCGCTGTTTTAGAAATACATTTTTCTTTGACTGTCATTAAAAAATTATGCATTATAGTCAAAACATGCCATGGATACTTTAGGCCAAACCAAAAAGAGTCATAGATAAAATATGATTGTTTTAAATCATCAGACAACATTTTATTAATGGCTAATTCGTATAAATCGTCGTTTTTTGTTTTAATTTCAGAAAAATATTTTAAAAGTAAGTTAATATCGGCAAAATAATCAAAAACGAGCTTTACAATAGATGAAGGCCTCTGATCTTTAGCTGGTTTTTCGATAATTCCAGTAATTTTTTTACCTGCCTGCGCAGGCAGGTTATCATCAAATTTGAAATATCCTCCAGGAAAATATTCATTAAACTGTTTACCAGTCAATATCAGTTTATTTTCCTCATCAATTAATGGTATTAGCTTTAGAATTGTTGAATAGTCAATCAAGTCACTTCCATTAACGATCAAAACTTCACCTTTGATATGATTTTTGGTAGAAAAAACTGCTCCGGCCATTCCGGAATAATCATCTTTTTGAATAATGATTTGAACCGATTCAATGTTGTTATTGTCAACCAATCGTTTAATGGCTGTGGCATTTGACTTGTTGGCAACGACCGTTATAAGTTCTCCAAATTTGAGCAACTCCTCAATCTGATAAAGAATCAGGCCAAAACCGCGTGCTATCCCCTCCCGCCAGAATCAGTATGTTTTTAATCTTCTCCATGTCTATATTTTATCATAAACGAACTTTCCGTGGAGAGTTGTATAGGGTCAGACCCTAACACAGGGTCTGACCCTATGTTAAGGTCTGTCCCGAATCTAATAGCAAGTTGTCATATTCTTTTGTCTCTCTTACTTCCTCTTCAAAATATTTATCGATAAAATTTTGGTATGAAATATATTTAGTTTTTTTGCTTTGATTAAAATAATTCAATAAATAATTTTTATTCAACCACTTTATTGAATAATTATTCACATAAGCTATATAGCTTGACCAAGGATAAGAAATAAGTTTTTGATTTTTATTAAAAATATCAAATGGGTTTAGATGAATATATCTACTTAAATCCAAAAGATATTCTACGCTATGAATAAAGACCGCTTTATATCTTCCTTGAAATAATGGCCCCACACGTTTGTATTTACGATTAAAATACATTGTATATTTTGTAATTAAGCTCTGCATAAAATGCCCCATATCCATTTGACCTATTTGCTTTAATTCAAGATGAAAATGATTTGGCATTAATACATAGCAAAGTAATTCAATTTTATTAAAATAATTGTTTATGGAGTTTATTTTATATATTTTGATATTTTTATCTTGATCATCTAAGTTCTCATTTTCATTAGTGTTTTTTATAGTTTCCTCTGTTGGGGAAAGATACAACTTTAAATATGATAAAAAAACACTGTAGTCCTGTTCATCTAAAAATATATTTCGTTTTTCCACGCCGCGATTATAGACGTGATAAAATCCATTTTTGATATATGTTTTAAGCGAATTTTTTGCAGGCATATTTAGGGTCAGACCCTAACACAGGGTCTGACCCTATTTAATAGCACCTTCAAAATCTTGTCAACCGCTTATAACCTACAAAAGCAGTGAATTGGGTTATATCAACTGTATAATTCATTTGAATAATATCTGTGTTTTTTTACTTGTAAATATGAAAAAGAAGAAGTATCATGGTTCATGGACGAAACTATACGTATAGCTTCTTTAGATAGTAGGATAAAAGATTATAAAACCAAATTTTTGAGGACACCAAAAAATCACAAACTTTTTATGTCAACTATAGAGGATCTTGCTCTAGAGCCTGGGGTTGTATTTGAAAAAGATACGAGTACTTTTCAGGCAGTGTATCTAGAATTACGTAAATTTCATGTTAAAGCTGGATGTAATAAAAGATTATGTAAATAACTTATTTTAAACCTTCTTTATCTCCCCACCCAATTTCTTTACTTTTCCCACAAAATCTTCATATCCTCGCTCTAAGATTGAGGCGCCGTTGACAACTGACTCGCCATTGGCAAGTAAAGCACCACAAGCTAAAGCTGCACCAGCACGAAGATCTCCTATATTTAAAACCGCATTATGTAACTCCGAGGACCCAACAATTTTAATTGTCTGTTGATAAGCTCTATTTTTATCATGATTAAAGTGATAATAAGAATCCGGATCGTTAACTTTTACGTCAACAAAATCAATGTTTGCTCCAAATTTTTTCAATTCATTAACATATGAAAATCTATTTTCAAAAACTCTCTCATGAATTACCGACGGGCCATTTGCTTTAAGCATCAATATTGCCCAACTTGGTTGCCAATCGGTCATAAATCCTGGGTGAGGTGAGGTTTCAATATTAACCGGCTTTATTTTGCCTTGATAAAAAAATCTATATTTATAATTTGATATTTCTTCAACTCCTGCTCCTGCTATTTTCATTATTTTTAGAAATGAAGAAATCAAATTTTTATTAATCGGACTGATTGTAACGTCCCCTCCGCTCGCAACCGCTAAAGTAGCATAAGTTACTAATTCGTTTCGATCAGACATAATAGTAAAAGTTTCTTTTTGTCTTAATTCAGGGCACTTATTAACAATTATTTTGTTACTTTCCTCTAAAATATTGGCCCCTGATGAATTTAGATATAAAATTAGATCGTCTATTTCCGGTTCATTGGCAATATTTTCAATTTCAACTTTCTCATCAGTCATTAGTCCTATCATCATCAAAAGTTCTGTCCCTGTGTGACTAGGTTTTTCAAAACGGTAGTTTCCTTTTGGCTTGTTGACGATTTTTGCGTGATAATAACCCGTTTCCGTGTCATAATTAATTTTAACCCCAAGAGCAACTAAACCTTTGATAATTCTATCAATCGGGCGGGCACCGATTCTGCATCCTCCGGGATTGGGAACAAAACATTCACCAAAGCGATTCAGTAATGGAGCAATCAACATAAAAGAAACTCTTATTTTAGAGCCGTATTGCAATTCAACTTTATTATTTTTTAAACTATCGCCATTTATTATCAAGGTATTTTTTTCCATAAACCTTGCTGTGGCTCCAAGGGATTTTATCAGTTCAATTAAGTCCAAAACATCATTAATTTTTGGAATATTTTTTAAAATAACATTACCTTTAAACATTAAAGCAGCAATTATTGTTTTTAAAGCTACGTTTTTTGCTCCAGATAAAATAACCTCGCCTTTTAGGGGTTTCCCGCCTTTAATTATGTACGAATCTGTCATAAAAATATTAAATAATAATCACCTCTTCCTTCAATTCTACCTCAAATTTCTCCCTAACTTTCTCTTTTATTATTTTAACTAATTTTAATAAATCCTTCGACTGTCCATTACCGCGATTGATAATAAAGTTTGCGTGGATTGGTGAGACAAAAAAATCACCGACTGCTATCCCTTTTAATCCAGCCTGATCAATCATTAGACCGGCTGATTTTCCATTAACGTTCCTAAAGAAACAACCTGAAGTCTTTTCTCCCATCGGCTGGGTTTTTTTTCTATATTCAAAAGCAGATTCCGCTCTCTCTCTCAAAATGGTTGGATCAATTTTCTTTAACTTAAAAACTGCCTCAAGTAAAATTTCTTTTGTTTTCTGCAAAATACTATAATCATAACCAAATTTGAAATATTTTTTATCAACTTTTTTATCTTGTCCACGATCGTTGATAAGATAAGCATATTCTAAACTATCTCCAAAATAACTTACTGGTCTTGTCCACTTGGAGTTCATATAAATTGCCCCACCAACCGTTCCCGGCAATCCTTTGTGATATTCAAAACCCTGATATCCTTTATTTACTGTTTCATTAACCAAAAGTGAAACAGGATAACCTGACGAGACTGATAAAAGAACATCTTTTTCTGTTTCAGTAATTATTTTTATCACTTTGTAACTATTTTTGATAACTAATCCATCAATCTTATCCTTAACAATCGCTAAGTTTGAACCCCCTGCCAAAATAAACAAAGGTAATTTATTTTTTAAAGCAAATTTCTTCCCCTCAACTAAATCTTCCCTTGTTTTCGCCTCCAAAAAATATTCCGCAACCGCCGAAGTTCTTAGAGTATTAAATTGATTTAAATTTTTATTTTTTTCAATGTTTAAACTTTTTAATTTTGACTTTAATTTTTGACTTTTGCCTTTTGACTTTTGATTTATAAGCTTAATTATTTGCTCTCGCAACTTATACACATCCCCTGCTCCCATCGTAAATACAATGTCTCCTGTCTTTAATATCCTGTCTAGTTGATTAATTAACTGTACATTTGAGCCTGAATAAAGACAGTCTTTATTAAGACTGTCTTTAATTTTGCTAACAATATCCTTAGATGAAACATTAAAGTCTTTTGAGTTTTCTCTCGCCGAGGCAAAAATAGCAAGTACCAAGCTAATATCAGCTAAAGCTAAACTTTCACCAAATTCCTTTAATAAATTTTTAGTTCTTGAATAGGTGTGCGGTTGAAAAATAACGATTATTCTTCTGTTTGAAAATCGACTTTTTGCCGCGCTGATGGTTGCCGAAATTTCAGCCGGATGATGAGCATAGTCATCAAATAAATAAATATTATTTTTGAAATAAACTTGTTCAAAACGTCTTTCCGCACCTGTAAAACCAATCAGTGCCTTTTTAATTTCATCAGTTTTAAATCCCATCTCTAAAAGTTGAACGATAACGGCAGTTGCGTTAAAAATATTATGCTTACCAAAAAGTGAAATCTTAAACTCTCCTACATTTTTTATTTCAAAAGTGGTTTCCTCTTCGCTAATTTTACAATTAATTATCTGGTAATCAGCTTTTTCCGACTCTCCGTAAGTTATAACCTTCAATGTATTGATACATTGGAGTAAATTTTCATCATCAATATTAGCTATAATTTTTTTATTTCCAAAAAATTTCACGAATGCTTGTTTTGTTTCTTCAATATCTTTATAAACATCGGGGTGATCAAAATCAATATTGGTAGCAATAATATAATCAGGATTTAATAAATTAAATTTTGGCGTTTTGTCTATAGGTGGATTGACACCATACTCGTCGGCTTCAATAACAAAGTATTTTTTTCCCTGAAAATCTCCCCCCTGATGTCCAGAAAAAAACGGGACACCAACCAAATAACTAGGGCGCTGTTTTAAGCTATTTAATGCGTAAACCAACAAAGATGAAGTAGTCGTTTTTCCATGACAACCACAAACGGCAATATTAGTCTCAAATTGATCCATTAATTCTCCCTGTAATTGAGCTTGAGAGATAACATTAACTTTATTTTTTATTGCTTCAACTATCAATGGATTATTTGTTCCGCCATGAGCGGCTGAATAAACAATTAAGTCAGTATCTTTAGGAAGTTTATCTTGATCAAACCCCATCGTCCAATCAATCTTATTGTCATTAAGCAGTTTATCAGTGATAAATTCTTCTTCAATGTCACACCCGGTGACATTCTTGCCCATCTTCCTCAAAATAACCGCCAAATTGGCCATTGCGACACCCTTTATCCCCAAGAAAAATATGTTTTTGAATTTTAACTGCATATCAAATTATACAGGTTATACAGGGTCAGACCCTAACATAGGGTCTGACCCTAATTTTTAACCACAAAACTCAGCATCTCACCATAATCTATCTTTTTATCCCTTCTGAAGGAGAAGAAGCGTTTTTTATCACAGTTAGTACAGAATGGGAAATGGTCAATGTTCTTTTCCAGAACACCTAATTCTTTGACTTGGAGATAGTTCAAAAGCGCAAGATTAAGATGAAGATCGCCTTGGTAGCGATGAAAAATTTTATCTGCATAACCGTCAAACTCTGAAACAAATTCATAGTAGCGTTCATCATCAATATCATAACAGCATTGACCAATTGAGGGACCGATTGCCACATATATATTTTCTTTTTTT
Source organism: Candidatus Roizmanbacteria bacterium GW2011_GWC2_34_23 (assembly GCA_000990305.1). GTDB lineage: Bacteria > Patescibacteriota > Microgenomatia > UBA1406 > GWC2-37-13 > GWC2-37-13. The sequence goes on along the minus strand of LBPR01000024.1, from coordinate 1,646 downwards.
CCTCCCAATTCAATAATTTTTTTAATCATTTTTTGCCCTAGTCGCTTGACGCTTCCTCTCCAGCCTTGATGAGAAATACCAACAATTCCCTGTTTCTTATCCACAAACATCAGTGGTGAACAGTCAGCGGTGATAACCGTCAAAACAGAATTTATATCTTTTGTGATAATCCCATCTGTTTCGGAAACTCTTTCAACATTGTCAATTAAATTGGCGGTAAAATTTGTTACATTAACCGAATGAATTTGTTCGGGAATAACGATTGTTTTAAAGTTAGGAATATTTGTTTGAGCAAAGTTAATTGCCGTATCAATATTACGGCCATCGCCTAGTGCTCTGGTTCCAAACCCACCGAAAAATCTATTATCGTTAATTAAAGTAGAGTAAAATATTTTAAGATCAGGGTCGTAGAGTATCATGTCTAATAATTAAATAAAAAAATAATAAAACCTGCCTGCCGGCAGGCAGGTAATTAAATAAATGAAAAAATGAATTAAATGTATTTAATCATTCATACATTTGATTATTTATTTCTTCATTTGTTTATTTGATTATTTCCTCATTTCTATGGCTTTCTCAACTGCTTCATACTCATCCCACGGGTACTCGATCTTTCCCCGGCACAAACTCTTTTCATGAGCTTTACCCGTTAAGACAACCACGTCTCCTTTTTTAGCAATTTTGATTGCCTTACTTATGGCTTGTTGACGATCAATAATTATTTCATAATTTTTATTTTTAATTTCTGAGGCAATTTGTTGACAAATTTTTTTCGGGTCTTCAGTTCGGTAATCCTCTTCCGTAAGAATAATAATATCCGAGAATTTATCCGAAGCTTCTCCCATCATTGACCTTTTGGTAAAGTCACGAAGACCAGCCGAACCAAAAACGTGAATGAGTTGTCCATTTTTTTTTAGATATAGTTTTCTAACGGCGGGCAGTAGTTGTAACAAAGCATTTGGTGTGTGGGCAAAATCAATAATTATCTTAAAATCTTTATCATAAACTAAATCCAATCTGCCTTTTGGTAGTTCAAATGATTCTAGGGCTTTTAAAATAACTTCATCCGTTAAACCCAATTCCTTACAAACTGTGTACGCGGCTGAATAGTTGTATTTATTGAATTCAGCTAATTCTGTAAATTGTTCTGAACTTTTGAATTTTGAATTGTACTTTTGACTTTTGCCTTTTAACTTTTGACTTAATAATTTATACGAATCGTCAGCTTCATTTAATATGGCAACTTTAGAATTTAATAATAATTTCATTTTAGTATTTACATATTCCTCATAATTTTTATGATAGTCCAAATGCTCATGAGTAATATTTGTTATCACCCCGATTTCGTAATTAATCCCCCAAACCCTGTTTTGATCTAAAGCATGAGAGGTCGTTTCCAAAACAAAATATTCATCGTGATTATCTGCTGATTGTTTTAGCAGTTTTTGCAACGCAAAGGAACTAGGAGTGGTGACATGAAAACCGATGTCAGACTCGACTCCTCCAATCGATGCATATACCGAAGAGACAAATGAAACTTTTTTCCTAGCTCTCTTCAATATATGAGCAATCAAGTGAGTCGTTGTTGTTTTTCCATCAGTCCCAGTAATCCCAATTACTTTAAGACGCCGACTGGGAAAGCCATA
>LBPR01000023.1 GCA_000990305.1 Candidatus Roizmanbacteria bacterium GW2011_GWC2_34_23 | reverse complement strand
AAAGTTAATTCATATTTCATAAGTTTATCTGTAATATAATACTAACTATGATCGAGAAAATCAATAGCAAGAAAAATTTTCAATTTTCAATTTTCAATTTTCAATCAATTTTTAAATTTTTAATTTTGAATTTTAAATTTCCGATATTTATCGCTTTATTTCTTCTATTATTCTATACACGCTTCATAAATATCGGCTGGGGTCTTCCGTATCCGATGCATCCGGATGAACGGAATATGGCTAACGCAATTCAGACACTGAATTGCAAATTTTCAATTTTCAATTTTCAATTTTCAAATCTTCGAGAATGTTTTAATCCTCATTTTTTTGCTTACGGACAGTTTCCGCTTTACCTGGGTTATCTAATAGTTTATTTTTTAAAATTTTTTGACGGCGATTTAGGATTTCCAATTGGTTTTCAAGAAGCAGTGTTTAGCTTAAGGATAATATCTGCAGTAGCTTCGATAATAAATGCAATAATTATTATAAAGATTATAAAAGTTATAACAAAAAAAGAATCATATCTTCTATCACTTATATCCTATCTATTAATTATTTTTTCTCCCTTTGCAATTCAGTTTGCACATTTTGGTACGACGGAATCTTTGCTTATGCTTTTTTATAGTTTAATTATTTATTTGTCGATGCTGATGTTTAAACGCCGTACAACTGACGCAGTTGTATGGCTGGCTTTAGTTTCAGGGTTGGCAGTAGCCACGAAAATTTCATCAATAATATTTATTATCGTTCCAACAGTTACCATATTATCTATCTCACGACCGTGGGATAGATATAAAAATTTAATTAAATTTGGAGCGTTAGCAATAATTTTTACGATGCTATTTTCCCCTCATAATTTTTTAAATTTTAGAGATTTTGTTAACGCAATGAATTATGAGTCAGATGTAGCATTAGGAAAATCTTTAGTTTTTTACACCAGACAGTTTTTTAATACACAACCAATTCTGTTTCAGCTTGAAAAAGTATTTCCCTATACTCTTGGTTGGCCAGTTTTTATTTTAGGAAGTTTGGGTTTTTTGGGTTTAAGTTGGAAAGACAAAAAAATCAATCTACTTCGTTTTGCATTTTTAATTTATTTTATTCCCAGCGCATTAATTTATGCTAAATGGAGTCGGTTTATGACACCTATATTTCCAATAATAACAATATTTGCAATCCTTTTTTTGTTGAGAATAAAAGTTATAAATGTTATAAAAATTATAATTATTATAATCGCAATTTTGCCAGGGATAGCTTATCTTCAAGTTTATCAAAATCCAGATGTTCGATTTCAGGCTTCAGATTGGATTTACAAAAATATTCCTAATAATTCATATATTTTATCTGAAACAGCAAACGTCGTTGATATTCCAGTTTTAAATCCGAAATCCGAAATCCGAAATCCAAAACAAATTCAAAATTTAAATTATCAAATAATTTCTTTTAATTTTTATGACTTGGATCAAAGTCTGGAATTACAATTAGAGTTAAGTAACCATCTTGAAAAAGCGGACTATATTTTTGTGCCGTCGAGAAGGATCTTTGCAAATCATTCAAAAAAAACTTACCCGATTCTTAATCAGTATTATGTTTGAAAAAGTAGCAGAGTTTTCTTCAGGATTAAATGATGAACAAGCAGAAGAAACCTGGACGGTGTTTGATCACCCGGTGATAAGGATATATAAAAAGGTCAAATAAACAGTTAAGTTTTAATCGTTTAACTGTTTTTTTATTGTGTAAGAATCTCCCTTGTCTTCAATCTTGAATCCAGCCTTTTCAATTTTAATTCTTAAACGATCGGAAGCATCAAAATCTCTTTTTTTCCTAGCTTTCAGTCTTCTCTCTGCTAATATGATTATATTAGCGTCAATTTTTTCTTCAGTAATATCGATTAAATTCAAACCAAATACTTTATCAAAATCCAGGAGCAAAAAATATTTTTCATCATTTGAAATGTCTGATTTTATCATGTCCCACATGACGGCCACAGCTTGGGGGGTTTGTAAATCATTTTCTAATGCGGCTTTAAACTGTTGTTGAAAGACAATTGCTTTATTTGATAATTTAGCGAGTTTGCGAGTTGAAGAGTTGGGACCTTTCAAACCCAAGACAATTTCCTTAAGTCTATTAAAAGCTTCAAGACTTCCGCGGGCTGACTGCCAGGTAAAATTTAAGGGTTGACGGTAATGCGATTGTAAAAACAAAAGTCGTAATGAAATCGGATCGATCTTATTTTTTTCAATGTCGTCAATTGTATAAAAATTACCTAAAGATTTGCTCATTTTCTGTCCATCAACTGTCAAAAAATTATTATGAAACCAATATTTAACAAATGGTTTACCAGTGGCCGCTTCAGACTGGGCAATTTCATTTTCATGATGGATCGGCACATGATCTATTCCGCCAGAGTGAATGTCAATAGTATCCCCTAAATATTTCATACTCATGGCGGAACACTCAATATGCCATCCCGGAAATCCTTCTCCCCAAGGCGAAGTCCAATACATAGTGTGGTCAGCAAATCGCCCAACTCTTTTGAACCATAAAGCAAAATCAGCTGGGTGTTTTTTATCTTCATCAACATTGACTTCGGTTCTTACGGCTTGAATTTTTTCTTCTAATTTTTGACCTGATAATTTTCCGTAATTTTTAAATTTTTTAACATTAAAATAAAGCGCCCCTTTAGTTTCATAGACAAAACCATTTTGTTTTAACTTTTCTATTAGTCGGATCATTTCTTCAACATGTTCAGTTGCATTGCAGACAATATTAGGTCGAATTATATTTAAAGCATCCGTTGTTTTGAAAAAAAACTCCGTATAAAATTTGGCCACATCCCAAACAGTTTTTCCATATTTTTTTGCTCCCTTTTCCATCTTATCTTCCCCGCTATCATCGTCGCCAGTTAGATGACCAACGTCGGTCACATTCATGACATGATTAACTTTGTAACCAAGATAAGTTAAGACACGTTTAAGGACATCGTTATTTGTATAAGTTCTCATATGTCCAATATGGGTAAAGTCATAAACAGTCGGACCACAGGTATAAAAAGTTACACTTGGAGGATTCAATGGAATAAATTCCTCAATTTTTCGTGTTAAAGTGTTATAGAGTTTCATGATTGGCAATTAATATTTTAACTTTTTTTTATTATATTTTTCAGGGATTTTAAAATTTTCAGAGCTAATTACTTTTTTTTCGGTTTTTTGCTCCAATTCTATGCGAGCATTTTTAGCGATGTGGCCGCCTTTTCTAGCTGGGACTTTATTTTCTTCTAAACCTTTTGATTTCATTGTTTCGGCAATCTGCCGAGTTGAAAGTTCCGCCAAAGCTGTAAAAACTAATTCGGCGTCCGTCATATGATCTCGTAGGTTTTGCGTCTTTAGTCCTTTAAATTTTTTATGTTCTCTGACTGACAAATCACTCCATTCTTGATGGATGATATTAGTTAAAATAGCATATTCATCTTTTTCCTTAACTTGATTATCTTTCCAATAATCAGTTAGCTTATTTCTGATCTCCTGCCCCATCATTCTTTGCTGAATCCATTTCGTACTTCGACCCAGTCTTTGCCAATTCATTCTGCCCCGATTGATTGATTTTTCCGGATCAGTTGTTTCTTGAATCCTTTCATAACCGACTTTTGCCAACCAAAGTTTTATGGGCTCGGCTTTCGGGCTAGGAATAGATTGAATTAAACGCAATAATGTTTCAACATCGGCCACGTCGGTTTTATAAAATTTACCGTCGGCAGATTGTAATTTCAGTTTGTCACATTTTGTGACAGACTCATTTCCCTGCTGTTTTAAGCGACTTTTAAGCGTAGTCCAATAGCTTTGCGCCTTTTTAAAATTATCTTGTTCGGTAAGAACAGAAATTATATCAATAACGGAAAAATACCATTTTTCTTGTTTTTCATCCCAAAGGCGACGAATTCTTTTGCCTTCAAATAAAGCTAATTTTGTATTTTTCATATCGAATCAATTGTAGCAGATTTCATTGAGTAGTTTCTCTAACTAATTTTTTTCTTTGACCATAAAGATAAGTGGAAATTACTGCAAAAAATGCGAATATTGCAGTGAGATTAAAAGAATTAACAATTCCATATAAATCTGCTACCCGCCCAAGAATTATTGGAGCTATTGCACTAGATAAAGAGGCAACAAAAGAACTGATTCCAAAAACTTTTTCATATGAGCCATGATGTTCATTAGTTTCAGTAACCATCGTGGTACGGATAGGAGATGTTCCCATAGTAAGCGATCCTAAGATAATTGAAAACAAAATTATAAAAAAGATTGAATTACTGTAAGCCAGTAAAATAATGAATACAACCATAAATAACTCAGCAACGATAAATACTTTGGTATTTTTAAACCTGTCAGTCAATCTTCCAAGCCCCATTTTTCCAATAAGATTTCCAAAGAAAAAAGCAGAAGTAAAAGCTCCTAATATTGAGGGACTTATACCTTTGTTTATTAGTAAAAAAGGAAGGAAAATAAAAAGAGCTGAGCTGGCAAGATTATCAAAAAAATTTACTAATAAAACCAAAATAAAACTTTTGTTTTTCATTATTTCAACAAAATTTATTTGTTTTTGATCTTTTGTTTTATTATCTTCATCAATATTTACTTGTTTGTTACTAAAATGAGAAAAGAAAAAAATTAATAATAAAATAATTGAAATTATTACGTATATAAAAGAAGTTTGTCTCCAACCTATTGAAAAAGCAATAAATGAAAGAAAGCCCGAAAGACAAATCCTTCCAAATTCACCAGTAGCCATAAAATCACCCATGATCCTACCCTGGGTTTCTTTTTTTGATAACCTAGTTACCAAAGAAAATGAAACAGGATGAAATATTCCAAAGGAAAGTGACGCAACTGAAAAAGCAAAAATAAGAAATAAATATGAATGAGACAAGCTTGTAAATAAAAATCCCAAGCCATAGAATATGAGAGCTAAGGTTAGAATCTTTATTGCTCCAATCCGGCTACTTATATAACCAATTGGCAAAGAAAGTAAAATCCCGGATAAGGAAAATATAGCACTTAAAAATCCTACCTGAGTTAAGTTTAAATTTAAATCCTTAGCAATAAAGGGTAAAAGTAAAACAATACTTGCTAAAAAACCATCATTAAAAAAATGAAGGGTAAAGATTTGGGTTAATTTGTTGTACATAAAAAAGTCCGCCTTCGCTCTTTGAGCTTCGGCGAGACAAAGTCGGAGTAGGCAGACTTGAACTGCCGACCTCAGCGTCCCGAACGCTGCGCTCTAGCCATCTGAGCTATACTCCGTTATTGCTTTCCCGATGCTGGCTTGTTTTCAACATGTTGTTGTTCTGAAGATTTTTTGCGTGACATAAATCCCCGTTTAGCTTTTCCGGTAGGTATAACACCTTGTTGGCTCTGAATTTTTTGTTGCTGTTCTTTTCTTTTTTTCTCCTCAACCTCATATTCTTCCTGTCTTTTTTTTTGTTCCTCATCCATATCCTTTCGTTCCAAAATTTTTTCATCCTCTCTCTTTACCAACTGAAATAATCTATTTTTTAAAGCCTCAGCTTTGAGTTTATCTTTATCTTGAAATTTATTTTGGAGTTTCTTAAAGTCTAGTGGAGTGTGATCTTTCCCACGATTAACCTCGGGTGAATGGGACTTATTAGACTCATTTGACTCATGGGATTCATTTTTGGAAAAAGGATTTACAATTTGAGCAACTGACTTAACAGTTTTTTTGGCAGATGAAACCCCAAGCTCTGCTAATTGCTCGAAAGTGTCACCTAAAATTGTACCCTTTTTCATATTAAATTATTATTTTATTTAGCGAGTTTTGCGAATTTGCGAGTTTATAAAACTCGTTAACTCTCTAAACCCGTTAAACTGATAAAACTGAATAATTTTTTAAATACCCAACATCGCCCTCCCCTTCTTACTCATCTTCTCCATTGACCAGGGTGGATCAAATGTTAATTCTAAAGTCACATCTTTTTCGTTGATACCTAATTCTTTTATTTTATCTTTAACCTGTGCTTCAATTGTGGCAAATAATGGGCAGCCAATAGTCGTTAGCGTCATTATTACATGAACCTTATTTTTAGTTATTTTGACCTCATAAACCAAGCCCAGATCAACGATTGAAATATTTAGCTCTGGATCCATGACCTCTGTTAATTTAGTTTTAATTTGTTTGGCGGTGAGTTTCAATTGCATACGTGTTATAATAATTATAAATATTATAACGATTATAAAAATTATAACCACATGAATTCATACAAACTTCACTTTATTCCCTTAGGCGGCATCGTCGGCGTTACAAAAAACATGTATGTCTACGAGATGTATAACGATGATAAACTCAAAGACATTGTCATAGTCGACTGTGGTATAGGTTTTCCAAAAGAGAAAGAATTGGGTGTTGATTTTGTTATTCCAGACATAAGTTACTTGATGGATAAAAAGCAGTTTATTAGGGCTATTTTAATAACTCATGGTCATGAAGATCATACTTCAGCTCTCCCACTTCTTTATGATGATTTAGGTCGCCCGCCAGTTTATGCAAGTTTATTGACGTCAATGTTTATTGAAAATAAATTTAAAGATAAACATAAAAAAATTTTGGTCAATCGAGTTGATTTTAATAAAGAATATATTTTTGGTGATTTTCGGGTTTCTTATTTAACGATGACTCATTCAATTCCAGACACGACTCACATCATAATAAAGACGCCAGTTGGAACAATTTACCACGGCTCAGATTTTAAATTGGATTTAACTCCCCCTTATGGGCCAGGTCCTGATTTTTATAAAATTGCTAAGGCCGGTCATGAAGGCATTTTATGTTTGTTATCTGACTGTCTGGGGAGCGAGAGAGAAGGGTTGACATTGTCCGAAAATATCGTCGGTCAAACTTTTGAAGATGAGATGAGAAAAACTAAAGGCAAATTTATAATGACGACGTTCTCTTCAAACATTTCCCGTATTCGTCAATGTGTGGATGCGGCGATCAAATTTAACCGAAAAATCTGTTTCTTAGGTCGATCAATGAGAGAAAATACAAAGATAGCCGCCAGTATTGGTTATTTGCCAATTCCTCAAAGTCTTTTTATTAAAGAAGAAGAAGTTAGTCGTTTTCCTCCCGCAAAAATTTGTTTGATTGTGGCCGGGTCGCAGGGTCAATATGGATCAGCCTTATCAAAATTAGCTGATCGGCAAAATAAAAACATTGCGATTAAATCAGGAGATAAGATAATTTTTTCATCAGACCCTATTCCAGGAAATGAAAATGGTGTTTATGAAACGATCGAACAGTTGTCTGAAGAAGGGGCCGATGTTGTTTATTCTGATATTGCCGACCAACTTCATTCTTCAGGTCACGGTAATCAGGAAGATCTTAAATTCTTGGTACGGTTTACTAATCCTAAATACTTTATTCCAATCGGCGGGACAATCAGACATCAAAAGCAGTATGAAAACTTGGTTGAACAATTAGGTTACGCTAAAAAAGATGTTTATTCTCTTAATGAGGGAGAGACAGTTTGGTTTGTTAAAAACAAAGCCTATAAGGGAGATAAAATTGAAACAAAAAATATTTATGTAGATGCTTATGGAATTGGTGATGTTGGGAGTGTAATTCTTCGGGACCGAAAAACACTTGCAACAGACGGTATCGTTTTTGCAATTACGGTCGTTGACAATAAAGGTTTGTTGATAGGGAAACCTAAGATCTTTTCACGAGGTTTTATCTTTGAAAAAGATGAAGGAAGGCTCTATATACAGGCAGAAGATATGATAGAAGATGTCTTTAAAATAAAAAACGATAAGGCCTTTGATCAGGGAAAGATGCAATATGATGTTATCAAGAACCTTGAAGAATTTTTTAGAAAAGCAACCGGGAGAAAGCCATTGATAGTAGCAGAAGTAATACAGCTATAAAAGAAATTATTAAATCTTAGTTGTTAAACAGTTAAACCTTAAAACTTAAACCGTTAAAAAAACTATTAAACCATAAACATTAAACAATTTTATTTAGTAGTTTAGTGTTTAAAAGTTTATTTAGGTTTTAACAGTTTAATACTTAACTGTTTATTTAACCTTTAATATTTAACATTTAAAAATTAATGTCTTCACTTCCCAACAGCTTAAAGAATATCTCCCTTTTCCTCGAGCGGCTTCCTGGGATTGGGGAAAAGACGGCCAATCGTTTAGCATTTTTTTTACTTAATTTACCGGAGGAAGATTTAAAAGAATTTGCCGAAAATGTGGCAACTTTGAAATCTAAAACAAAACTATGTAAAAACTGTTTTAACTTTACAGAAAAAGAAGTTTGTGAGATTTGTGACAATAATGAACGAGATCATTCAATAATCTGCGTAGTTGAAACAGTTTTAGATCTACTTTCGTTTGAACAAGGGCGGATTTATAACGGGGTTTATCATGTTCTTCATGGAAAGATTGATCCTCTAAATCGTGTCGGGCCAGATGATTTGAAAATAGGAGAATTAATTTCCAAAATCAAAAATCCAAAATCCAAAGCTACAGGGCCACAGCAGTGTACATCAGTAATAAATTAAAAATTAAAAATGAAAAATTAAAAATTTCCCGACTCGCATACGGACTTCCGATGGGGGCAAATCTTGAGTATGCTGACTACATGACTTTGAAGAAAGCAATTGAGGGGAGGAATAAGTTTTAGAAAAAATAATTAAATTACTTTAATAGTAGTTTCGAAATTCCACGTAAAATGTTTACTATTGAATTATTACTTAACGTTTTTAATTCCGCCGCCAATGCTAATGCATGAAAAGCAAAATCTTTTAAGAAAGGAGTATTTCCTTTTGTTTTAGATCTTCTAGCAACATCAAAAAGCCCTGATATTATACGAGTTCTTTGATCTAGAAATTTAGGTTGATCACTCATAAGATTGGTAGTATATTTTAATTCTTCTTCTTCTTCTTGTCAAGGTCTTTCGTGAAAATCTTACACCAAAATGATAATGTCATAGTTACCAACGTGAAAATGTCACCCCCTCCTTAAGGTTGGGAAAAGGTAGGATAAGTTTTCCACTTATCAATTATCTTTTACCCAATATGAAGGAAAGAATTATGACAACGATCGAACAGTTACGAACGACGGTTATTGAAGAATTAGTTGAGGGCAAAATATATGTTTCAACAGCCGCCATAAAATTAAATTTATCAACTAGGCAGGTTAAAAGATTAAAACGATCTTTTAAGGAAAAAGGTTATGAAGCTTTAATCCATGGTTCTAGAGGTCGCCCTGGGGTGAAAAAGATTAATATTAATTTAGAAAACAATATCGTAAAAATTATTAATGAAAAATATCATGATTTTGGTCCAACTTTAATATTTGAAAAATTACAGGAATTCCATGAAATTAATTTAAGTGATGAAACCATAAGGGCTATTATGATAAGAAATCAGATTTGGCAAAGTCATAAAAGAAAAAGGAGCCAATATTTCAGTTGGAGAGAAAGACGTTCATCTTACGGAGAGCTTCAACAGTTTGATGGGTCATACCACGACTGGTTTGAGGGAAGAAACCCAAGTCTTCCCGAGGTCTGTTTACTCGCTTCAATTGATGACGCCACCGGTAAGATTACTTATGCTAAATTTGATCATAACGAGTCAATGACTACGGTATTTAGATTCTGGTGGGAATATATTGAGTCAAATGGAATACCGTCTGAAATTTATCTTGATAAATTCTCCACCTACAAAATCAATCATAAAATGGCCGAAGATAATTCAGAACTTCCCACCCAATTTAAGCGTGCTATGAAAGAGTTGGGGACAACTTTAATATCTGCCAATACTCCACAGGCTAAGGGAAGGATTGAACGGTTGTTTGAAACTCTGCAAGATAGATTAATCAAAGAAATGAGGCTTCTAAATATTGATAATATTGAAACAGCCAATGTATTTTTAGAAGATAAATTTGTTCCTTGGTTTAATCGCAGATTTGCTGTTACTCCAAAATCAACATTAGACTGTCACCGGTCACTTGATTCTTCAACAACGTCCAAATTAAAAAGTATATTTGCCAAACATTATGTTCGGGGAATTAACAATGACTTTACTATTCAGTACAAAACAAAATGGTATCAATTAAAACAAATCCAACCATTAACGGTCTACAAAACAGACAAGGTGTTAATTGAGGAGAGATTGGATAACTCAATCGAAATTAAATACAAAGATCACTACCTTAATTTCTTTGAGTTGCCGGATAAATCATTAAAAGTTATGTTATCGCCCATTGTTTTAACAGAACACAAATCAAACTGGATACCACCGGCGGATCATCCATGGAGACAGTTTAGTTACGCATGAGTTACAAGTTTAGGGGGGGTGACATTTTCATTTTGGTTTGACAGGTCTTTCGTGAAAAATATATTATTATGACGGCTTAAAAACATGGTTTTGTAGGTTATAAGCAGTAGACAATAAAAATATTTCTTGGTTTTATTGTTTTATGGATATAAAACATCGAAAACAAATCCGTTTAAAGAAATATGATTATTCGGATGCGGGATGGTATTTCGTGACAATATGTACGCAAGATAAGAAAAAATATTTTGGAAATATTATTAATAACAAAATGATTTTAAATCAAAACGGTTTGTTAATAAAATCAAATTGGAAAAAATTAATCAATAAATTTAGAATAGAATTGGATTGTTTTATTATCATGCCAAATCATATACACGCCATCGTTGTTATTCGGCAAACAGATGTTGTAGGGGTTTCATTTATGAAACCCGAGATAAAAATGACGATTTCAAAATCAAATCATCATATGCATTTATTAAACAATAAAAAGGGTTTGATAAATCAAACCCCTACGATCGGTTTAATAATCCGTTATTTTAAATCAAAATGTTCATACGAATTACATAAAAATGGATTTTCCAATAATTTATGGCAACGTAATTATTACGAACATATTATCCGCAATTCGTCAATATATTCGTGATAACCCAATGGATTGGAATGAGGATCGAAATAATATTTAAAGCAGTTTTTTGAGTTCTTTTTCAATCAAAGGTGCGATGGAGATTTCATTAAGTTTAGAAAATTTCTGTTCTGGTAGTAAAGCTATCGTATTGCTCATAAATATTTTTTCGATTGGACTTTTTGAAAGAACTGTTTCTGCATTTGGGGAAAAATCGTGATGAACAACGCAGGCAAGTACCCGCTTAGCTCCCCTCTTGAGACAAAATTCAGCTGCGTGAACTAAAGTACCGCCAGATGTAATAATATCGTCAACAATAATACAGGTTTTATTTTTTACTTTCCCATATAAATTAAGAGCTTTTGATTGGTGTATTTTGTCTAAATTTCTTCTTTTTTCAATTACAGCAATATCAACATTATTGGTATGGAAAAAATTTTCTGCAAATGTTTGGGCGCGTTCGACCCCTCCTTGATCCGGGGACACAATCGCAACTTCTTCGGTGTTTTTGTTATTTTTTAAATAATGAGCCACTTCGCGACCAAGAATTGAAAAAGTGGAAATATTTTTAAAAGGAATTGAAAAAATTCCTTCAGTTCCGTCGTCGTGAAGATCAAAAGTGTAGACTTGATTAAAACCAATCGTCTCAAAAAAACGGATGATAACATTTACCGAAACAGCTTCACCGGGACGGTGTTCACGATTTTGTCTGGCATAACCAAAATAAGGAATAAAAGCAATTATTTTTTTTGCTTCCATTCGTCTCAAGGCATCGGCGAAAAAGAAGAGTTCCATCAAGTGGGTATCAGTTGGATTGGCGGTTGGTTGAATAATTACACAAACATCGTCTTTTACTTTTTCTTGGATGGTCACTCTTATTTCAGAATTACCAAAGCGAGCCACTTCTGATTTAGAAATAGGAACATTGAGTAGTTTTGATACCTCAACAGATAATTTAGGATTAGCGGAGCCGGAAAATAGTTTAAACATATAATTAACCCTGTTGTTGTTGACTAGATATTTCTATTAATTTTTTTGCTGCCAATTCTTGAGTTTTTTTAACGGCTTCATTAACAGTTTCGGCAATTCTATTTTCAACAATTCCGTCAACCTCAATTGATTCAATGATTTGATCTCCACGTATAACTATCTTAACGCCATTTTTCTCAACCACTACCTCCTCTTGCTGTAAAGCTGCCTGCATTTTCTGTGCTTGTTGTTGCAATTTTTGCAAATCTCCTAACGCTCCAAAGGGGTTTAACATAAGAATTAATACTTCTAATTATTAATAACCTAAATATTAAATATTAAATCTCAAATAACAAATAAATTTTAAATATTAAATAATAAAAACTAAACAGTTTATTATTTTAAATTTATATTTTAGTATTTATTTGGAACTTGAAATTTAAGATTTATAATTTTTTACCTTCTATCTTATTGTAGAACTCAATAAGGGCAATTTCAACTGGTAAAGAATCAATAGGCGTATTTCGTAAATTTTGATAGGCTTCAATCAATAATTTCATTAGTAAAGAAATCTCATTCAGGTTTAAAGTTGTTTGGTTATCTTCATTTTTTATAACGTCATTCTTAATAAGAAGCTGTGAATGCAATTGATTAAGAATATCTTCGATAAGACTTTTAAAATCTCCCCCATTTTGAGAAAAATCCTCAATCCAGGAAAGTGTTTTTTTTAGATCTTTTTTTTCAATAATCTCTATCAAATCATTTCTTCCTCTTATTCCCAAAAATCTTTCCACTTCCTCAACAGATTTAATTTTTTGGAAGGTAACCTCTTCTAAAATTTTTGCACCGTCCCTGAAGGAATTTTCACTATGGCTGGCGATTAATCTTAACAAATCGTCGCTAAAGTCGATATTTTCAATTTTAGCTATTCTCTTTAACATTGAATATATGTCAGTTGTATTAGCTTTTCCAAAATTAATTTTTAAACAGCGGGAAACAATAGTTTTCGGAAGTTTTTCTAAATTAGTGGTTGCTAAAATAAATATTGCTGATTCTGGAGGCTCTTCCAAAGTTTTTAAAAGAGCATTAAAACCTTCATTAGTTATCATGTGTGCTTCGTCAATTATAAAAACTCTGAAGCCTCCGGACATCGGAAGAAACGAAGTTTCACGAATTAAGTTTTTAATTTCTTCAATACCGCGGTTGGAGGCAGCGTCCATTTCAATTACGTCTGTAAAAGAAGAAAGCCCGATACTTTTGCAGTTGGCACATTTGTTACAGGGTTCATAAGATTGAGAGTCGTTTGATGGGTTTGAAGAAAATTTATTATTAAGACAGTTGACGGCTTTAGCAAGAATTCTTGCGGTTGATGTTTTTCCGGTCCCCTTTTGTCCTACAAAAAGAAAAGCGTGAGGTAAAGTAGATGATTCAAGAATTTTACCTATCATCACTTTAGCACTTAGATTATCAATTTCCTTAATAGTTTTTGGGCGATATTTAAGGTAAAACATATTATTTTAACAGATTCGCAATACCATGTTTGACTAGTTCGTTAATAATCTCATCTACTCGTTTATTGCGTTCAGCTGCAAGTAGAATAACTAAGGGGTAACAAATTACCACTTCACCAAGCAAGACCTCATTCTCGCCAACATCTTCGTTATATTTAAAGGATAAAACCGGCAATGTTTCTTTTTCATTTTTATATTTTTTTGTAAAAACTTTCATCTTATTTTTTCCCACAAAAACAACATTCAAAGAATGATCTGAATTGATCGGTTCTTTCTCAAAAACACTTTGGACAAAAGCTTTTATCTTTTGACGATTAATTTTATAACGTGATGAAGAAACGATATTAATCATATTCTTTTATATACTTTTTTAAAGACTACTTTTCTACGTTTTAATGATCTATTCTTCATTCTTTCTTTTTCTTCCTCTTTTCTTTTTAAGGAAGGTTTTTTATAAAACATTTTTTTTCTTAGGGTATCGACAATTTCTTCATCAATAAAGGAGCGAGTAAACTTTCGAAACATACTGTCTTTTGTTTCACCCTTTCTTTTTGTTACAAAAACCATAAATTAATACGCCTCCTCTCAAATATGATACGAATACATGCTAATTCTATCTTATGCTCTTCACTATTTCAATGATCTTGTTCAAAGACAGAGATGTGGGAACAAGTTTTGGATTACCTGAGGATCCATTAAGTAACATATGCTCTGAAATATGAAAAAACCAACTGCCTTTTTTATCTATTTTTAAAATATTTTCATAAATTTTTTTTAAACTAAACTTTTTATCAGGTAAAGTTTTTATTCTCGTGAAGCCCACTTCAGGATGACGTCTGACTACGAGTGCAAAACCTTTTTTTAGAGCTAATTTGACCGCCTCTTCATTTTTAGACTCAATAGCGAGTGATTTACCTAAATATGACTGAAATACAAAGCCATTTTTAATTTCTTCTTCGGCGTTTACTTTATTTTTGAAAACGATTAGGACGGCCTCTAATAACTGAAAAACAGTTTCTATCAACTTTGATTCTTCACGATTAATTACTTTTAGTCCATCAACAAGTTGGCGAATCATAAAATCATACCGGTCAGCATCAGGCTCAGAGTAAAAAACTTCGGCAAAATGATCGGTAGAATTTACGTATTCAACAATCTTTTCTAAAGATTTAATTTCTTTCTCTTCAATGAGGTCGCGGCCAACTAAATATTTATATACAAGTTTTGTAGCCGATGTGTAGTCATTTGTTTGATGATGGTCAAACTTGCCCATTCCGGTATCGACGTGAATAATGTTTTTGTCACTATCAGGCAACTGATCATCTAACGTTGTCCCTGATGGAACGAATTTTATTTGGGCGTTATTCCAATCTGGAAAGTATTTTTTTATTAACCAAACAGAGGCAATAGCGTCAAGGTCGGGAGAAAGATGGGTGACGATTGTTTTCATATTTATAATTAATTGTTCAATTGTTACATTGTTCAATTGTTAAAAAGAGACAACAATGAAACAATGGAGCAATGAAGCAATTAGTTTATTTTTTAATATTTTTAATAACCTCTTCTAAAGGCATTATTTTTACTTCCTTTTCATTCCTCTTCTTATACTCCACCTTCTCTCCTGTTCTTTTAGACACTACTAAACGAATAGGAATTCCAATAAGATCGGCATCAGAAAATTTTTCTCCGGCAGTAACGTTTGTCCGGTCGTCAAAGAGAACTTCAATATTATTTTCTTTAAGAACTTTATAAACTTTATGAACTTTAGAACTAATTTCCTTGTTATTTAAATCTAAACCAATCAAGTGCACTTTAAAAGGCGCAACAGATTCTGGCCAAATAATCCCCTTTTCATCATGATATTTTTCCACAATAGTAGCTAACGTACGACCAATGCCTATTCCATAACAACCCATATAATATGGTTTTTCTTTTCCTTCTTGGTCAATATAGTTGGCGCCTTTCATTTTAGAGCTATAGTGCAAACCTAATTGAAAAATATTTCCAACTTCAATCCCCTTTTTTTCAATAAGCCTGCCGTCAGTTTCTGTCATATAGCCTTCTTTAGCAAGAGCGATGTCTGCTAATATTTCGCACGTAAAATCCCTTCCATAATTAACATTTATAGAATCTGTTTTTTCTTTTTTTTGACCACCGACAAAATTTTTTACGGTAGTTAAGGAAATATCGCCAATATATTTTCCGGCCTTATGTCCCCAGGAATGAACATAACCTGTT
>LBPR01000022.1 GCA_000990305.1 Candidatus Roizmanbacteria bacterium GW2011_GWC2_34_23 | reverse complement strand
GAGACGCGTCAATCATTATTTTTTTCAGCAACAGTTTCTCCGGCTATTAGTTCATTAATTTCGTCTTTCGTAAAAAATCCGGTTACTATTTCTGTAAAAACTCAGGAAACTTTAACCAATATTAAACAAGATTTAGTAAGACTTGACAAAAAAATTGGATCAAAAATGGAAAAGCTTTCTTCACTTTTAAAGCAAGAAGAATTCAAGAAAGTTTTGGTTTTTGGCCGGACCAAACATGGAGTGGAAAGAATGGCGAGAGACTTATTTCAAAAGGGATTTAAAGTCACTTCAATTCATGGAGATAAAGCCCAGTTTCAACGTCAACAAGCAATCCGCATGTTTAAGGAAGACGTTGTTTCAATCATGGTAGCGACTGATGTGGCCGCTCGAGGTTTAGATATAGCCAATGTCACTCATGTCATCAACTATGATATTCCCCAGACTTACGAAGATTACATCCATCGCATAGGAAGAACTGGCCGGGCCAATCTAAGTGGCACCGCCTTGACGTTTGTTGAGGAATAAGTTTTCAAAAGTCAAAATTTAAAAGTACCTTGTGTCATCCCCGTGAAGACAGGGATCCAGACTAAATAATCTTCTTGTATAATTGGCTTATGGTCAACCATGGTGACGAACTAGAATTCGCCAAGCAGTTAGCTCTCAAAGCCGGTGAAATTATTACCAAAAACTTTCTTCATTCAACAATCACTACAAAATCAAACTTAACTCCGGTAACAGAAACCGATTTAGCCGTTTCAAGATTGGTAATTGAAGCAGTTAAGAATAATTTTCCAAATCACGAAGTCTTTGATGAAGAATTTCAACATGAAAAACATGATGCAGAATACTTATGGGTTTGCGACCCGGTTGATGGAACGACCCCCTTCTCTCATCACATCCCAACCGCAATGTTTTCACTAGCCCTTTGCCATAATGACGAGCCAGTTGTTGCAGTTACTTATGATCCGTTTATGAAAAGAATGCTTTATACAAAGACAGAGTCACCTTCTTTTATGAATAAAAAAAGAATTTGCGTAAAACCTGGTAAATTTATTGCTGGAGAATATATATTTGGAATCCCTTATTGGAACCGAAATTTTAATACAAATAAATATTTAGATTTAATCTTTAAAAAGAAAGTTTGGGTTACTTATGTAGAATCAATAGTTTATGAAGCGATGATGGTTGCAACAGGGATATCAAAAGCACTAGTGACTGTTGCCGCCAATCCTTGGGACAGAGCTGCTGCCAAAATGATCATTGAAAATGCCGGTGGGATTTGCACTGATGAAAATGACAAAAGACTAACCGTCTTTGGCAGCCCCCAATATTTTATTGCCACAAACAAGGAAGTCCATGACGAAGTAATAGAGATCGTTCAACAATGCCTTCATAAATAGCTTAATGGTCTTTCGTCAAAAATATATTTTTGTGACAATCTAAAAACATACTTTTGTAGGTTATAAGCGGTAGACAAATAAAAACTTCTTATTTATTCTTTATTTATGAAGCTTGACCTTAACAAAAAACAATTAAATCGATTATCAGAATTTATTGGAAACGTTGGAATTGTTTTATTTGCAACCATCGTGACACCTATACTAACTGGAACTATGGTAAACTATTTATTGATAATTACTGGATTATTTATGTCGATGTTTTCATTATTTATAAGTTTATACTTACTAAAATGAACGTGAATGATTTGTCTTGGTTAAAAGTATTTTATATTGTTAGCGCGATTATGCTTTTAACTATCTCTATCTTAGTTTATCCGACTTTAAATAAAAAAAATAAATAAGATTTTGCTATACTGTCTTTGACGTGAAAAACCAATATGTGATTCGTCAAATGACAAAGTCCGACTTAGACCTCGCCATCTCCTGGGCTGCTGCTGAAGGTTGGAATCCCGGGCTTCATGATCGGGATGCTTTTTATAACACTGATCCTAAAGGATTTTTCATGGGCTTCCTTGATGGTAAACCAATCTCATGCATTTCAGCAGTTTCTTATGGTAAAGACTTTGGCTTTATTGGTTTTTATATCGTTCATGAAAATCATAGAAATAAAGGATATGGAATAAAAATTTGGAATAAAGCCACAGATTATTTAAAAACTAAAAATATTGGTTTAGATGGAGTGGTCGCACAACAAGAAAATTACAAAAAGTCAGGATTTAAACTTGCTTATAGGAATATTCGTTATCAAGGTATTGGAAATAAGTATGAAGTAAAGAACAATGATATTGTTAAAATAAATTCAATTCCGTTTACAGAATTAGTTAGTTATGATAGTCAACTCTTTCCTGTTCCCCGTCCTCAATTTCTTAAATATTGGATTTCTGAACCGGAAAGTTTAACTTTAGGTTTTTTGAAGAATGATAAATTATTTGGATATGGAATGATACGAAAATGTGTGACAGGTTATAAAATTGGTCCTCTTTTTGCTGATAGTAGTACAATTGCTGAAGAACTGTTTAAACAATTAAATAACTTTGCTGTAAATTTTCCTATATTTTTTGATGTTCCAGAAGTTAACAAAGAAGCACTTAAACTAGCTAAAAAACACAATATGAAACCGATATTCGAAACTGCTAAAATGTACACAAAGAAATCGCTAATTATTAATTTAAATAAAGTATTTGGCGTGACCACTTTTGAACTTGGTTAAAATATTATGGACAAAAATAAAAGTTTGTTTAATACAATCACTCAAATTGCCATTCCTGTTTTGACAGTCGGAACCCAGATTGCCATTGCCTTAAAATATCCCCAGTGGGGGTTAGTAATTAATTTAATTTCCTAACCTTTTTGGCTTTATTCTTCCTGGAAAGCATATAAGAAAGCGGGTCAAATAGGTTTGTTAGTTACAACAATAATGGTAACGGTAGTAATTATTCTTGGAATAATTAACTACTTTTTCCGCTAAATTCAATATTAGTGGTCTATCATCAAAAATATATTCTTGTAACAATCCATAAATCTATTTTTGTAGGTTATAAGCGGTAGACATTTTTTTGCAGGTATATAAAATAAGGACGGACCTGATTTAGGTCCGTCCTTAAATATGCCATCAAAAAACATAATTAAAACATATATAGAAAATGGGTTCTATCATATATATAACCGTGGAGTTGAAAAGAGAAGAATTTTTCTTGATGAACAGGACTACAAAGTTTTTCTTTCGTATCTCAAACTATATCTTTTACCGAAGGAAGAATCTGCAAATGAAATCATTAATCATGATTTGAAGATTGACAATAAAGAAAAAATCATTTCAGAATTATACAAATTAAATAATTTTTACAATAAGATTGAACTCATAAGCTATGTACTAATGCCAAATCATTTTCATCTAGAATTAAAGCAAAAGAATAAAAAGGAAATAGAATCTTTTATGCGGAGTTTAATTACTAAATATTCAAAATATTTTAACAAAAAATATGAACGAGTCGGCCCACTATTCCAAGGGAGATATAAAGCCGTGTTAATAAATAATACTGAGTATCTATTATATTTGAGTAGGTATATCCATCTTAATCCGACGGAACTATTAGTTAAAGGTCAATCATTAATTGAATATCCTTGGAGTAGTTATCCTACTTATTTAGAAAAATTAAATATAAGTTGGTTAAAAATAAATTATATATGTAATAGTTTTTTGGAAAATAAAATATTTTCTGCTGCCTTATATAAAAAATATGTCGAAAAAGTCAAAGACGAAGATGATGAGGATTTAAAATTAGTTAAAGATTTATTTATCGATTAAGGGACTCTCTTAGATGAGGTCCGTCCTCATTTAGGACGGACCTTAATTAAATAGTCTATAATAAAAATTATGAAAGACGTGAAGATTGACGAAACATGGAAGAAAGTTCTAAAAATGGAATTTCAAAAACCTTATTGGGAAGAATTGACCGAGTTTGTTCGTCAACAATATTTATCAGGTAAAGTATATCCCCCAGCGAAAAATGTTTTTCGGGCCTTTGATCTTTGCCCCTTGGATAAAGTCAAAGTCGTCATCGTCGGACAAGATCCATATCACGGAGAAAAACAGGCAAACGGTTTATCTTTTGCAGTTAATGATGGAATAACGCTTCCGCCGTCACTCAAAAATATTTATAAGGAAATTCAAAATGACATCGGGATAACCCCGATGTCTACAGGCGATCTTTCCCGCTGGGCAAAACAAGGAGTCCTGATGTTAAACAGTGTTCTTACGGTTGCTGCAAATAACCCAGCTTCGCACAAAGAAAAAGGCTGGGAAAAATTTACTGATGCAGTAATAAAAACACTTAATGAAAATCGTCAGAATATTGTTTATTTACTTTGGGGAAAATATGCCCATACAAAAGGCGAAGTAATAAATAGAGAAAAAAATCTGGTTCTGATATCAGCCCATCCCTCACCATATTCGGTGCAATTATTTTTTGGACAGCATCATTTCAGTCGATGTAATAAATACCTTAAAGAACATAATTTAAAACAAATAAATTGGCAATAATTATATTTATTATTATTTTATTTAGCGAGTTTAACGAGTTAACGAGTTAAATAAACCCGCAAAACTCACTAAACTCGTAATAAACTAATAAATAATTGTTTTTTGCTATAATTTGGCCATGAACATCAAGGACTTATCAGATGAAGTAGAAAAAATTTCGCTAATTTATTCTAAAAAGTTTGTCATTGACCGTGACGGTAATTGGTTTGTCCTTAAACTTCAAGAAGAAATGGGTGAACTTATTCAATCTTATTTAATGATGATAAAACAAGGACGTCATAAAGGTAAAACAGAGGAAGAAATAAAAGATAATTTTCGTAAAGAAGTCGCCGATGTATTCTCACATGTTTTATTACTGGCAAAATTTTATAAAATTGATTTAGAAAAAGAGGTTGAGGAAAAATGGCTAAAGTGGAAAAAATAATTTGTTACAATAACTAAGTTATGTTTAAAAAAATTAATTTACAGATAAATAGACTTGATTTAGTTATTGCTGTCTACATAGCTTGCATTGCTATAGCCGAACTTATGGGAGGAAAAACATTTCCTTTACTTCATATTGGAAAATTTACATGGAACGCCAGTGTTGCTATTTTTGTTATCCCAATAATTTTTTCCATCAACGATGCCATCGTTGAAGTGTTTGGGGTAGCCAGGGCAAAAAGCGTTTACCGGTCAAGCTTGGTCACAATTGTTATATTTATGTTATTTTCTTTCTTAGCAATTAAACTTCCCCCATCCGTCCGCTTTAAGGACAGCGAAGGCGCTTACGATTTAATTTTTGGTCAATCTATTAGAATTGCTTTTGCCAGTCTAACTGCTTTTGCTATTGCCGATTTTCTTGATATTATTATCTTTCAAAAAATAAAAGAAAAAATTGGAAAAAAAGCATTATGGTTACGAAGTAATCTTTCCAATTTTGTTTCTCAATTTATTGACACTTGTTTATTTATATTTTTGGCCTTTTATGCTTTCAACCGAGGTTTAGGTGATAATTTTTCATTTCTATTCAGCCTGATAATCCCCTACTGGCTGCTTAAGTGTTTCATGTCAATAATCGAAACTCCATTTGTTTATTTGGCAGTTCGTTGGCTTAAGGGAGAGCAAAAAAAATGAAAGTAACGATGGTAATGTTATCGTCTATTGACGGGAAAACTACTCAAGGAAATAATAAAAATGTTTATGTCTGGTCTTCAAAGGAAGATCAAAGACACTTTTTTTCCTTAATTAAAAAAAATAATTTAATCGTTATGGGTCGGGCAACTTATGAAGCGTCAAAACCGGTAATTAAATTAGAAAAAGGAAAACTACGAATTATATTAACAAGAAATCCCAAAAAATATTCTGATCAAGTTGTTAAAGATCAACTGGAATTTTCCGGTGAAAGTCCAGAAAAATTGCTAAAACAACTATCATTGTTGGGATACAAAGAAATATTGTTAGTTGGGGGTTCAGCTATTAACAGCTTATTTTTAAAACAGAATTTGATTGATGAATTGTATTTAACAATAGAGCCAAAAATTTTTGGAAGTGGGAAAAATATTACTGAAGGACAGTTGTTAGATAAATGTTTGCAGTTAATCAGCATCAAGAAGTTAAACAAAGCTGGGACATTGCTTTTGAAGTATAAAATCAATAAATAATTAAAATTTTTGTATTATACTTTTCACTATGAATAAAAAACTGCTATTATTCGTATTTTTTGGAGTTATAATAATAGGAGTTGTTGGACTATATTTTTATAATATAAAAAAAACTACTAAAACAAATAAAGCAAAAAAATTAACAGCAGTTTTACATACCGAAAAAGGTGATATAACTATTTCTTTGAATTCAGATCAAACACCAAAAACAGTCAGTAATTTTGTTACTCTGGCCAAAAAAGGATTTTATAATAATACAATTTTCCATCGGATTATTAAGGGATTTATGATTCAGGGTGGCGATCCAAAGGGTGATGGAACCGGCGGACCAGGGTATAAGTTTGATGATGAACCTTTTACTGGAGAATATACACGGGGAACTGTTGCTATGGCTAACGCCGGACCAAATACAAATGGAAGTCAATTTTTTATTATGCACGCTGATAATCCCCTACCAAAAAATTATGTGATTTTTGGAAAAGTTACTGCGGGAATGAACACAGTCGATGCAATTGCCGAGTCGCCCGTTCAGCCTAGTTTTTCCGGAGAAAATTCCACTCCGATCACACTAGTAAAAATTATTTCGATTGATGTAAAATAGTCCATGGGGATAATAAAACGCTATAAAATCATTCTTTCATTAATAATTTCTTTAGCTCTCACCTTAATTATTACCAGAGCAGTTTTTTTTGCAGGTGTACCAAAAGTTAATTCGGAAAAAATTAGGAGAACAATCAAAGAGACTAAAGATAATCTGACAATTTTTAAAAACACTTTTGCATATAAGATGTCTCCTAATAAAATAAATTATCAGCAAGTGTTTACGGATGTTCCGACGGTTAATTTTGAAATGGTTGCAATTGAACCGACTTCAATCTCGACAAACCCGTTCCCCACAATATACATTAATCCAACGGAACCACCCGTACCAACTCAAGCGGAAATTATTTTTGTAAAAGCTACTCCAACGATTCATAATCAATTACCAACGGTTTTTCCAACAGTCAAAAAAAAGCTAACTCCAACTTCTAAACCAAAGCCGACGCCAACCATGGCAAAGCCGACGCCAACAACAAAACTCATTAATGATCCTTTAAAAATAAAATCTTGCTTATAAATGTTATAACACAGATAAATTCATAGAGGTTTATGCCGATGGTATCAGTCCGGTTAGCTGTTACTCAAAAGTTCAATCTTTTGTTAGTTCAAATTTAACATCGGTTTCGATACTCGGAAAAAGTATTTCGATTAACAAAAAAGCTTATCCGGCTTTTAAAGCCGTGTCAGATGCGTTAAGTAAAAACAACGTGGCCAAAAAATATAAAATCAACACAATTGGAGCATATATTTTTCGTTGCAATGTAAACGCGTCAACTTCTGGTAAAAACGATCTATGCAGTGAAGGTTGTGTATTATCAGCTCACTCTTTTGGAATTGCTGTAGATATAAATTGGGATGAAAACTGTAACGGTTGTTCTAATTACACTATGCCTATGGAAATAGTAGATATCTTTGAATCTTATGGATTTCGCTGGGGTGGACGATATAAATCGATATTTGGATCCCGAATCGATGCGATGCATTTTGAATATATGTACGATTTGTGTAAGGATTTGAAATAATGCCTTGCGTCGTTTAATATTAATTCATGGAAATTAAGGAAGCTATTTTGCGTTTTTTAGAATACTGTGAATTAGATAAAAACCTTTCTCTAAAGACTGTCAAAATGTATGCCTACTATCTAAATTTTTTCCAGAAGTGGTTATTTTTGACTCAAAAGGTAGAAGATTTTCAAGTTATTAAAATTGATGATAATGTTGTCAGAAACTTCCGTCTATATCTTTCTCATGAATATAAGAATCCAGATAAGGGTGCTCTGAAGCGCCAAACTCAAAATTACTTCCTAGTAGCACTCCGAAGCTTCCTCCGCTACCTGGTTCGTCAGCGCGTCCAATCGCTCTCTCCTGATATGGTTGAGCTCGGAAAAAATCGCGACCGAATAATAAAATTTTTGTCGCCAGCTGAATTAAAAAGATTGTTTGAAATTGTTAATCCAAAAGATGAGCAGGGGCTTAGAGATAGGACAATTTTGGAGGTTCTTTTCTCAACCGGTCTGCGAGTTTCAGAGCTGGTTGCTTTGAACCGTGAACAAGCCAATATTCAGTCCGGAGAGTTTGGTGTAATCGGGAAGGGTGGGAAAGCCCGAGTGGTATTTTTATCAAAGCACGCCAAAGAATGGCTGAATCTTTATTTGACTAAAAGATCCGATCCCTATAATCCTCTTTTTATTCGTTACTCAGGTCCCAAGGGTAAAGAGGGATTAACGAATGAAAGGTTAAGGCTTTCTGCCCGTTCGATTGAAAGGATGATTGATAAGTATCGAAAAAAAGCCGGAATTCTTTTTAGAATTGGTCCACATATTCTTAGACATTCATATGCAACAGATTTATTATCTCATGGTGCAGACCTTAGATCGGTCCAGGAAATGTTAGGACATAAAAATATCGCCACCACCCAGATCTATACCCATGTGACAAACTTTGGGCTAAAACAAATACATGAGAAGTTTCACTCAGGCAATAAATAAGTTTATAAAGTTATAAAGTTCATAAAGTTTATAAAGTGAAGAAATATTTTTTTCAAATTTTACTTTCGATATCTATTATTTTTTTTATTATAATTTTTTCTTACCTCTCTATCCGTCGTTATCGAACTCTTAACTCATACTACTATGATCTGGGCATCATGAACCAGGTTGTCTACAATACTTCACGTGGGCGATTTCTTGAGATGACCAATCAGGATTTGAAAAAAAATGTTTCCCGTTTGGCCACTCATTTTGATCCGATTTTAACGGTCTTTGCACCCTTTTATAAATTATATGAAGGGCCGGAAGTATTACTTATTGGGCAGGTAATAATATTGGGTTTGGGAGCTTTAGCAGTATTTTTGATTTCTCAAAAAGTTCTGAAAAAAAATTTAATCAGTCTTATATTCGCTCTTACGTATCTCTTTTATTTTGCCATTCAAAGGGCGGCGCTTTTTGATTTTCATGCTGTTACTTTAGCAACTACTTTTTTCCTTTTTGCTTTGTACTTTAATTTAGTGAAAAAAAATAGCTGGTACTATGTTTTTATTTTTTTGACTCTTTTAACTAAAGAACATGTGGGATTAGTAGTATTTTTTCTAGGAATATATTTATTTTTTGTAAAAAAAGAAAAAAAGACAGGAATGATAACGGCTATTCTAGGAATAATATTTTTTATTGTAAGCGTATATTTTATAATTCCCTATTTTAGAGGAAGCGAGCATTTTGCTACTGGATATTTTGTTGATATAAAATCGCGATTACCTAACATAATCAAAAATGGAACGAGTTACTTTAGATTAATGATTAGCCCATTATTTTATTCGTTATTTTCTCCGTTGACATTATTAACCAGCTTACCGGAATGGGCGATTAACATTCTTAGTATTAATTCAAACCAACGATCTATTTATTTTCACTACAATTCTATAATTGTTGCCTTTTTATTTTATTCACTGATTTTAGGTTATAAAAATTTTGACAGAATAATTAAAAGCAAAATTTTAAAAGTCATAATTTTTTTAATTTTTATATCAATTAATATTTATTCAATTTATCAATACAATCCGATCCCGTATTTTGTAAAGCAACCAGTTCATTATAATGAGATTGATAAAATTAAAAGTGAGTCTATTAAATTTTTAGTAAATAAACTTAAAGATGAAAATATAAAAGTAGCCACTACTCCAAAACTTGCCCCTTTTTTTACAAATCGACGCTTTTACTATAATTTTCTTTATGATTCGGCATTTGCCAGTATAGGAATAACTGAAGATAGAATAATAAAAAACGAAATTAATAAATATCGTTTGGCTGACTATGTTATTATAAATAAGCAAGAAGTTAAGCAAAAGTTAAGTAATAAGTTTTATAATAAATTAAAAAATGATGTTGATTATCAAATGATTTTTTTTGATAATCAAGAAATAGAAGTTTTCAAAAAAATATGATTTCAATAATAATTCCATTCTATAACGAAAAAGAAAGTATTCCTGTATTGATTAATCGATTAATCAATACATTAAAAACAATTGATGAGAAATGGGAAATCATACTCGTCGATGATGGCTCAAACGATAATTCAGAATTCAGAGTTCAAAATTCAGAATCTAATAAAAACATAAAACTGATTAAACATAAAAAGAAATTAGGGAAGGGCCAGGCTTTGAAGACTGGGATTGAGAATTCAAGTGGAGATACGATTGTTTTTATGGATGGAGATTTGCAAGATGATCCGGTTGATCTGCCGAAATTAGTTGAAAAAATTAATGAGGGATATGACTTAGTAAATGGAATAAGGGAAAAAAGAAATGATAATCTGCTTGTAAAATTTTATTCAAAAATCGTTTTCTGGTTTTTAAAAATCTTTTTGAACTCTCCGTACATTGATATTAATTGCGGGTATAAAGTTTTTAAAAAAGAAGTTTTAAAAGATTTTATTTTTTACGGTAATAATTTCCGTTTTTTTCCGCTGGCCGTATATTATAATGGATTTAAAGTGACTGAAATAAACGTAAAAAACCAAAGTTTGGTCCAAACAAATTATTTACCGGTTTACTTGATACTTTAACGGCATATTTTTTATTTAAATTTTCAGAAAAACCTCTTCACTTTTTTGGAACGATAGGCGGAGCCTTATTTTCTATTGGTTTTTTAATTAGTTTTTATTTAACGATAGAAAGACTTTTTTTTGGAGTTCTTCTATATCAGCGTCCACTACTTCAACTTGGAATTCTTCTGATAATCGTCGGCATTCAGGTTGTCATGACGGGAATCATCGGTGAGCTTATCGTCTATCTTAATAAAAAAACTAATTAATTTATTTTTTATTTAACGAGTTACTTATTTAGCGAGTTAAAACAAACTCGTTAAACTCGCTAAACTCGATAATTAAATATTTATAATAATGAATCCAGTTTTAGCTTTAATAATCGCCAACATCATCTGGGGTATGGCCTCGCCAATCTTTAAGTTTGCCCTAACTAATATTCCCCCTTTTACTTTGGCGTTTATTCGTTTCTTTTTTGCCGGACTAATATTTTTGCCCCTGGCTTTAAATAAATGGCAAAAACTGACAACCAGACAATGGCTTGAGATATTGTTAATAGGCTTTTTTGGTATTACAATAAATATTTCTTTTTTCTTTTTGGGATTACAAAAGACAGAGAGTATTAATGTGCCGGTGATCGCCTCCTCCGGGCCAATATTTATCTATCTATTATCAATAATGTTTCTTAGGGAAAAGCCAAAATTAAAAGTATTATCAGGAATGTTAATTGCTTTGGCCGGGGTTTTATTTATTATATTATCACCATTAATAATGGATGGAAAAAAATTTACTTTTGGAGCAGTAGAAGGAAATTTGTTTATATTACTGGCAACTTTCGGAAGCGTCTTACAGACAATTTTTGGTCGTGATGTTTTAAAAAAAGTAGATACTCTTCAAGTTGCGGCCATTACATTTCTATTTGGTAGTTTAACTTTCATACCATTTATACCAAAAGAATTTGCCAGTTGGGATATTTCTTTTCTTAATATAGCCGGATGGACCGGAATAATATTTGGAGTATTTTTTTCTTCCGCTCTCGCC
>LBPR01000021.1 GCA_000990305.1 Candidatus Roizmanbacteria bacterium GW2011_GWC2_34_23 | reverse complement strand
TAGTTGGTTTGGTTCCTTCTCATTGTTGCCGCCGTTTTTTCTATCGATTAGCTGGAATAAAAATCGGTAAAGGATCGGCTATTCATACGGGAGCCAGATTTTATGATCCAAGAAATATTTGCATTGGTGAAGATTCAATCATTGGCGAAGGGGTTGTTCTTGATGGACGGGATTTGTTAACGATTGGCAACCACGTTGACATAGCTTCTGAAGTGATGATTTATAACAGTGAACACAACGTTAATGACGAAAATTTTGTTGCTAATAATTCTCCTGTAAAAATTGAAGACTATGTTTTTATCGGCCCGCGGGTAATAATACTCGCCGGAGTGATAGTTGGTCGGGGGGCGGTCGTTGGAGCAGGTGCCGTCGTCACAAAAGACGTCCCACCTTATGCAATCGTCGGGGGCGTTCCCGCCAAGATAATAGGGGAGAGAAGAAATAAGGATCTTCATTACAAACTCGGAAGAGCAAGGCTATTTCGTTAAACTAGATCAAAGATCAAAAATCAAAGATCAAAAATAAGTTCAAAGTTAAAAATTTTAGACTTTAGACTTGGCTTTGACGTTTGAACTTTGCACTTTGATTTTTCTTTAATCAGCCGTGCCGACTAAATACACCGCTTCCCAGGAGCGGAAGTTTGAAAAAAAATTAACTTCTTCCCAAACTTACAGTTTTTTTTATATTTTTTTGATAAAATATTAATATGTCAGTTAATGATATTATTAAAAATAAACCTTATCTGGCCTGGTATGTAAAAGATCCGGCCAGACTTTCGGAAGAATCTGTATTGGAACATGTACTTAACTATGGAAACTGGGATGACGTTCAACAGTTTATAAAAATTAAAAGCAAAGGCAAAACGAGCGAACTATTCAAAAAAACCTTGTCAAATAAAAGAACAAATTATACTCCGGCAGTCCAGTCCTATTTTTCCCGTTATTTTAGTCATCAAACATGAATAAACAAATCCTTAACACCGATCAAAATCAACTGCTTCCTTTTATAAAGTTATTTTCATCAGATTTTTATCTGGTTGGGGGAACGGCAATAGCTCTTCACATAGGTCATAGAAGGTCTATTGATTTTGATTTATTTACTTATAATTCTTTTGATCCAATGTATTTACGAACAAAAATATTAGACGGTTTTAAAATCGATCAAACATTTTCTCAGGGAGAAGGAGAATTAACAGTTCTCATTAATAAAGTAAGAGTGACTTTTTTTCATTATCCTTTTATAATCGAACGATCAAATGATTTTAGTGACTATATTAGGTTCCCAGATCTACAAACGCTTGGCGCCATGAAATCGTTTGCTTTAGGAAGAAGAGCTAAATGGAAAGATTATGTTGATCTTTATTTTATTTTTCAAAAATATTCTTTACAAGAAATAATGAATAAAACAAACAGCATTTTTAAAAATGAATTTAATGAAAAATTGTTTCGTACACAGCTTGGTTTTTTTGAGGATATTGATTATTCTGAAGAAATTGAATACATGACTGGATTTGAGAAAAAAGATAATGATGTAAAAAAATTTCTTGAAAAAATAAGTCTTTCATAATTCTGAATACCTATCTCAATTTATTTCCTTATTTTGTGTTAAACAATGTTAGTCCGCCGTGCCGACTAGGTAGACCGCTGCCCAGGGACGGAAGTTGGAAAAGAATTTATTGTCAATCGCCAGCTTGTCTCCCTGAAAAACTTTATAAGTAAAGAAAACCTTGCTTCCCCAGGCCGGAAAGTCCACTTGCTTGGTCACCCCTTTTTTAAGAGTTGGGTCATCTTGATATTTTGGCGGGAGTGGTGGAACAACATCATAGACGGTCGCTTTAGAAATTTCAACCCGTCGGCTATCCTTTTTTCCATAAAATTTAAAATACAAAAGATTATTTTCCTCATCAATTTCTGTTTCAATTAAAATATAACCAGGGGTGTCATTTTTTATCTTTAAATCAACGGTTGGCGAATAGACGGTCGCATCAAAGCCCGGTTGGGAATCATTCTCATAATAGCCGACCCGGTAAGCATGGGCAGTCCGTTCAATAATCGGTAAACCGGCATTTAAAGCGGCTCTAAACAAAGTAGTTGAAACCTGACAAACACCGCCGCCGTCGCCTAAGATAGTTTTTCCATCTTTGATAATATAAGCCGGCTGATACCCTGTTAGCGAAGAAATATCACCAACGATTTCATTAAAAGAAAATTCTTTTCCCTTAGGAATCAAAACGCCGTTAAATTTGGAAGCGGCCAAAGTCAAATTATGGACTCTTTGAGGAATTGAGTGGGTATAGTCGGACTTTCCCTCAGCAATAAACTCTTCAATTCCGTATTCATTAATATCAGATAATTTTATTTCAGGTTTAATGACTTCGGAATTTAAAATTACTTTCTTATTTGCCGCATCAGTTTTTAGATCGCCAATAATCTTGTCAAAATCCGGCAGGAATTTTTCCGTTAAGATCTTTAATCCATTCGACTCTTTTCTAAATTCAACGACCTTTCCCTTTTCAAATTTGAACAGGGCGTTTTTTGCGGGTAAATTATATTTATCTTCGGATGTTGACAAAAAATCCTTGAGTTCACTATTATCATATTCGATCTGGCTTTCAAAATAAAACTTTTTTAAATTAAAAATCGTCAGAACCTTCTGTAAATATTTAGAGGGCAGATTGGTAGAACGGCCGACCAAGTAGGCCCTTTCCGCAATAGTTTTTCCGTCATATTTTAATCCCAAAATTTGAGCGGAAAAAGTGGCTACAGGTTCATTTGCAAAAAAAACAGTCACGGAAGTCTTGCTTAATTTGGAAGTTTTACCGTTGTAATAATTAACGATTTCTTCCCGGCTTTTTAATCCAAAATTTTGCTTGTCTAAATAGACGTTCGGGTAGATTTTGGAGCCAATATTGTTTTCCTGTTTAAAGAAGATATAACCGGTTGATCCTAATATGATCAAACTAAACAGAATCATTAAAAACAATACAAGATTACCTCTATAATTCTTAATATTTGATATCATGATAGTATGGATGATGATAAAATAATTTTGGAAGAAAATCAACCTGAGGTAAATCATCAAGAAGAGCTCGTGGTTGAAGAAGCTCCTCAAGATATGAATTTTGACCAACCGCCTCCTATTTACAAAGAGAATAATAACCAGAATATATTTATAATCGGAGGGGCAATCTTATTTTTAATTTTATTGGTTATAATTATCAGAGCAATCTTTTTTAATAAGCCAAGCAACAAGGCGGTCAGTTTGCTTTATTGGGGCTTATGGGAGGATAAAGAAGTAATGGAGCCATTAATCGTTGCTTATCAAAATAAATATCCAAATGTAAAGATAACCTACCAAAAGATGAACCCGCAAAGTTACCGGGAAAAGCTGGTCAGTCGGAGTAAAACTCAAGGGGCCGATGGGGTCGGAGCGGCCGCAATTGAGAAACCCGATATTTTCCGATTTCATAATACTTGGTTGCCAGAAATAAAAGATATTGTCTCCCCGCTTCCTCCAACTGTTATGAGCGGGGAGGAGTTTGATAAGACTTTTTACCCGGTTCATAAAAAAGACCTTAAGGTAGGTAATTATTATTATGGATTACCTCTTGAGATTGATGGACTAGTTTTAGTTTATAATGAAAGCCTTTTTAAGAAAGCTGGTATTTCGAGTGTTCCAACTACCTGGGACGATATTACTCAAATAGTTCCAAAATTAACAGTAAAAGACCAATCCGGTAACCTAATTACATCGGGGATTGCCTTGGGAACGGCTTCCAATGTTGATCATTTTTCTGATATCTTTGGATTACTTTTATTACAAAACGGAGGGTCGCTAAATAAACTGGATCAAGAAGAGGCATCAGGCGCTTTAGAAATTTATCGAAAATTCAGTGAACCACCACAAGGATATTGGACAGAAGAGATGGCCAATTCGACGACCGCTTTTATTCAAGAAAAAGTGGCGATGATTATTGTTCCTTCGTGGGTAATCTTATCAATCAAATCGGCTAATCCAGATATTGATATGAAAGTCGTTCCGGTGCCAGTGGTTCCCGGAACAGCTTTGATATCAGTTGCTTCTTATTGGGTTGAAGGAGTATCAAAATTTAGTTCTAATCAAATTGAGGCCTGGAAATTTTTGAGATTTTTGACTGAGAAAGAGAATATGACTAAACTTTACGAAATTCAAAGCAAAATAAGACCTTTTGGCGAGCCTTATTCTCGTGTCGATTTATCTCCGCTTTTAATTCAAAATCCTTATCTTGGAGCCATAATGAAGCAGGCGAATAATTTTGTCTCATTACCTTTAATTTCTAGGACGATAGATAATGGTTTAAATGATGAGATAATAAAATATATAGAAAATGCCATTAACAGTACAATTTTGGGGGTTTCGTATAAAGAAGCGTTAGGAACAGCCAAAGCAGGGATAAATCAGGTTTTTACAAAATATAATATTAGTAATTAAAAAAAAGCTTGATATCGTATTTTTTTGTCCGCCACACCCCTATAGGGGCCCCTGGCGATTAACAAAAAAACAGATATCTTCGCTTTTAATAAATATATGAAAATACCTTTTTTCTTGAATAAGAAACAAAAAGAATTTTATTTGGGAATATTTTTAAAAGAAGAACAAGGAATAGTCATGATCTTTTTAAAAGAAAATGACCGATTAGAGTTGGTTGATCGAGAAAAATTTAACTACACAAACGGTTGGGAAAATCTGACAAATGATGTTGATGAGGCCCTATATAAATTAGAAAAAAACCTTGACCTGGAAATCAAAAAAACCATCATCTTTGTGTACTCTCATTTAGTTGATGAAAAAATGGGGGATATCAAACCTGTTTATTTACAAAAGATTAAACAATTAACCAAAGCTTTAGATCTTAAACCAATGGGTTATATTGAATGTTTTGAGGCAATCAGTTTTTATCTGCAAAAGGAAGACAAGATATCTTTAAACGCAATTTTAATTGAACTTGATAAAACTCAGATAGGAATATTTTCTTATAAAGGAGGAAAAATTGATATAAAAAAAATCTTAAGCCGGACAGATGATATAATCGCAGACCTGGTGGAAGGTTTTGAAGAAATTAAAAAAAAATCAATGCTGCCAGCCCGTATTATTCTTTATGACTCAGGCAGTCTTGATGATACGGCTACGAAAATATTGAGTCATCGTTGGAGCAGTGATTTTTTTGTTCAAATTCCTAAAGTAGACATATTATCTGAAGATGAGGTGATTAACGGTTTGATGAATATTTTTGGTGAGCAGATAAAAAATGAAGCTTCCTCATACGTCAAGACTACGGAGGACAGGTCGAAGGACGACAAGAAGGAAAATTTTGGTTTTATGATCAATGAAGATGTTGGAGAAAAAGAAATCTATCAGAATAAAAATATCTTACCTAAAACAAATTGGAAAAATAAAATTAAGGACTTGACGAGTAAATTATTAGTCATTCTTCCGAGAAAAAATCAAGTGAATTTTAAAATTAACTTTTCGGGAAAGATATTTATGATGACCGGTGTTTTAATAATTCTTTTAGGACTATTTGTTAATGAGTATTTTTTTCACCAAGCTCAGTTAACCGTTTATTTACCAACCCAGGTATTGGAAAAAAATATTAATTTAGACATTGGTTATCGATTAGCCAGTGCTTCTGCAAATTTTTCTGAAACGATAAATACGACAGGTAAACAAGAGATTGGTGAAAAAGCACGCGGACAAGTAACAGTTTATAATAGTAATTTATCTTCGGCAGAAATTCTTAGTAAAGGAACATCAATTATTTCTCCAAATAATTTGAAATATTTCCTGGAAAGTGAAGTAAAGGTTGCCTCAGCCACAGGAGATGCTTCTTCTCCTCAACCGTCAACGATCAAGGTGACGGTGGTCGCTACAGAAATCGGCGAAGGATATAATTTAACAGCCGGCACAAAATTTACTATTGAAGGAAAATCTAATAATTTATTAGCTAAAAATGATTCAGCTCTTTTGGGAGGCAGTAAAAAACAAGTTCAAACCGTATCTAAAAAAGATCAGGAAGATCTAAAAACGTCTATTGTCAATAAAGCAAAAAAAGAAATCCCTTCAATTAAAGTATTACCAGATGAAGCAATTGTCTCTTCCTTATCAGCAACTGACTTTAATAAAACAATTTTCTCAAAAGAAATCGGCGAAGAAAGTAGTAAATTAACTCTTCAGGCAACTGTTTACACAACCCAATATTTATACAGTAAAAAATTATTTATTGATAAAATTTTAGTTTCACTTAAACCGGAAGTTAAGAATGACTACCGCTTAGAAAAAGAAAACATTGCCTACACTATAAATAAAATCTCTAAGGAAGATAAGTCTTTAAAAGTTGACGCAAAAATAAAAGCAAAAGCAGTAATTAATATATCAACTGATGAAATTAAAAAGGGTATTCTTGGAAAGAATCAATCAAAAATTAAGGAAATTTTGAAAAGTCAGTATAAAATTGACGGTTATAATCTGAACATTAATGAACCTTTACCTTTTTTAAACAACTATTTACCTTTCTTCTTAAAAAATATTATTTTGAAAAATTCTAGTTTATAAATATGGCTCTCCACGTTTATCTAAAAAAGAAACATTATTCCGGCAAGAAAAAAACAGTTAATTTTTTCTCCTACATTTTTTTAATAGCTGGTGCCATGCTTTTATTTTGGTCGTTTTATCCGATTTTATCTTCTGCAATCTATTCACGGCTATTTATAAAAAATAATATTAACGCTCCAATTCCTGATAACAATACTACTTCATCCTTAAAAGAAGCAAATTCTATACTCGGAGCCTTTAATATTTTTTCTAATAATCTTCGAGACTATACTCAGGCAAGTATTTGGTTTCCTGCATCACCAAAACTTAATCAACCTTCTCAACTGACCGTTAAAGAATACACCCTGTCAATTCCTAAACTAAATATTAAAAAAGCTAAAGTTGTGGTTGCAGGAGAAGATTTGACTAAGAGCCTTGTTCATTATTTACCCCAATCATTGCCTGGCGAGTATGGTAATGTAGCTATTTTTGGTCATTCGACTTTACCTCAGTTATATAATCCTAAGGACTATAAAACGATTTTTACCTATCTCTCTTCTTTAGATAAAGGCG
The DNA here is from genome assembly GCA_000990305.1 of Candidatus Roizmanbacteria bacterium GW2011_GWC2_34_23. GTDB lineage: Bacteria > Patescibacteriota > Microgenomatia > UBA1406 > GWC2-37-13 > GWC2-37-13. Next base: position 3,666 of record LBPR01000021.1, on the reverse strand, counting down.
ATAAAATTTATATTAATATTGGAGAGTTAGAATATCAGTACGAAGTAACCACTAGTTTTATTGTTAAACCAAGTGAAATCTCGGTTTTAGAGCAAAAAAAAGATGCTTCTTATTTAACTTTGATCACTTGCACACCACCGGGTACTTACTGGGAGAGATTGGTAGTAACAGCTAAACTTACAAAAATATAGGGAATATATATTGTTGAATAACCCTATAATATATGATAAAATTCACTTCATGAAATTGAGCCAAGGACTATATTACTTTGTTGCTTTCTTTATTTTTGTTGGAGAAATTACCGAAAAAATCATTCTTAAACCAATTTACTATTTGTTAAAGAAAATTATTCTGATGGGTTTTAAGTTGATTGTTGGTATTAAATTTCCAATATTGAGGTTGTCTAGATCTCAATATTTAATTTCAGAAAAAATTAGATATTTTTTACTTGGCTGTTTTATTACCTTAATTTTTGTTTCTATTTTTCAATCGTTTTATTTTATAAAAGAATTACCGTCTCCTTATAATATTGGTAAAACTAACTATCCTTTATCGACCCATATTTATGATAGAAACAACAAACTGCTTTATGAAATTTATCGGGAGCAAAATCGAACCCCGGTAAATCTAAAAGAATTACCAGTTTATGTAGTTCAAGCAACGATTGCTATTGAGGATAAAGATTTTTATCGGCACCAAGGAGTGGCAATTTTTTCAGGAATAATTAGGGCTTTCAAGGAAATGGTTATTAATAAAAATTTGCAGGGTGGATCAACGATTACTCAACAGCTTGTTAAGACAGCTTTATTGACTCCTGAAAGAACAATAACAAGAAAAATCAAAGAAGTGATATTAGCTTTATGGACGGAAAAAATTTACAGCAAGGATAAAATTTTGGAAATGATTGAAGAGGCATCTAAAACATATTTTGGAAAAAAAGCAAAAGATTTAACAATAGAAGAAGCTGCCTTATTAGCTGGTTTACCACAAGCGCCATCAATATATTCGCCATATATGAATCCTAAAGCAGCTCAAAAAAGAAGAAGTGAAGTTTTAACTTCGATGAAAAATCAGGGATATATCAACGAAGAATTAAGAGTTAAGAGTGAAGAATTAAAAGTTGAAGTATTGCCACCAAAAACTTTGATTCGGGCTCCTCACTTTGTATTTTATACTAAAAATCAGTTGGAAAATTATTTTGGTATAAAGACAGTTGAAGAAGGTGGCTTAAAAGTAAAAACAACTTTAGATTATAAAATTCAAGAAGAAGCGGAAAAAATTCTTAAAGAAGAACTGGAAAAAATTAACTATTTAAATGTTACCAACGGAGCAATTTTAGTAACCAGGCCAACAACTGGTGAGATACTTGCAATGGTAGGTTCTGTCGACTATTATCAACAATCCGGCGCTTTTAATGTCACCACGGCTCTACGTCAACCGGGAAGTTCAATCAAGCCAATTATGTATTCCTTAGCCTTACAAAAAGGCTATACTGCCGCATCAATTCTCGATGATTCGCCAGTTGTTTTTAATATTGCCGGATCTGAATCGTATAAGCCAGTTAATTATGATAATAAATTTCATGGAAAAGTACCTTTGCGCTATGCCTTAGCTAATTCTTACAACATTCCGGCTGTTAGAACTCTGAACAATATTGGAGTTAATAGTTTTATTGACTTTGCCACAAAAATGGGTATTAGTACCTGGAATGATAAATCCCGCTACGGATTATCTTTGACTTTAGGAGGTGGAGAAGTAACCATGGTTGATATGGCTGAAGCTTTCGGAGTGCTTGCGAACAAGGGATACAAAATACCAATTAATTATTTTCAAACAATAAAAGATAATAATGGCAATGTTTTGCGTGAGATGACACCTTTTAAAATAAAAGAAATAGATCCGGCCATTGCCTATATTATCAGTGATATTTTGTCTGATAATTTTGCCAGAATTTTTGCTTTTGGACCGGGCTCGTCTTTAGAAATTCCCGGTTATCGAGTCGCCGTTAAAACAGGAACGACTAATGATAAAAAAGATAACTGGACAATTGGTTATACTCCAGAATTTTTAGTAACCGTTTGGGTAGGGAATAATGACAATACCCCAATGAATCCATATCTAACTTCGGGTATCACCGGAGCCTCCCCAATCTGGAATAGAACAATGAGTTACTTATTAAAAAATTATGGGAGCGGTAATAAATGGTATGAAAAACCGGATAACATTGTAGAAAAAAATTGTTATTATGGAAGAAAAGAATACTTTGTTCGTGGAACGGAGAGTAGCACTAACTGCAGTCAGGCTTCTTTGGCCAGTCCAACGCCAACACCGTAAAAATACTACCAATACTACAAATAAACAAATACTACCAATGAATAATAAAAATAAAAAACAAATGATTAAATGATTAAATTATTTGTTTATTGAGTTATTTATTGGTTTATTGGTCGGATTGGTAGTATTGGTCGGATTAATAATCTTGTTGAATCCCACAAGCGATTGTAATACTTCCGGCGCTTTGACGCTTCCATCTTTTTGCTGGTAGTTTTCAAGAATAGCAATTAAAATTCTTGGAGACGCAAGAGCCGTGTTATTAAGCGAGAAACAGTATTCCGTTGAACCATCCTTTTTTCGGTATTTAATTTTTAGCCTTCGAGTTTGAAAGTCACCCATAATTGAATTGGACATCGTTTCACCGTAAGCGTTTCTTGAAGGCATCCAAGTTTCTGTATCATATTTTTTTATTTGTGGTTCTCCCATATCTCCCGTACACATCAATAAAACTCGATAAGGAAGTTTTAATTCTTCAAGAATTTCCTCACAGTTTTTTTGTAGTTCTTCATGTAATTTTTTTGCCTCTTCAACATCATTTTTGCCTATTATCACCTGTTCGATTTTCCAAAATTCGTGTACACGGTACAGGCCCTTAAGATCCTTTCCGTAAGATCCAGCTTCTTTTCGAAAACAAGGGGAAAAGGCTACAAATTTCTTTGGGAGATCCTTTTCATTGAGAATTTCACCAGCATAATATGCTGTCACGGGTTGCTCGGCCGTACCAGCCAGGTAGGCGTCAGTGTCATTGAGTATATAGGCTTCTTGTTCGCCCCAGGGAAACTGACCTGATCCAAAAAGAGTAAAGCCTTTAACGATTGATGGAGCGATCATTGGCGTGTACCCCTTTTTAACTAATTTCTGAAAAACATAAAAAAGAATTACAAATTGCAATTGGGCGGCTTGGTTTTTCAAAAAATATCCACGAAAACCAGAAACTTTTGATCCTCGTTCCAAATCAAATAAATCGAGTGATAGTCCTAAATCAAGATGCGATTTTAATTCAAAATCAAATTTTGGGATTTTTCCCCATTTTTTGACTTCAACGTTGCCGGATTCGTCTTTGCCGACGGGGACTTCTGGCAATGGGACATTGGGGACGAATGAGACTAATTGGTCTAATTGGACTGATATGACGGAAAGAGTTTCTTCAAACTTTTTTAATTCTTCTTTAATTTCCTTACCTCGAAGAATAGTTTTTTCGTCAGGTTTAACGTGCGAAGTTTTATTTCTTTCTTCACGAAGAACTTGAATCTTTTGAATTAATTTTCGACGCTCGTCGTCAAGTTCTAAGATTTTATCAACATCAACTTTGCGGTTTTTGTTTTTTGCCGC
>LBPR01000020.1 GCA_000990305.1 Candidatus Roizmanbacteria bacterium GW2011_GWC2_34_23 | reverse complement strand
TATGAAAAATACTTTTACTTCTGAATCTGTCTGCGCTGGGCATCCGGATAAAATTTGCGACCAGGTCTCCGACGCGATACTTGACGAGGCTTTTAAGGTTGATAAATATTCCCGAGTGGCCGTTGAGACGATGGTGACAAAAAATTTTATAGCTTTGGCTGGGGAAGTAACAACAAAAGCAAAATTAAACTATAAAAAAATTGCTCAACAGGTTATACGAGGCTTAGGTTATACAATTCCAAAACTAAATTTTTCAGACAAATCAGAGATCGTTGTGAAAATTCACACTCAGTCACCGGAAATTGCCGTTGGAGTTGACAATCTAGGTGCGGGAGATCAAGGAATGATGTTTGGTTATGCAAGTCGCGAAACAAAAGAATTGATGCCGTTGCCAATTATGTTGGCTCATAGACTGGCGATGGGAATTGATAAGTTAAGGGAGACGAAACGTCTCCCCTACCTGAGACCGGATGGAAAAACCCAAGTAACCGTTGGTTATGAAAAAAATATTCCTAAAATAATTGAAAATGTCGTTTTAGCCGTTCCTCATAAAGAAGAAGTTAAATTGACCCAAGTTAAAAAAGATCTTTATAAATTATTAATAATTCCTATATTGGCTGATTATGGATTTAAAATTAATATAAAACAGCTGATTGTTAATGGAACTGGGGTTTGGCACATAGGTGGACCGGCGTCAGACACTGGAGTAACCGGACGAAAAATAATTGTCGATACTTATGGAGGAATGGCCAGACAGGGTGGTGGAGCCTTTTCCGGAAAAGATCCTACTAAGGTTGACAGGTCAGCCGCTTACGCAGCCCGTTATTTAGCGAAGAATATCATAGCTAATAAATTAGCCGATCGTTGTGAAGTTAGGTTAGCTTATTTTATTGGAGCTAAAAAACCGGTTATGCAAGAAACAGAAACATTTGGAACTGAAAAAAAATCCGCAAAAATAATCAATAGTTTTGCATCAAAATTATTAGACACCTCTTTAAAAGGCATTATTGACGGATTAAACCTAAGGCGTCCAATTTATTTTAAAACGGCCTCTTACGGACATTTTGGCCGGGACATATTTCCATGGGAAAAGATAATAATTAAATAATTATTTTCTCCAATCTCTTTTCTTTCCAAAAAAATGTTCCGGTATAGAAATCTGGGCAATATGAACCCACCACTCCTGGAATATCTTGGTGATTATTACAACTGATAGAGAGAAGAATATAAACTTTTCACTAAGTAAAAAATTCAGTTGTTTAAAGTAAATTGAAAAGAAGATAAGAAAAAAAATATTTTCAAAAAAATTGGGAAAAAGAAAAAAAATTTTGCGGTCATTTTTTATAAAAAATATAACTTCTCCAATCGAGCGAAAAATAAACAAGATCAATAATATATGTCTATAATTTGGTAACTGAAACCAAGTAAAGATCATTACATTTAAGTACCACCAAGTGTCCAAAGCCTTGTCATATCTTTCATATTCGGATAAGGTAAGAACTTTTTTGGACGCAAATTCTATATCGATAACGTCTAAAAAAAATGATAAAATTATGGCTGGTAAGGGCCAGATAAAGATAAGTGGCGCTGAAAGTACGCGGAGCAAAATAATAAGAAAATAAAGAAACTTATCCATAGTTTCTAAACAGTTAAGTATTAAACTGTTAAAACCTAAATAAACTTATAAACACTAAACTACTAAACATGTTTAATATTTAAGGTTTAATAGTTTTTTAACTGTTTAACCTGCCTGCCGGCAGGCAGGGTTTTAACCGTTTAACTGTTTAATTTAGTATATGAAAAAAAAATTAAAAATTGCAATGTTTTTTTCTAGTAATCCGGAAAGGCCGGATGGACTCCTTCACCATATATTTTATCTTACCCAAGAATTAACAAAACTTGGTCACTCAGTATATATCTTTGGACCAAATAGAAAGAGCGCTCTTCCATTCAAAAACTATAAAAAAATTATCAATTTGGTTGAGATTCCCTTTTTGAAGGAAGCAACAATTTTCATAACCGTTAAATCAAAGAAATTTAACGATCCAGTTAAAACAATTGAGGGCCAAGAAAAATTTGACATAATTCATATTCATGATCCATATTTGCCTTTGATTGCTTGGGAGATATTAAAAAAAGCAAAAGCACCGATAATAACCACCTTTCACACCGCCTGGGATGAAAACTCCGGTTTTAATATTATTAAAAGTTTTATTCCGCTTTTCCAGGATTATTTTACTAAAGTTAGTGGATCTATCTTTGTTTCCAAAATTGGAAAAAAAATATGGGGTACTCTCTTACCGGCGAAGGTAAAAAAAATTGTCATCAATAATGGTGTTTACTCAAATTTGTTTTATCCACTTGAAAATAAAAATAAAAAAATAACCCTTCTTTTTGTTGCGAGAATAGTACCGAGGAAAGGATTAATGATTCTATTAAAAACTTTAAAAGAATTAATAAAAGATGTTTCTAACATTAAATTAATTGTCTTAGGGGACGGGCCGCATTTAATTACGTGTAAAGAATACGTAAAAAATAACCAACTAGAAAATTTCGTTGAATTTAAAGGATATATCACAGGAAAAAATAAAATTAAATACTATCAAAACAGTGATATTTTTTGCGCTCCATATAGAAATGAAAATTTTGCCATTACTATACTGGAGGCAATGTCTTGCGGAATACCAATAGTTGGGTTTGATAGTAACGGTGTCAAAGAAATATTATCCGGCTATCCGGATTCTGATCTGATCGTTCCCTATAAAAACATTAAATTATTTAAGGAAGCCATAAAAAGCTTAGTGTTAGACGATTCGAAAAGGAAAAGAATCAGGAAATGGTTATTAGCAAAGAGAGAAAAATATAGTTGGGAAAAAATTGCTAAAAAAACAGAAGAATTTTATTATCGAGTATTAAGTAGGGGTCGGGTAACCCGACCCGTACATTAAAACAGCATGAAAAATATTAGAAATTTTGCCATTATTGCCCATATTGACCATGGGAAATCAACCTTGGCCGACCGTTTATTGGAACTGACCGGGACGGTTGAAGCCGGTCATCATGAAGCACAGATGCTTGATCAAAATCCGATTTCAAGGGAAAGAGGGATAACAATTAAGTTGGCGCCTGTTAGAATGACTTATTCGTTAGACTCGATACCGAAATTTTTTGACGGAAAACAACAAACCCTGCCTGCCGGCAAGCAGGCGCAAAAAAATTTGATATCTTCGTCTAACTATGTACTAAATCTTATAGACACCCCAGGCCATGTGGATTTTTCTTATGAAGTTGACCGGACCCTTGCATGTGTTGAAGGAGTCGTTCTTTTGGTTGATGCAACCCAAGGAATTCAGGCCCAAACAATTGCCAACGCTTATAAAGCGATTGAAAAAAATTTAGTGATAATCCCGGTTGTCAATAAAATAGACATGGCCAACGCTGAAGTTGAAAAAACAAAAAAACAGTTGATAGATTTTTTGGGAGTGCGCGACGAAGAAATATTTTGTGTTTCGGCGAAAACGGGAGAAGGTGTTAGGGAATTATTGGAAACAATAATTGAAAAGATACCCGGACCATTTAATCAGGGTCGGACCCTCCAGGAGGGTCAGACCCTACAAGCTTTAATCTTCGATTCATATTACGATTCTCATCGAGGGGTAATTGCTTTTGTTCGTGTCTTTGATGGTGAATTGAAAAAAGGCAAGAAGGTCAGGCTATCAGCTGCCAATGAAACTTTTGAAGTCCAGGATGTTGGTTACTTTAAACCTGTGCTAACCTCACAAGAATTTCTTATAAACGGTGACATCGGTTATATAGTTACCAATTTAAAAGATATTCATAAGGTTTCCGTTGGTGATTCGATCGTTCCTGTAGGGGACGCATTTATGCGTCCCGTATCTGGATACAAGAAAGTTAAACCGATGGTATTTGCATCAGTTTTTCCCACAGACACTTCCGACTATCTAAATTTACAAAAAGCCTTGGAAAAACTTTATCTCAACGATTCTTCTCTTGAGTTTTCTTCAATCCATAGCACGGCCTTGGGGGCCGGATTTAGAGTCGGTTTTTTGGGATTACTGCATGCTGACATCGTTCGGGAAAGGTTGGAACGTGAGTACGATCTTTCTTTAGTGTTAACTCCGCCACAGGTTAAATTTAAGCACGAAAACAATAACTTTTTTGAACCTTATGTCAAAGCCATGATAGTCTGTCCGGATAACTACGTTGGAGTGGTTATGCAACTTTGCCAAAATTACTTTAGAATATGAGCTGCCGATGTCAGAATTAATTTCCGATTTCTTTGATAATCTAAAAAGCGTATCTTCCGGTTATGCATCTTTGGACTGGGAATTTTTGAGATATCAACAGGTTAAGGCGGATAAATTGGAACTACTTTTAAATTTAGAGCCGATTGATGAATTTAGCGAAGTCGTCGTTGAGGAACGGGCTTATGAAAAAGCCAGTTTTTTGACATCCCGTTTAAAAGATTTAATTCCCCGCCAGCAATATGAAGTCAAAATCCAGGCAAAATATAAGGGAAAAATCATCGCTTCATCACGTTTGGCTCCGTTTAGAAAAGATGTTTTGATCAAAAGCGGCAAGCTGGTTGGCGGTGGAGATTTTGGACGAAAACGAAAACTTTTAGATAAACAAAAAGAAGGAAAGAAAAAAATGAAGATGATCGGGAAAGTTGAGATACCAAAAGAAGCATTTATGAAATTATTTAAGAGATGATTGTATTTGTGAAATTCTATAAATCCCAAACAAAAGGATTGCACCAGCTATGTACTGGGAAGGCGCCAGAAAACTTTTGTACAAGGTTGCGTCAATAAAGACGGCAAGAAGAGGATATACAAGTTCAAGAATTGTTGAGACATTTGCCTGCACTTTTTTTAAGCCTCGGTAATAGATGGCAACCGAAACCATTCCCGTTGAAACGGCTATCAATAAGAACCGGCCGAACTGTGAAATCGTTGGTGTTGAAAAACTTTTACTTTGACCTAAAATAAAAACCATTCCCAACGCTAAAATACTAGTTAGAAAAAATCGTAGGCTGGTTATGTATATGCTCGGTCTTTTAATAAGCGCAAGTTTGGAAAATGCGGTTGAAGATCCCCAAGCAAAAGCCGCCCCTAACGCATATAATGCCGCAATTATTGTTCCAGTTCCGGTTGAGAAATTTATATAGCCGTTTTTAAACGTGACAAAATATGCGGCAACTAAGGCAATAACAGCCCACTTAATGTAGGATTTTGTAATTTTTTCTTTTAAGACAATTGCAGCCGCTGAAATTGCAAAGATTGGTTGTAATTTTTGAATAAGATAGACAACGCTAAAAGAAATGAAACTGGTTTTGAGAAGGGCGGTTGTAAACCACAACGTTCCCAGTACTCCGCTGAACATGGCAATAAAAAGAAGCAAAAAAAATTCTTTTCTGGTGAGGCCCTCCTTTTTAAAAGTAATTATCAGATAAGGAAGTAAAATAAAGGCTCCAAATAAATGTTCGTAAAAAACTATTGTAATTGACGGCAACGAATACAAGCTCCTTCTTATAATTCCGTCAAGAGCCCAAAGAGATGCGGCAATGACGATTAACAATGGACCGTAGCTAAAGACTTTACGCATAGAATTTGAATAATTATACCAATTTAATTACAATGAAAGGTATGATTTTTGAAAGCACTCATATCAAAGGAAAAGGTAGGGGAAAACCGATGGGATTTCCGACGATCAATTTAGAGATTCCGGAAAATTTTAAGTTAAAAAACGGGATCTATGCAGCAAAAGTCACTATTGAAAACAAAACATTTGTTGCAGCGCTACATTATGGACCGGTACCGACTTTTGGGGATTTGCAAAAAAGTTTAGAAGTTTATTTGATCGGGGTAACCCCACTTCGCCAAGGCTTCGCGGGGCAAGCGGATTATGGACTGGAGAATTTAGACGATAAAATAATTAAAGTTGAAATAATAAAATTTTTGAGAGATATAATTAAATTTAAACTGGTTGAAGAATTGGTTAAACAAATAGAAGAAGACGTTAAAAAAATAAAATTAATCTATTAATAAGGCCGTTTAGTTTTTATAACTGGAGGATGTTTTAGTCCTTTCTTATCTTTAGCCAACATATTTAAACCCAACCATGCAACGGCCGGTAGTCCTATAACGCATAACAAAGGTAGTCCATATTCCATAAATAATTTAACTATTTGACCTTCCATATATTTATATTTCTCTCCAGCTTATATTTTTATCGCTCTTCATAAATGTCAATTGACGTTTGGCATATTGTACCTCTTTATTTACCCAATCTTCAACAGCTTTTTCCATAGTTATTTCTTTATTTAAATATTTAATTATTTGTTGATAACCAATAGTTTTTAAACCTGGATCATTTTCAGTGTAACTAATTTTTAAAAGTTTTTTTACCTCATCAATTGCTCCGTTTTTAAGCCTCTCCTCTACTCTTTTTATGATAACTTGACGAAGCTTAGATTTATCTTTGTATCTCAGGCCGATGAAGGTGTTAGGAAGGTCCGTCCTTTTAAGGTCGGACCTTATATAAGTTCTTTTTTTTGTTGTTGAGGCAATCTCAATTCTTCTCATTAGTCTCCTGGGATTATTTACATCGCTATTGTTCAATCGATTAAACGATTGAACATCAAGTTTTGTCAGAATATTTTGGAGTTCTTTAACTGTTTTATTATTCAATTCATTCCTAAGTTTAAAATTTGGCGGACTGTTATTGTCATCAATTCCATAGAGTAAATGTTTTAAATAAAGATAAGTCCCGCCAACTAATATTGGGGTTTTTCCGCGTTTTTTTATATCTTCTATTATTGGTGTTACGAGTTTTACAAAGTCAAAAGAGGAAAAATATTGGTTGGGAGTGACAATATCGTATAACCAAATTGTTATATTGTTCCATTGTTTCATTGTTAACACGTCTTTATCCTTCCCAGTAATTATGTCTAAATACTTATATATTTGACGGGAGTCAAAGTTAATAAGCTCACCATTGTGTTTTTTTGCAAGTTCTAAAGCGAGTTTAGTTTTTCCGGTCGCAGTCTGGCCAACGATGGCAATAATATTAGTCATGTGTTTAGGGATTAGACGGTTAGGGATTGGTACGTCCCTATTTCTGCATTTTGGCGGCATCTATCAGATTTTTGTATAAGTAGACGACGTCGATCGGCCCGCTGCCACCAGGGGTTGGGGTGTAATAGGAAGCGATATCTTTGATTTCCTTTTCTTCATAATCGCCTTTTAACTTGCCATTTTCTTTTCTGACTCCGGTATTAATCAAAACAACGCCTGGTTTTAGCATTTCCGGTTCAATGACTTTTTTTCCGGTTGACGTGATAATCAAATCAGCAGTTTTAAAATATGATTCCGGATCAACGGTTGTTGAATTAGTACTAATATAATTTATGTTAAGGTTTCCAAGGGTCTTTCCGATCGGCATTCCTCCGGTCATACCCCGACCAACGATAACTATTTTTTTGCTTTTAAGAATATTTTTAAAAAGTATTCGATCTTTCTTCATATCAACAAAATCAATATCCTGTTTTCTTTTACCGTAGTATACATATTTAATAATAGTCATAACAGCCAGTCCCAACGGAAAAATAAATTCGGTTTTTCTCTTATGGCCTTCAATTTCCTTTAACAAGGGAATATAGTCATAAATACTGTCTGTCGAAAGTTGGGCCGGAAGCGGTTGTTGAATTATGATGCCGTTCACGTCTTTGTTTGCAACTTCTTTTTTTAACAGATTAGCGAAGTCAATAAAGTTTGGAGTTCTTGTTAAATGAATTAATTTAAAATTAATTTTTAAAGCTTTAGCCATTTCTGACTTTATTTTTACAAAAGAAAGTTGTTCGGGGGCACTGCCAACCAAAAATACTGACAAACCAACCTTTTTTTTAATTGTTTTACGCTCTTTTTTAAGGATTGATAGAAGACTATTGGCAATTTTCCTACCGTCGATAAACATGGGGACATTATACCATATTCTATACGCTGGTAGCACTGACTATTCGGTCTGTTTTGTCAGAGAATCTCATCAAAATCACACCCTTGGCTGTTCTTGAGCGCGAAGGAATGTTGCTAATTTCCATTTTAACAATCTGACCTAAAGCGCTGGTTATTATTAAAGTTGTGTCTTCGGGTTTTAGAATTTCGGAAAAAGCCACCGAACCAATTTTTTTATCAACAGAAGTGATTTTTACTCCTTTACCACCGCGATGTTGTCCCTTGAAATTAGATAGTTTAGTTTTTTTCCCTATCCCCCTTTCGGTTAGGACGAGAATATCTTTTTTAAATTCTGCATCTGAAAAAACATCAGCGGCAATTACTTCATGATCTTCTGTTGGTTCGATATCCATTCCTTTAACACCGATTGAAGCCCGTCCGGTTGATCTGATCTCTTTTTCTTTAAAAACAATCGCCTTGCCATTTTTTGAAGCCAAAATAACATTTTTGGTTCCGTCAGTCAGCTTTACCCAAAGAAGTTCATCACCTTTTTCCAAACGGATGGCAATGATACCGTTGGTGCGAATATTTATATAATCTTCAAATGATGACTTTTTAACTGTGCCGTATTTTGTTGACATAACCACAAACATATTTTTGGCTTTATCCATAGTCTCGACGCTATAGCTAAGTATTGAAGTTATTTTTTCATCAGGTTTTAGAGCAACGAGATTAATAATAGCTTTACCTTTGGAAATACGCGATCCAACGGGGACATCCCAAACTCGAGTTTGAAAGACCCGGCCTTGATTGCTAAAGAAGAGCATATAATCGTGAGTCATTGCCGTCGTTATATAATATACATTATCAGTGTCTTTTGTTTCCATTCCGGAGACTCCTTTTCCGCCTCGATGTTGTAATCGAAAAGTTTCTCTTGGAATTTGTTTGATATAGCCTTCTTTGGTCAAGACAACAATTACCTCTTTATTTTCGATCAGTTGTTCATCGGTAATTTCACCGGGTTTGAATTTCATTACCTGAGTTCGGCGTTCGTCACCATATTTTGTTTTTAAATATAATATTTCTTCCTTGATAACTTTAAGAATTTTAAATATATCCTTAAGTAAACTTTCCAAATAAGAGATAGTTTCTTTTAGAAGAGACAATTCATCTTCAATCTTATTTCTTTCAAGTCCAGTCAGTCGCCTCAACTGCATTTCCATAATCGCTTGAGCTTGTAGAAGAGATAGCCCGAATTTTTTCATTAACTTTTCTTTGGCTTCCGGTTCATCTTTAGATTTCTTGATGACGGCAATTACTTCATCGATATGATCAAGGGCAATTAGATAGCCTTCGAGAATATGAGCTCTCGCTTTGGCTTCCTTCAATTCATATTCAGATCTTTTGACGATGACTTCGACTCTATTTCTAACGTAGATCTCCAAAATTGTTTTTAAGGATAAAGTTTGGGGAACGCCATCAACAAGAGCCACGATATTAACAGGAAAAGAAGTTTGTAAATTTGTGAACTTAAAAAGATTGTTTAATACTTTTTTATACGACGCATCTTTTTTTAATTCAATCACAACTCGAATTCCGTCTCGATCTGACTCGTCACGAAGATCTGAAATACCAACAATTTTTTTATCATTAACCAAATTGGCGATCTTTTCAACTAACAAAGCTTTATTGACTTGATAAGGAAGTTCATTGACTATGATAGCCATCTTTCCCTTCCCCATATCTTCGTCGGTGACCCGGGCTCGCATCATTATTGATTTTCTTCCGGTTGCATACATTTCTTTAATATCTGCAGCTCCGTAAATAAGGCCGGCCGTTGGAAAATCAGGGCCTTTGATAAATGTCAGCAAATCTTCCAAAGTAGTATTAAACATTAATTCCCTGACGTCTTCCATGGGTGATTTTTTTGCTTTTTTTCCGTCATTTAATTTGGCTTTATCAATCATAAAAACTAAGGCATCAACCAGTTCTGTTAGGTTGTGCGGCGGAATTTTTGTGGCCATACCGACGGCAATTCCTTCAGCCCCCATCAACAAAAGATTAGGAAGTTTGGCTGGTAAATAAACCGGTTCTTTCAAAGATCCATCGAAGTTATCAATAAAAGGTGACGTCTCTTTTTCAATATCAGTGACCATTTCATCGGAAATCTTAGCCAGCTTGACTTCAGTATAACGCATAGCGGCCGGCGGATCACCATCAATTGATCCGAAGTTACCTTGACCTTTAATTAGGGGGTAGCGCATAGAAAATGTCTGAGCGAGACGGGCTAAAGCTTCATAGACTGAAGAGTCTCCATGTGGATGGTATTTACCTAAGACTTCTCCGACGACTTTAGCGGATTTGGAAAAACGGGCGCTTGACGTCAAACCCAATTTATACATTGCATAAAGTATTCGACGGTGTACCGGCTTCAAGCCGTCACGAACATCAGGTAAAGCACGGGAAACGATGACAGACATTGCATAATCCAAATAAGCCCGTTTCATTTCGGCGTTTATTTCGGTAACCTGGACGTTATTTGCCATAAATTATTTTATATAAGAAACGGTGCTAACAATAATGCAACAATATTTAATACTTTGATCATTGGATTAATTGCCGGTCCGGCGGTATCTTTATAAGGATCCCCGACCGTATCACCGGTAACCGCTGATTGGTGAGCAAAGCTTCCTTTTCCGCCCAGATGACCTTCTTCTATATATTTTTTAGCATTATCCCAGGCCGCTCCTCCGGTAGTCATAGATATTGCAACAAATAGCCCGGTAACAATACTTCCAAGTAATAGTCCGCCTAAAGCTTTTGAACCAAAAGCTAAGCCAACAATAACAGGGGTTAATACCGGAATAAGACTGGGAACAATCATCTGTTTTATGGCTGATTTGGCAACAATATCAACTGCTTTACCATATTCTGGTTTGGCTTTTCCTTCCATTATGCCTTTAATTTCCTTAAACTGTCTTCGAACTTCATTAACAACGGCAATGCTGGCTTTTCCAACGGCTTCCATGGCTAAAGCAGCAAAAATGTAAGGCAAAGCGCCGCCTATAAAAAGACCAATAACTACATAAGGATCTGCTAATGAAAAAATAACCTGTTGACCAAGTTCTTGAGTGTAGCTGGTAAAAAGAACTAAAGCTGCTAAAGCGGCTGATCCAATCGCGTATGCTTTGGTAATTGCTTTGGTCGTATTCCCGACCGCGTCAAGCGAATCAGTGACTTTTCTTATTTTTTCGTCAAGGCCGCTCATTTCAGCTATTCCACCAGCATTATCAGTAATTGGACCAAAAGCATCGATTGAAACAATAATTCCGGTTAATGACAACATACTCATTGCGGCAATAGCGATCCCATATAGTCCAGCAAAATAATAGGCTAAAATAGTTGAAAGCGAAATTACAATAATTGGAGCAAGGGTTGATTTCATTGATAAGGCTAACCCTGCTATAACATTGGTACCGTGTCCGGTAGTTGATGCCTGAGCGAGATTTTTTACAGGAGAAAACTTTTTTGAAGTGTAATATTCAGTAATGACGACCATTGCTATAGTCAAAACTACTCCAATGATTGAAGTATAAAAAAAATTAATTTTTTCCGGAAACATCAACACTGTAATTAAATAAAATCCGATTAATGAGATTATGGCGGTTACGGTCAAACCCTGATAAAGAGCCAGCATAATTTTTTTTCCGGATAATTTGACAAAAAAAGATCCGATGATACTGGCAAATATTGAAACTGCGCCAATCAACAAAGGGTAGTAAATAATTGTTTGATTACCGGGAAAAGTTAATTTACCAAGAATCATGGCGGCAATGGCTGTTACCAAATAAGTTTCAAAAAGATCAGCGGCCATGCCGGCATCATCTCCAACATTATCTCCGACTAAATCAGCAATCACTCCGGGATTGCGGGGATCATCTTCAGGAATATTTTTTTCAATTTTTCCCACCATGTCAGTCCCAACGTCGGCGGACTTAGTAAAAATTCCTCCACCAAGACGAGCGAAGACTGAAATAAGGGAACTTCCAAAAGCCAATCCAACTAAAGGTTGAAGGCTGGCACTTTTGCTAAAAGTAGTTAAGAAAAGATAAAATCCTGAAACGGCGAGAAGTGCCAGTCCGGCGACCATAAAGCCAGTAACGGAACCGCCGGCAAAAGCTAAGGAAAACGCTTTTTCTAACCCATTTTTAGCAGCTTGGGCCGTTCTAATATTACTTTTTACAGCAATTCCCATTCCGACGATACCGGCAATTGAGGAAAAAACAGCTCCAATAGCAAAACCAATAGCTGTAAATTTACCAAAAATAAAATATAAAATTGCAAAAATAATTAAACCAATAATACTGATAACGATGTATTGACGTTTCATATAAGCATTAGCTCCTTCGTTTATAGCGTCAGAGATCTGATTCATTTTATCATCACCCCTTGGATGTTTAAGAATTTTTGCGGTAAGCAAAATTCCGTAAATAATGGAAAAAATTCCAGCAATAATTGCCGGTTGGGTTGAGTTCAAAAAGTTTATGAACATATTTTTTAAAAAACTTTTAACAAGGACTGTCCTTATGTTGAGTCGCTGACAAGGACAGTCCTTTATTTACAAATCAAGGTTTGCCATCCTGGCATGAGTAACGATAAATTTTTTTCTTGGTGGGACTTCGTCCCCCATCAACATCGAAAAAACCCGATCGCTTTCCTCAGCTTCAGTAATTATAATCTGTTTTAAAATTCTTTTTTCCGGATCCATAGTTGTATCCCAAAGTTGGTCCGGGTTCATTTCTCCAAGACCCTTATAGCGCTGAACGTTGGGCTGACTTGTTTGTTTAGTTAGCAATTGAGCCACAAGCTTATCTTTTTCTTCATCTGAATATACGTAATGAACTTGTTTACCCTGCTGGACCTTAAAGAGAGGCGGTTGAGCCGCATAAAGATGCCCTTTGCGGATTACGTCCGGCATATGTCTAAAGAAAAAGGTCAAAATCAGAGTTAGGATATGCTCTCCGTCAACATCGGCATCGGTCATAATAATAATTTTGTGATAACGAAGTTTTTCGTAATTAATATTTTCTCCAATACCCATCCCCAAGGCAATTACTAAATCCTTTATTTCTTTAAAAGCTAAAACTCGATCCAAATAGGCTCTTTCGGTGTTAAGAATTTTACCTCGGAGTGGTAAAATTGCCTGGAATTTTCGGTTGCGGGCTTCTTTGGCAGTGCCGCCGGCCGAATTACCCTCAACCATAAATATCTCACAAAGCGACGGATCTTTTTCCTGACAGTCGGCCAATTTTCCAGGTAAGGTGGCCCCTTCTAGCGCCCCCTTTCTCATGACGGCTTCTTTAGCCGCCTTGGCAGCCAGGCGGGCTTTTTGAGCCAAGAATATCTTTCCGAGGATCTCTTTACCGATTTTTGGGTTTTCTTCAAAATATGTTTCTAAATGCTCAAAGACAGTTTGTTGAACTATAGTTTGGACTTCAGAATTTCCGAGTTTAGTTTTGGTTTGTCCTTCAAATTGTAAATTAGTAGCCGGCATTTTTATATAAATAATGGCTGCGAGTCCCTCTTTGACATCATCTCCGGAAAAAGTTTCACTATTTTTATCTTTCTCTCCTAACTCTTTTTTGGCATAGTTATTGATTGCTTTGGTGAGAGCGGTTTTAAATCCGGTCAGATGGGTTCCGCCTTCATGAGTATTGATGACGTTGACAAAAGAGTGAATATTTTCATTTAAAGATAAATTGTATTGGATGGCCACTTCAACCTCTTTATCATCAACCTGTTTATGAATATAGATCGGATCATGAAGAACTTTTTTTCCCCGATTCATATCCCGAAGCAAAGAAATTATTCCCCCATCAAAAAAATAAGCAAATTTTTCAGCAGTTTTTTTATTAAAAATCCGGAAATAGACATTGTTGATTAAGTAAGCTCGTTCTTTAACTTGTTTTTTGAAAATACCACTATTTATCTCAATTGTTTCTTTAAAAATTTCTTTATCTGGCAAAAAAGAAACGGCCGTTCCCTGTTCAAAATTAAAATTTAAAATGGATTTTTCCACTTTTTTAACGGCTGTAATTGGTTTGCCTTTTTTATATTCCTGCCTATAAATTTTATTTTCCCTCTTAACTTCGATAATAAGATGATCGGATAAAGCATTAACAACTGAAGCGCCTACGCCATGAAG
>LBPR01000019.1 GCA_000990305.1 Candidatus Roizmanbacteria bacterium GW2011_GWC2_34_23 | reverse complement strand
AATCGATAATTTCAAGTTGATATAGCAATCTAAAGTTTATTATTTAATTTTTAACTTAATCTGTTTTTTTATATTTTCTTCTCCATCTTCATCATTAATAATTGTCAGGTGATTAATATTTGGACTCTCAAAATTTAATTCCATAATCCTTGCGTATTCTAAATCCAGGGGATAGTTGGCTCTTTTTTGTAATCGTTTCTCACGGATTTCTTTTTTTGTTTCAACTAAAACAAATTTTGTTTCCGGAATCACTTTAATTAATTGAAGTCGATATTTTTCTTTAATAAAAGTTTGAGCAACAACTAATTTTTTATGTTTTTTTGTGAGTTCTTGAATATTTCCAATTAATCTTTCAAAAAAAACATCTCTCATTTGATCGGTAAAAACAGTCTTTGTTTTTATGGCTGCTTTCATTTCAGGCGTCAAATCATTATCTCCCTCATAAAAATAATAATCGAAATATTTTTCAAATATTTTTCCAACATATGTTTTTCCAGTTCCGGGAAGGCCAAATAATATAATGAGTGACATGAAGAAGATTATATATTAAAATGAAATTGAAGGAGGTGATAAATATGACAGGATATGTGATCAATATTGAAGAAAAAACTTTAGAAAATAATTATTTTCGCGAAGTGCTTTTTACCACTGACAAAAGTCAACTGGTTGTCATGGCTTTAAAACCGGGTGAGGAAATCGGAATGGAAACTCATCCAAAAGCGATTATGAATGGTGAAGAACACGAAATTACGGACGGTTCAGCGATCGTTGTCCCAGCTGGAACCCAACACAACGTTATTAACACATCAGAAGTCGAGATGAAACTTTACACGATTTATACGCCGCCCGAACACAAACAGGGAACGATTCACAAAACAAAAGAGGAAGCAAAAGAAGAATGATTAGAAAATTAAAAGTTAAAAAATAATATGGAAATATTACCAAAAGATAAGCTTTTAAGCTTATCTGGAAAAACGGCGATTGTGACCGGGGGATCGCTTGGGATTGGATACGGAATAAGTTATAGATTGGCTGAGGCAGGAGCGAACGTTGTTATTACCAGTCGCAATCTTGAAGAAGTCAATAAAGCGGTTGAAGAATTAAAACAAAAAGGATTCAAGGCATCTGGAGTAAAAACTGATGTTTCAATAGAAGAAGAAGTAAAAAATTTGGTTGCAGAAGCAATAAAATCCTTTGGATCAGTTGACATCTTAGTTAATAATGCCGGAATGTTTCCATTTGCACCGCTATCCCAATTGACAAGCGAAATATTTGATAAAGTGATTGCAACAAATCTAAGAGGAGTATTTTTGACAACTAAATATGCATCGGAACAAATGATCAAACAGGGAAAAGGTGGAAAGATAATTAATATAACATCAATCGACGCTCTTCATCCGTCATCAATTGGACTGGCTCACTATGATGCTTCAAAACACGGTGTTTGGGGATTTACAAAAAATGTTGCCCTTGAATTGGCGAAAGACAAGATTTGGGTTAATGCCGTAGCTCCTGGTGGAGTGATAACTCACGGAGTAGCCGTTATGCAAGCTCAAGGAAAACCTGTTACGGTTGAAAGAAATCCCGATCCTCCAAAAATGGAAATAGCCATGGGAAGAATGGGAGTGCCGGATGACATTGGAAAAGCGGTTTTGTTTTTGGCATCAGAAATGTCATCTTATATGACCGGAAGTCAGATCGTCGTTGATGGAGGATACCTTTTAAAGTAAGTCAATTTCGATAATAAATCTTATTTACAAAATAAGCATCATGTTGTTATAATTAAAGAATGATTTTCCTTTCTTTAAAAACCTATAGGGAATCAACAGGAAGCGCTGCCATCAAATTACTTTCTTGCGTAAAAAAGGTCAGCAAAGAGACTGGGGTGGAAATTATTCCGGCAGTACAACCGACTGACATTTATAGGGTCAAACGAGAACTAGGAATAGAAGTATGGGCTCAACACATGGATCCGATTGAACCAGGAAAAAATATGGGCTGGCTTTCCGCTTATGCCATAAAAGATGCCGGCGCCTCCGGTATTGTCATCAATCATAGTGAACATAAGATGGACGATGAGCATGTAAAAAAAATATTAGATAAAGCCAAACAATACGGTTTAAAGAGTGTTATTTGTGGATTTAATCCTGAAATGATGATTAAGTTTGATGCTTGGGAACCAGATTATTTATCTTATGAAAGAGAAGATATGATCGGAACCGGAGTTTCGATGATCACCAAGGAAGAGGAAAATATTAAAAAGTTGATTTCGGTTTTGAAAAGACCATTAGTAATTGGTGCAGGGATATCCACGGGCGAAGATATAAAACAGGCGATTAAATTGGGTGCGGTTGGAGCTATATTGGCCTCAGGCTTTGTTTTATCCAAAGACCCGGAAGCAAAACTTCGCGAACTGGCTGGGGGATTCAAGAATTAATTTACAATTTTCAGTTTTCTAATTTTCAATTAGAACAATTATTTATAGTTCTAAGATAGGCTCTTCGCCGTCGGGGACCTTGAATTTTTCCTGATCAAAAAGTTTTATTTTTTTTGGAGTCAGTTTATAAACTTTTCCCTTATAAAATCCTTTTTGCATATTCTCAAAACTGATATCCGGTCGCTGAATATTTAAAAAATCTTTCCAAAGACGGAGAGCATGACGGACTTTATTGATCCCTGATACTTTTTCAACAGTACCATATATTTGCAACCCTCTTTTTACATCAGAAGGTTTTTGGTTCGAATCAACAATTGCTACTGCTACTTTTTTATTTTTTTCCATCTGGCGTCCGTGGATCGTTGACGGTACGCTGATGAAATATAAGTTGAGATCTTTGTCAAAAGAATAATAAACACTTGCTATCCAAGGATGATCTCCGTATGTTGCTATAATCATTAATTTTTTAGTCCCAAGAAAATCCAGAACATTTTTTTTAGTTAGAACAAGCCTTTTATTCATAAAGATATTATATCAACTATCTTTTTACTTTTATATTTGCCTGATAATTTATCTTAGTCACGGTCGTTTATAAGATATATCATTCGTCAAAATAATCCTTTTTCAACAATCAAAAGAACCACTTTTGTAGGTTATAAGCGGTAGACAATAATTTTATTATTTATTAATAATTAAATTATTAATTAAAAAAATTTGATTATCTATTGAGCGATCGTTCACAAGATAATAAAGAAATATATTTCTATGAAAACAAATGAAATAAAATTAAAAAGAGGGCAACTCTATTGGTACATTTTAGAAATTATTGGGGCGACTTTGATATCTGGAGGAAATCCACTTAGACCGATTATTCCAGTTGCTATAAAGGAAATTGTTGAATCATTAAAAAAAATTAGAAACTTAAATGTCGAAGAGACGAAAGTTAGAAAAAGTTTAGAAAAATTAGAAAGTAAAGAAATTATTGATCTTGAAGAAAAAGGAGACAATATTTTTGTCAAATTAAAAGATAAAAACAACTTAACAGTAATAAAATATTCGACAAAAGCATTGCTAAACTTTAAAAGAAAAGCAAAACATTGGAATAAAAAATGGTTTTTGGTATTTTTTGATGTTCCAGAAATTCAAAAAAATAAAAGAGATTATCTAAGAAGATTTTTAGTATATATTGGTTTTTATCAATATCAAAAAAGTATTTATATTTTTCCGTATGAGTGTGAAAATGAAATCAAACTGATCAAAAAAATAGTTGAGGGAGCCAAATATATAAAATACATAATTGCTGAAAAAATAGAAGATGAGAAACTAGTAAAACAATACTTTAAATTATGATTAGACATTTATCTTGAACGCGATCGTTTATAAGATAATAGTTTTTAAATATCCTTTTATTTGGGAAAGGAACTGCTCTCTGTTTAATATCTTGTGAGCGATCGTTAAGGAGATAAGTAAAAATATTAAATTAAAAAATATTTATAAACTAATTGAACTGCGATTAGTTAATTATTTGATTATAATTAAAACAATATGATATTAAAAAATAAAACGGCGATTGTGACGGGAGCAAGCGATGGATTAGAAAAAGAAGTTGCTGTTGACGTTTATCCTTTAGTTCTAAATCCTCACGGAACAACTTATAAATAATATGAAAAAAATTTATCCGGAAAAATTAAAGATAGGTGATGAAGTAAGAATTATTGCACCATCCAGGTCAATAAAAATATTAAGTGAAGAAATAAAAAGAATAGCTGACAAAAGATTTTTAGATTTAGGACTAAAACTGTCATTTGGCAAACATGTTTATGAAACTGATGAATTTAATTCTTCAAGTATTGAATCGAGGATAGCGGATCTTCACGAAGCTTTTTCTGAAAAGAATGTCAAAGGAATAATTACCGTCATTGGAGGATTTAATTCAAACCAGCTTTTAAAATATATTGACTGGAAATTAATAAAAAATAATCCAAAAATATTCTGTGGATTCTCTGATATTACAGTTTTAAATAATGCCATTTTTGCTAAAACAGGATTAATTAATTACTCTGGACCTCACTATTCAAGTTTTGGTCAGAAATTACATTTTGACTATACATTAGACTATTTCCAAAAATGTTTGATGGCGGATAGTCCTTTTGAAGTCAGTTCAAGCGATTCATGGAACGATGATGAATGGTATTTAGATCAGAATAAAAGAGAACTTATCAGCAATAAAGGATATTTAGTTATCAATGAAGGAGAATCTGAAGGGACGATTTTAGGAGCGAATCTTTGTACTTTTAATCTACTGCAGGGAACAGAGTATTTTCCTAATTTGAGTGACTCAATTTTATTTTTGGAAGATGATTATGAAACCGTTCCTCATACCTTTGACCGCGATCTTCAATCATTGATTCATCTTCCTGATTTCAATAAAATTAGAGGATTAGTGATCGGCCGATTTCAAAAAAAAAGTAATATGACAGATGAGCTATTAAAAAAAATTATTAAAACAAAAAAAGAATTGGATAATATTCCCGTGATTGCCAATGTTGACTTTGGTCACAGTGATCCGAAAATAACTTTTCCAGTCGGGGGAGAAGTGAATATAATTGCTTCAAAAAATAAACTCTCGATAAAGCTTATAAAACATTAATTAATTCAACCTATACAACCTCGTTAGGCCTGCCTGCCGGCAGGCAGGTTGGATGAGGCTAAAATTACAAAAAAATAAGGGCGAAGATTCCTGAAGATAGACCCAGTAAAATTCCTCCCACAACATCAGTTGTCCAATGTTCTCCAAGGCTAATTCTTGATGTCAACATTGTTACGTTGAACATAATTAGAAAAACGTTAAAAAATACTTTTGAATAATTATTTATTTTTGATTTCATAATCAGGTAAAAAAATATCACTGAGACAAAGATAATTCTTAACGAATGACCTGATGGATAAGAAGATCCTGGTTGAACATATGAAGAAGGAAAAAGGAAATCCAGGTTGTATCTAAAAAATAAAAACGGCGGCCCGGGGTGGTTCATTAATGATTTTCCGATTAGTTCTACAATGTGCGCTCCGACCAGAGGAATAAAAATTAAAAAAGATAGTATTTTTCTTCTGAAAAGAGCGATAAAAAACAATAGGCCGGCTAATATTTCGAAACTTCCGACTAAGCTAAAAAAAGACAAGAAAGAGTCATATTGAAGCGGAATATGATTTTGTAGTCGAACTGTTGTATCAAAATCAAAGTTGCTAAGCAATTCTTTTTTGACAACAAAAGTAAATAAGACAAATAATATAAAAAATAAACAAGCCGGTAAAATGAACCAGAGTTTTTTCATAAGAAAATTTAATTATAACAAGAATCTTAGTCTGAATTCCCGCCCTTGCGGGAGCAACAATTTACTACCCTGTAACATTAGGGAGTAGTAATTTTTAAAGAAAGCCAAAAAAAAGTGTCGGAGCGGCGGGACTTGAACTCGCGGCCTCAGCGTCCCAAACGCTGCGCTCTAGCCATCTGAGCTACGCTCCGTAATAACAATGGGAATCTAATAATTTTACCATAGATTAATTAATAAATTAGGTGTTAAAATTAATCATGAAAAAATTTCTTTTCATTTCATTTATTTTAGCCGTCATTACTTATTTTTTTGTATTTAAAAACAATCAATGTCAAAATAATCAAGCTAAAACATACTCGATTAATAATAAAAATTATTGTTTATTGACTGCCAGTAATCCGGAACAATGGGAGAGAGGACTAATGTTTTATAAAAAACCGGTTGATTTTGACGGGATGATCTTTATTTTTCCTGATAAACAAATAAGAAACTTTTGGAATAAAAATACTTATCTCGACCTAGATATTTATTGGTCTAAAGACAATAAGATTGTAGGAAAAAGTTTTTTGCTATCGATATTAAAGTCGAAAACGATTGTTACAGTTAATTCAAAAGAAAAAGTAGATCGGGTTGTTGAATTAATAAAATAATACATAAAATTGTTTCATTGCTCAATTGTTCGATTGTTGTTTTTAACAATGAAGCAATAGAACAATATAACAATTGGTATTTATTTTTTCAGCGCTTCAATTCCAGGTAAAGTTCCTTTCTCTATGAATTCCAGCATCGCACCGCCTCCGGTTGAGATGTGAGTAATTTTATCCAAATATTCTTTTTTTGAAATTGCGGCTAATGTGTCTCCACCGCCAACGATTGAAACGGCGTCGGTATTTTGAGCTATTGAATAATAAACAAAATCAGTTCCCTGTTTAAATTCAGGATTTTCAAAATATCCAACCGGCCCATTCCAGATAATGGTTTTTGCCTTAGCAATAATACCTCCAATCTGAGCTTTAGTTTCCGGACCAATATCAAAAATTGATTTATTAGAGGGAATATTCTCAATCTTCACTATTTCGCTGTTCTTATCTTCCTTTGTATTAGCAACAACTGCGTCAACAGGTAAAACAAGAAAAGCCCGACCTTTTTTTGATAAAGAAAGAAGTCTTCTTGCCTGTTGAACCGCTTCATATTGACAGAAACTTGTTCCTACATCGTGTCCCTGAGCATTAACAAAAGCATTTGCCAGTCCGCCGCCAATAATTAGATAATCAACAATTTTTATTAATTTATTTATTAGTCCTATTTTTGTTGACACTTTGTTACCTCCAATAATTGCCACAATTGGTTTTTTAGGTTTGTTAATAGCCTGAGATATTATTGCTAATTCTTTTTTAAGAAGAAGCCCCCCATATGAAGGAATAAATTTTGGAGGACCAATAACTGAAGTATCTGACCGGTGACAAACCGCAAAAGCATCGTTAACATAAATATCGCCTAGTGAGGCAAGCCGTTTAGCAAATATAGTAGAAAAATCTTTTTCTTTGGGATAAAAACGAATATTTTCCAAAACTAAAATCTCTTTGTTTGTTTGTTTTTCAAACACTTGTTTATCAGAAGAAAGAAAGTCAGCAATCAAAATGATTTTATAATCCGGTAAGTATTCTCTTAGCCTTTTGACAACAGGCATTAACGATAGTTTTGGGTCTCTGGTTTTTGGACGATCCAATTTAGCGACGCAGATAAGTTTATTATTATTTTTCAAAAGATATTTAATAGTCGGTAGATTTTTTTGGATCCTAATATCATCGGCAATCGTTCGATTAGGATTTAAAGAAACATCAAAATCAACCCTAAGAAGGACCGTTTTATTTTTGATTTCGACTTCGTCGATATAAATTATTTTAGACATATTGAGCCAATCGTTCAACAAGGTCAACGAGTCTTGTAGAATATCCCCATTCATTATCATACCAACCAAATATTTTTACTAGATTACCATTAACGACTTTTGTATAGTTGGAATCGAATATGCACGAATAAGATGACCCTATGAAATCAGATGACACCAAGACTTTATCTTCGTAACCTAAAATTCCTTTCATCGATGTTTCCGATGCTTCCTTAAATTTTTTATTAACTTCTTCAACGGTAGTTGGTTTTTCTACAATAATAGAAATATCGGTAATTGAGCCTGTTGCGACGGGAACTCGAAGTGACATACCATCAACTTTTCCTTTGAGTTCTGGGATTACTCTAGCTACTGCCTTTGCAGCACCCGTTGTTGAAGGAATAATATTCATAAAAGCCGCTCTTGATCCACCGGGATTTTTTCCAGCGTCATCAAGTAATTTTTGACTAATGGTCATTGCATGAGTAGTTGTTAAAAATCCTGAGACAACTTTAAAATTATCGTTGATTACCTTAAACATCGGAGCTGAACAATTGGTTGTACATGAAGCATTTGAAATAACCGTTGCATTTTTAAAATCAAATTTATCATCATTAACGCCAAGGACTACAAACGGTGTTTCTTCGTCTTTTGCCGGAGCGGTCAGAACAACTTTTTTTACAGAGCCTTTCAGATGTTTTTCCAAATCTGGTTTTTTATTAAAAGCACCGGTAGCGTCAACAACCACGTCAACACCATACTTATCCCAAGGAATATTTTCAGGCTTATCATTAAGTAAAGTTAATATTTTTTTGCCGTTAACCGAAATTCCATCGGATTCTTCTTTAACTTCCATACTAAAACGTCTATAAACAGAATCAAAGGCCAAAAGGTAGGCCATTATTGAAGTTGAAGTTTTTCTGGTATTTATTGCCACAATTTCAAAATTATTTCGAGTCAAAGCAATTCTTGTAAAAGCTCGACCGATACGACCAAAACCATTTAGACCTACCTTGATTTTTTTCATAGGCATTAGTTATTTACTTATAATAATGATGATGCGTAGTGACGTAGCGAATCGTACCGGATATTCCTCTAATAACTATGGAATGTGTAATTGCTTTATTTTTTCCAAAAACTACACCGCTAAGAAGGGGGCCGTCAATAACTCCGGTAGCGGTAAACGTTAATTCTTTTCCTTTAGCCATATCTTCTGCATCAAAAATTTTATTGATATTTTTAACACCGGCGGCCTTTATTTTTGGAATATCAGCATCTTTTTTAGCTTTAAATTGACATAAAATTTCTCCACCTAAGATTTTTACAGGGACAGCGGCAAGTACAGCTTCGGTCGATCCACCAACTCCCATTAGCATATCAATGCCACTTTCTGGAAAACAAGTAGCGATAGCAGCGGCAACATCACCATCAGTAATTAACCTGACTCGAGCTCCTGCGTCACGAATTTCTTTTATTAAATCAGCGTGTCTTTCCCTATCCAAAACAACAACAGTAATATCTTCAACTTTTTTATTCATTGCTTTGGCAACTTTTTCGATATTTACTTTAACAGAGGCTTCTAAATTAATAGCTTTTTTACCGAGGGGGCCAACACAAATCTTTTTCATATAGGTATCAGGAGCGTGGAGAAGACTGCCCTTTGGGCCTGAAGCAACCACAGTCGTAGCATTATATCTACCGTAAGCAACGCTATCGGTACATTCAAGAGGGTCAATTGCCAAATCCATAACCGGTCCTTTTTTGGTGCCGACTTTTTCACCGGTGTATAACATCGGGGCTTCATCTTTTTCACCTTCACCTATGACAACTGTTCCGGAAAAATCAACTTGGTTAAAACGCGATCTCATTGCATCGACGGCCGCGCCGTCGGCTTTCTTTTTTTCACCTCGACCTATCCATTTGGCCGCTGCAATTGCGGCTGCCTCAGTAACCCGAACGAATTCGAGAGCTAAGTTTCTATCCATGGTTAATATTAATTAATATATCAAATAAACTTGTATTTGTCTATTCAATAGTGATAAAATATTTTATTAATTATTTATTTAATAAATATGGTTACTGATCAAGTAGGTGAAGATATTTTGGCAAAAGTTGCTCGAGAGTTAGTTGCTCCTAGAAAAGGAATATTGGCAGCTGATGAAAGCACCGGAACAATGAAAAAACGGTTAGATGCAATTGGAGTGGAAGCAACTCCGGAGAACCGTTCAATGTGGAGAGAAATAATGGCTGGGTCCCAAGGAATAGAAGAGGCAATTAGCGGCGAAATTTTATTTGACGAAACACTGCGTTCACCTTTACCAAACGGCAAGATGATTGCTGATTTGCTTAAATCTAAAAACATTCATCCGGGCATTAAAGTTGATTTAGGTGTTGTAAAAATTAATGAACAGGGAGAATCCTTTACCCAGGGGTTAGATAAATTGGAAGCAAGATTGTTAGAGTATAAAAATATGGGAGCAACTTTTGCCAAATGGAGAGCAGTATATAAAGTTGGTGAAAAAATGCCTTCGGCAGTTGCTGTTACCTCAAATTCTGTTGGACTTGCGCAGTACGCTCTTCTTTGCCAAAGGGTCGGATTAGTTCCAATTGTTGAGCCGGAAATATTAGTTCTTGAGGGAAGTCATGATATTAATAAAAGCAAAGAAGTGACGACCGTGGTTCTTAAAGATGTCTTTTATTGGTTAAAACAATTTGGAGTAAAACTTAATGGAATGTTATTAAAACCAAATATGGTTTTGCCCGGAAAAGAATCGCAAAATAAGTCAACCTCCGAAGAAATTGCCCGTTTGACAGTTGAAACATTAAAAGCAACTGTTCCTCCGGAAGTTCCAGGAATAGTCTTTTTATCAGGCGGCCTTACTCCTGATCAATCAACAGAGTATTTAAAAACAATGAATGCAATGTTTAAAGATCTATCTTGGCAGTTAAGTTATTCGTTTGGTCGGGCGTTACAACAGGAAGCTTTGCAAGCTTGGATG
>LBPR01000018.1 GCA_000990305.1 Candidatus Roizmanbacteria bacterium GW2011_GWC2_34_23 | reverse complement strand
TTTTTTCAAATAAAAAAGTCTCTTGATGAAAAACAAATTGTAGTTTTTTTTGAAGATCAAAATTTTCAATCCCTTTTTGACTCTAACTTCTGGTCCGGCCGCGTCATTGATCCCAAATGCACATTATCAGCCGATTGTATAACTGATTATATTTTTCCATATGACGCCAATCTCGGAGCTAATAAGGCTAATTTTTTTATTAACCGATTCGTAAATTTAAAAATTAAGATTAATTCTGAAGGTAAAATCAGTCACCTTCTTTCCCTACAGTATAAAAATGACTCGCCGGCAGAAATCTTTCCTACCGGCTACTATCGTAATTATTTTCAAATTTTATTGCCTAAAAATTCTACTCTAAATCAGGTTACAAAAGACGGCGTCCAAGTCGAAAATATTGATCAAATTGACGATGCTCAATATAAATTAATCGGATTTCTCTTTGAATTAGCTCCGGGAAAAATAACTGACATTAAAATCAGCTATCAATTAAATGAACCATTAAAAAAAGGAGGAAACATATATCAATTAGTTGTCCAAAAACAAACTGGAGCAAAAAACTCCGACTTGATACTGGAATTTGAATTAAATAAAAGCATTTCTATCCTTAATCAAAATTTTTCTCCTATTGTTAAAGATAATCAAATCGTCTATAATACGAACTTATTGACTGACAAAATATTTTTCATTGAGTTAACAAAAAATTAGAATTAAATAATCGTTATAACTATTATAAATTTTATAAAAATTATATGACCAGTAAGAAATCACTAAGTTCTAAAGATAAAGTCTCCTTAAAGGTTGAATTACGAACCGTTTTTGGTAAAAAGTTAAATAAAGTCAGAAAACAAGGATTAGTCCCTGGCAATATTTACGGCCCGGATTTTAAATCAAAGTCTGTATCCGTTGTTTATAAGGATCTTATTAAGACATACAAATTAGTTGGTGAAACAGGCGTTGTTTATTTAAATTTGGACAAAGAAAACATTCCTGCTTTGATAAAAAGCATACAAAAACATCCATTATCAAGCTCCCTACTCCATATTGATTTTAGAAAAATTGATCTTACAAAAAAAATTGAAACTAATGTTCCGGTTAAAACCATGGGTATTTCTGAAGCAGTTTCTCAAAAAGCAGGAGTTCTTCTTGTTCAATCCGATACTATTTTAGTTGAAGCTTTGCCAGAAGATATTCCTTCTCACATTGAAGTTGATGTCACTGTTATAAAAGAAATTGGCCAGGAAATAAAAGTTTCCGATCTTAAAAAATCAGATAAGTATGAAATAAAAACACCAGAGGAAAAAGTTATTGTTGCCGTTATTGCCCACAAAGAAGAAAGTATTGTTCCAGAAACAGCCGTGGCTGCCCCAGAGATAATCACTGAAGCCGTTAAAGAAGGGGAGGAAGCAGTAACTGAAGGCAGTGAAAAGAAAGAAAAAACCGATAAAATCAAGGAGGCTGCGCCTGTTAAAAAAGAAACTCAAGCACAGCCAGCCACAAAAAAATAAAGTTTTAAAAACCAAATATATATGACAATAATCAAAAGTGAGTTTTCATTAGCTTTGAATCAGGTCGCAACCGAACGCGGTATTTCTCCTGATGATGTTATTTTTTCGATCGAACAAGCCATAATTGCCGCTTATAAAAAAGAGTATTCTAAAGAGGAGGAAGAAATCAAGGTTACAGTCAATAAAGATACTGGTGAGGCAAAGATATTGAAGAATGAGAAAGATATCACTCCTCCAGGTTTTGGAAGAATCGCTGCTCAAACCGCTAAACAAGTTATTTTGCAAAAAATTAGAGAGGCAGAGAAAAAAACCGTTGCCTCACACTATTTATCTCAAGTAGGAACGCTCGTCAAAGGTCGCATCATTAGATATGATGGTTATAGTGCGTCAGTAGATATTGGCAAAGCTGAAGCTATTCTTCCTAAAGAAGAACAGGTGAGTAATTATAAATACCAAGTCAATGATAATTTGATTGTTTACCTTAAAGAAATATCGAATGATAAATTTGATAATCCAAGAATTATTGTTTCTCACTCTCATCCAAAATTAATTGAAGAGTTGTTTAAAAGGGAAGTTCCGGAAATAACCAGTGGCGCAATTGAAATTAAAAAAATCGTCCGAGAACCGGGTGAGCGGGCTAAAATAGCGGTTACTTCTACTCAATCGGGTGTTGATCCGGTCGGGGCTTGTGTGGGCCAAAAGGGCGTTCGAGTTCAAACTGTGATTGATGAATTGGGCGGAATGGAAAAAATTGACATTATCCAATGGAATAAAGATGAAAAATTGTTTTTAATGGCGGCTCTTTCACCGGCTAAAATTACCTCAGTTGAGATTGATAAAACCGGAAAAAGGGCCAAGGTAACCGTTGATGAAAAAGAAGCTCCACTGGCCATCGGAAGGGGTGGAATTAATGTTAATTTAGCCTCAAGATTGACCGAATTTGAGATTGATATCATTCAAACTAAATCCGAAGAGCCAGAAAAAACTCCTGAAGCCACTCCTGAAAAGAAAGTTGAAAAAGAAAAGCCAAAGGCATAATTCTATGAAAACTCGTCCCCCAATAGTCGCAATACTGGGCCATGTAGATCACGGAAAAACTACCCTATTGGACTTCATTCGAAAAAGTAACATCACTGATCGTGAGTTCGGTGGCATAACTCAAAAAATTGGAGCTTATGAAATTACAACCGAATTTAAGGATTACAAGACAAATAAAATAACTTTTGTTGATACTCCCGGTCATGAGGCTTTTAGCAAACTTCGAGCCAGAGGCGCTAATGTGGCTGATATCGCTTTGCTTTTAATTGATGGAAAAGATTCTGTCATGCCTCAAACTGCAGAGTCAATTTCTCACATCAAAGCAGCCGGTATTCCTTTTATTGTTGTTATCAATAAAATTGATCTTCCTGATACCAATCCAGATAAAGTAAAAAATGATCTTTTAAAATATGAAGTGTTAACTGAAAGTAAGGGTGGAGATGTACCGGTTGCCTTGGTTTCCGCTAAAACAGGAACTGGAGTCAATGAACTGCTGGAAACAATTCTTTTTATTGCTTCTGATTTGAAGCTTACGTATAATGAAAAAAATCCGGTTCAAGCTTATATCATCGAAACAAAAAAAGACCGTCGGGGAATCGTCGCCAGTGCAATAATTAAAGACGGTACAATAAAAATTGCTGATACCATCTATGTTAATGATCAAAAAATAAAAGTTAAGTCATTGATTAATGATCTTGGTAAAAATGTTAGTCAAGTTGTTCCTTCCAATCCTTTTGAGATAACAGGTTTCGACGAAATGCCTGAAGTCGGAAGCATGATCAAGCAAGCTCAAACAATTCCCTCCTCCCTAGTCCCTAACAGTCTAATCCCTAATCCCTCCCCCGCCCTAACCCTGGAAGACGTCTTAAAAATTCCCGTTATTGAAAAAAAACTTCCGGCCATCATAAAGGCCGACTCCCAAGGTAGTGTTGAAGCCATAAAAAATTCTCTTAAAGACAATACTAATTTAAACATCGTTCTACTTGCCGTTGGGGAAATCAACAAATCGGATATATTTTTAGCTAAAGCAACCAAATCAATTATCATTGGGTTCACGGTAAAAACTAGCCACGAAGCTGAAAGTCTAGCCAAGCAGGAAAAAGTTATTATTAAAAACTACCAAATTATCTATGAACTTCTTGATGAGCTGAACGAAGTTGCTAATTTGATCAAAGAGAAAGAAGAAAAAGAAAAAAATTTAAAGGGAGAGGCACAGATTCTTGCAAACTTTATAATTGAGGGTGAAAAGATCTTTGGAGTCAATGTGATCAAGGGAAAGATCAATCTTGGTGATGAACTGGAAGCTTTTCGAAAAAATAAACCTATAGGAAAAACAAAGTTAGTATCACTGAAGATTCGTGCAAAAACAATTAATGAAGTAAAAAAAGGCCAGGAAGCTGGAATGATATTCGGTCCTCCACTTGACTTTTTGGTAGGCGATGTGGTAAAATCTATCCTATAAGAAATATGGATAACACCCAAAACATCTTAGCCCGTATTCAAGAAATAACCACTAAATGCCATTCAGCCGTTATTCTTGTTCCCACAAATCCATCAATCGACGCCATTGCTGCTTCAACTTCACTTTATTTAGCTTTAAATAAAATGGGTAAAACTGTCTCCATTGCCTGTAGTCAGAAAGTTCAATCAGATTTAGTTGCTTCAGACAAAATCCAAAATGTAATAGGAGCCGGTGGAGATAGTCTGATGATCTCTTTTCCTTATTCAGATGGAGCGATTGATAAAGTCGACTACAACATTCAGGGTCAATCTTTTAATTTGGTAGTTACTCCCCGTCTAGGTCATCAAAAATTAAATCCTAATCAAGTTAATTTTTCCTATACCGGGGGCCTAGTTGATGTTATTTTTGTTATCGATGCCCCGACTTTAAACAGTTTAGGGACAATTTATACAGATAATCAAAACCAATTTAATGGAAAAGATATTGTTAATATTGATCGTCATCTCACTAATGCTTACTTTGGCACAGTTAACTATGTTAATAAAACAATTTCATCTATTTCTGAGTTGGTTTTATCAATTATACAAACATTAGGTATAGAAATTGATCGTGATATTGCCACCAACCTTTATGCTGGTGCAGCCGCATCAACCAACAATTTTACATCTTATTCGACCAATGCCGATACATTTGAACACGTTGCAACCTTGCTAAGGTCAGGCGCTGTTAAAAAAGCTTTCAAAAAACCTGTTCCAGTTACAGCCCCACAAACAATGTCTTTCCCACAACCTCAAGTTATTAACTCTATGCCTAGCCATAGTCCGGAAGTGCCAAAATCTAGCCCAATTGAATCTGTAGAAAAAGAAGTTACTACTGAGAAACCTCAAACTAGCCAAGAATGGCTAAAGCCAAAGATCTTCAAAGGCGGAGGTTTGATATAATGATTTCATGAATCTTTCATTGATTTTAGTTTTGTTTTTTATTTCTATCGTAGTAATCCTTTTTTTCATTAAGTCCTGGCTTAATAAACTTGAAGAAAAAACAACCCTGTCTTCAGATGTCGTTGAATGGTTAAAGATTTCTAATCAGTCGGTCGATCAAAAACTTTCGAAAAATCTGGAAATATTTGCTTCTGTTCAAAAATCGATCGGTGAATTCTCCGAGATCGGACGATCAATGAAAGAATTACAAGAATATCTAACCTCTCCAAAACTCCGTGGTAATATTGGTGAGCATGTTTTAAAAGAATTACTTGCACAAAACTTTCCAAAATCTTCCTACAAACTTCAATATCATTTTAAGACCGGATCAATCGTTGATGCGGTTTTAATTACTTCCCAAGGATTGATTCCAATTGATTCAAAGTTTCCGATTGACACTTTTAAAAAAATTGCCAAAGCCACCAATAAAGATGAGATTGTAGTTATTAAAAAAAATTTTGAACGGGATGTCAAAAAACATGTTGATGATATTGCCAGAAAATATATATTAGCCGAAGAAAAAACAGTTGATTACGCCTTAATGTATATCCCCTCAGAAAGTGTTTACTATGAACTAATCAATAGTGAAACCGTCTTCGACTATGCCGGAAAAAATCGCGTCCTACCGGTTTCTCCAATGAGTTTTTATGCTTATATCAAGGCAATTTTAATTTCATTTGAAGGCGAAAAAATTGAAACCAAAGCCAAGGAAATTTTAAAGATCCTACAGGCAATCAAAAAAGATTATCAAAAAACCGATGAAGCATTTTCTGTTTTAAATAAACATGTGACCAATGCCTATAACCAAAGCTCACAAGTATCAAAAACATTTTCGTCTTTGGGACAGAAGTTGGATAGCACTAACTTGATGACGGTGGAAAAACAAGAGAAATTGATCGAGTAAATATGAATATTACTTTCAAAAATGAAATCAAGCTTCAAGATAATATAGCAGATAAAGAAATAGTTGATCTTATTTTAAAATCCCGCCACATCAAGGATCTTGAACAATTTCTCAACCCACAATCTCCACTAAAAATTTCTTTAATTGACTTTGACCCAAAATATAAACTTTATTTAATTAAAGTAATTAAACTGCTTAAAGAAATTAAGAGGAAAAATCAAATGATCGTCGTTTATACCGACTATGATGCTGATGGAATTACCGGTGGAGCAATTCTTTGGGAAACCTTACACCTCTTAGGTTTTAAAGTTATGCCCTACGTCCCCCATCGAAAATTGGAAGGTTATGGATTTTCTAGAATTGGGATAGATAATGTTAAACGCGAATTTGATCCGGCGTTAATTATTAGCGTTGATCATGGAATCACTAAAGTCGAAGAAATAAAATATGCAGAGAAACTTGGAATAAAAATAATTATTACCGATCATCATTTGAAGGGAGAAAAGATTCCAAAAGCTGAAGCGATTTTTCATATCCCCGCCTTATCAGGATCTGGAGTTGCTTATTTTTTTGCTAAGGAAATATTTATAAATTTTTCTAACGTACAGACGAGGCATGCCTCGTCTCTACAAAATAATTTTAAAACCGATTATTTATCATTGACTTCGATCGGAACGATCGCTGATCTTGTTCCGCTGGTTGGACCTTCTCGTTCACTTGTTAAGCACGGACTTGAAACTTTTAATAAAATAAAACGTTTTGGCATAAAACATATTATCAAACAGGCAGGTATTGCTGATAAAAAAATTACCCCATATGAAGTCGGATTTATGATCGCACCAAGAATAAACGCCATCGGAAGACTGGAACATGCAATTGATGCCCTCCGTTTACTTTGTACTAATGATGAGAAAAAAGCTTATACTCTCGCTCATAAAATCGGAAATGTAAATGTTGAGAGACAGGAATTAGTTGAAAAATCCGTTGCCGAGGCACGTCTAAAAATAGGGTCTGACCCTCCGGGAGGGTCAGACCCTAAACAGCTCGTCAAGATCATCATCCTCATCTCTGATCACTGGCACGAAGGCATCATCGGCTTAATCGCCTCAAAGATCGCTGAGGAATTTTACCGGCCGACTTTGGTTTTAACAAAAACTGATATTGGATATAAAGGTTCAGCCCGATCAATCCCCTCTTTTCATATTACTGATTTCCTTCGTTCCCTGAAAAAAAATCTTATCGATGTTGGCGGCCACAAACAAGCGGCTGGTTTTACTTTAGAAAAGGATCAACTGAACAACTTCGAGACGGCCGCACGAGAGTTGTCATCTAAATTAATAAAGAATAAAGATCTTGAAAGAAAAATTGAAGCCGATCTAAAAATTCCCATCTCAAAAATTAATTTAGATTTAGTTAAATCTTTGGAAGCATTGGAACCTTTTGGCATGGGTAATCCGCGCCCGTTATTTTATAGCGAAGGAACTCTCACTGGCGCCCAGCTCCTTGGCAAAACTCAAAAACACCTGAAGTTATTCATAAAAGATTCCCTAACCCCTAACAGTCTAGTCCCTAATCCCTCCCTCGAATTCCTCGCTTTCAATCAAGCCGATAAATTCAAAGAACTCTCCCGAGGACAAAAATTAAAAGTGGTTTATAATCTTGATATAAATGAATGGAATAACAAAAAAACCATTCAGGGGAAAATTATTACATTCTTATGTTAAAGATGCTTATACTTACTGTGGCTCAAACCAATCTCACTGGCATTATTTTATGTATGTAGCCTCTATGTTCAAAAGCCTCTATTGTAGTAGACATACCATGCATTAGCATTTTATAATATTCCTCTGGGGATACATAAGAATTTAATTTTTTTAATTTTTTCATATTAAAAAGAGCGTCGGATAACGTATGAATTGAACAACAAAAATCTGTAATACCATGCTTCGGTCCATTTCTAACTCTATGATGACCATCAATAATTGCTAATATGTACTCTGTTTCAGGTATAAATTCTGTCAATGATGAAATAAATATTGAATCATATATGTTTAAATTAGGAACAGCGCAACAAGTTATTGGAAAGTCTCTTGATAATTGATCCGCATTACCTAATCTTTCATATTCTTTATAAAGTGCATTTATTTTTTCTGTTTTTTTTTCACTGTATTCATCCAAAGGTTGGATGCCATTTAAGTTAGATATGTTAACTTTCATTAACTGACTTTTATTGCGTTTTTCTCCAAATAATTGTGGATCAATATCAAAATATGATTCAATTTTTAATACCATAAATTTAAAAACCCCGCCTTTTGCGGGGTGGGTAATTTAAATTAAAATGTATTTTTCATGATTATAGGATAATAATTATAACTGAATTTATATTCTTGTCAATAACGTAAAAAGACTGTATGATTATGAAGTTATTATGAAAAATTTATCTGTGGAACAAACAGTAAATAAAGTTGGGGAAACTGTTGAGCTTTACGGCTGGGTAGACACTAAACGTGACCATAAAAAGATCGTTTTTATCGACCTTCGTGATAGAACTGGCACTGTCCAAGTTGTTGGAGGCGAAGAATTCAAAGCCCTTTCTGAAGAAGATGTTGTTTATATAAAAGGCCTTGTTAAAGCCAGACCGGATAAAATGATTAACTCAAAAATAAAAACCGGTTCTATTGAAATAGAAGTTAAAGAATTAAAGATCTTAAATAAAACCAAGACTCTCCCTATCCCAGTCAATACCGACGGACATGATATCGACGAAGAAGTCAGGCTTAAATATCGTTATCTTGATCTACGCCGCCCGAGAATGTATAAAAACCTAGCCTTAAGATCAAGGTTTATTGACTTGATCAGACAACATCTATTCAAACAGGATTTTTTAGAAATTGAGACGCCAATTTTGTCTGAGACGACTCCGGAAGGAGCTCGGGATTTTATCGTTCCTTCCCGTCTTCAATTAGGAAAGTTTTATGCCCTCCCCCAGTCACCTCAACAATATAAACAGTTATTAATGGTCGGTGGAGTTGAAAAATATTTTCAGATTGCCCGTTGTTTCCGTGATGAAGATCCTCGAGCTGACCGGGCTTACGGTGAATTCACTCAACTTGATCTAGAGATGAGTTTTGTAGAGCGTGAGGATGTAATGAGATTGACTGAAAATCTTTTTATTGAAGTTTACGAAAAATTAAAAGTGTCGATCAAACAAAAACCTTTCCCTGTCTTTACTTATACTGAAGCAATAAAAAAATTCGGGGCAGATAAGTTTGATTTAAGGACTCCAGAAGAAAAAGCGAAAAACATCCAAGCCTTTGCCTGGGTGGTTGATTTTCCATTCTTTGAAAAAACTAAGGAGGGCGGCTGGACTTTCACCCACAACCCTTTCTCTGCTCCAAAACCAGAATTTATGAAAGATCTTTTGAATAAAAAAAATGTCGGCAATATTTTAACCACACAATATGATTTGGTTTGTAATGGTTATGAAGTCGGTGGAGGCAGTATCAGAAACCATACTCCAGAGGGATTGAAGTCAGTATTTGAAATTATGGGATTATCTGAGGAAGAAATTAATCTGAAATTTGGCCATATGATTGAGGCCTTAGGTTATGGTGCGCCTCCTCATGGAGGGATTGCACCGGGAATTGATCGATTGCTAACCTGTATCACCGGTGAAACATCAATCCGGGAAGTGATCGCTATGCCAATGACTTCTGGCGGACGAACTGCCATCATGAAGGCCCCTTCGACCGTCAAAGATGAAAAATTGAAAGAACTAGGTATCAAACTGCGTAATTCCGGAGAAAAAAAAACGACGACTTCTAAATCCGTTTTTGATAAAATAAAAAATTTACTTGATGAAAATAAAGTTGTTTATGAGCTGATAGAACATAAGCCTGTCTTTACTTCAGAAGACGCCGCAAAGATTAGAGGGTCTTCTCTCTCGCTCGGGGCCAAAGCGTTAATAATGAATGCTGATAAGAAACCAATAATGATAGTTGTTCCCGGTAATAAAAAAGTTGATACGTCAGTATTTAAAAAACTATATTCAATTAAAGATTTAGAAATGGCGAAACCTGAAGAAGTAAAAAACATTTCTGGTGTCGAAATAGGAGCGGTTCCTCCACTTGGAAATTTATTTAAGATTCCTTTATATTTTGATCAAACAATTGTTGATAATGAAACTGTTTTTTTTAACGCTGGCAGCCACAGTAAATCAATATCTATGAAGGGGTCTGATCTTGAGAGAGTCACCAAGCCGATCGTGGGAGAATTTTCTAAATAAATCGTTTGTCATCCCCTCGTAGGAGGGGATCCAGTCTATAATTACTTCTTAAAAAATATAAGGTGATTTTAGTCTGGATTCTTAATCCATGCGTCCAAAACATATTTTTTTATTCGCCTTTTTTATCCTCCTCTTCCTCTTTTACCCTGGTGATTCATATTATTTTCACATCTTTGCCTACAATCGGGATTTAATAAATAAAATCATTCCAGAAATTAAAATCAATATCAAACCTATCCCATATCTCAAGCTCCCTTACTATCCCGAAGTCACGGCTGAAAGTATTTATTTAGTTGATCTGCCCCGATTTTTTCCCGTAACGAAAATTTAAAACTTTTTCCTGCTTCAACAACAAAAATTCTGACTGCTTTAGTCGCTTACGATGTCTATAAACCTGATCAAATTATTACTGTTAAAAAAATAATTACCGACGGCCAAGTCATGGGACTGATTATTGGAGAAAAAATTACTGTTGAAAATATTCTATATGGCACGCTTGTTCATTCTGGTAACGATGCCGCATTCGTTTTAGCGGATAATTATGGTTATTATAAGTTTGTTGACCTGATGAATAAAAAGGCTCGTGATCTAGGCATGAAAAACAGTTATTTTTCAAATCCTAATGGTTTAGATTCTGGAACCCAACATTCGACAGCTTTTGACTTAAGTTTGGCGGCCAGAGAACTCCTTAAAAATCCTTACTTGTCAAAAATTGTTTCCACTAAAGAAATCAGTATCTCTGATGTTGATTTTAAATACTTTCATCAACTGACCAATGTCAATAAACTTCTTGGAGAAATTCAGGGACTGGGCGGATTGAAAACCGGCTATACAGAAAATGCTGGAGAAAATTTGGTTTCTTTTTATAAAAAAAACGGTCATCAGTTTGTAATCGTTATCTTAAAAAGTTTGGATAGATTTAATGATACGAAGAACATAATCACCTGGATAGAAGCAAATGTAGGTTATATAAATCCTCGGTACTAAGTCAAAAATCAAAAGTCAAAAGTATTAAAACTTTTTAATTTTGAATTTAAATTTTGACTTCTAACTTTTAACTTTTGAATTAGTTTTTTACTGCCGGTACGTATGCCGCAAAGTTCCCTTCTCCCAAAAACACATATACCGGCTGTAAATAATTTTGATAAATATCAGGATCAAAATAACGTAGTTTCATATCTTTGATAAGGATATTTTTTTGCCCCTGCGTTCCGGCCACAACAAGCCCCATGCCGCTGTTTAATTCTGACCAAGCTTCTTCACCGGTCTTTACCAAATAAGTACCAACTTGTTCCTCAGATTTTTCAAAAAAAGCCATTTGACTTTTTATTATTTGAAATTCCTCTCCCTGAAAAAGCATAATTACATAATTCTGACTGGTAAAAAACTTTGGCGTTACCACTTTAAAAGTGTCAACATCCGGTCGCCCAAAATCTATCTCAACTAACTGCGCTTGCGAACTTTTTTCAACATTAACAAAATTTTGATTTATTGGATTAAATTTCAGATAAATTACATTGGTCGTTCCTTTTGCCAGTTCATCCGGATAACGACCGATCTTTTTCAAAAAATCGATCGCTTTATTTTCAATAACTGTTTTAGTAGGAATAGTCAACTGAGGAGAAGTAAATAATGTGTTATTAACTTTTCTATCAAATTTAAAATTAAAATTAGAAATATCAATTGTCAAAGTTTTTTCTATATCACTAAAGGTAGCGGTTTTCCCAACTAGCTTGTGTTTAACTACTTCTGTATTAAAACCGAAACTTTTAGCAATCAAATATATTTTTTCGCTGTAACCAAAGCGGGGATTATACTGAGGCAGGAAATAAACTTTGGCGGTATCAGTAGCTGTTACTGGTTGACCTTCAATCGTATCTAGCGTAAATTTTAATCCGGCGCTTGATGAAGATCCAGGAATTTCCGGTAGACTGACTTTTCCAAAAATTTCGTTAGTATAAATCGTGTTAGTTTTATTAGATTCCAAATAAATTAAAGTCAATTTAACTGAATAAAAAAATATTAAAAAAATAAGACAAAATAAAATAAAATAAGGTAAGAATTTTCGGAAATAATATGACAGCTCAGTTAAGTTCATATAATCATATTACTGACTTAACCAACCGCCGTCAACATAGATCACCGTACCTGTAATATAATCAGCTTCATCAGAAGCTAAAAAGACTGCTGCAGCCCCAATATCTTCAGCTTTACCAAACCTTCCTTTTGGAATTCTTGTCAACATGCCTATTTTTGTCTTTTCATCTGCCAATATTACTGTCGTCATATCAGTTTCAATCACACCCGGACCGATGGCGTTAACATTAATTCCCCTGGGCCCAAGTTCAATAGCCAGATCTTCGACCATAGCAATCACTCCGCCTTTTGAGGCAGCATAATGAACAATGTTGCCAAATCCAACTCCCACTCCGCCTGAAGCGATTGAGGAAATATTAATAATCTTTCCTCCGAAAGGCATAATCTTAATCGCTTCTTGAACGCAAAAAAACTGTCCTTTTAAATTAATGTTTAGTACTTTATCCCACTCTTCCTCAGTTATTTTATCTATTGGGTTCATATAAACTACTCCAGCATTATTCACTAAAATATTAAGGTGGCCAAATTTAT
This sequence comes from Candidatus Roizmanbacteria bacterium GW2011_GWC2_34_23, assembly GCA_000990305.1. GTDB lineage: Bacteria > Patescibacteriota > Microgenomatia > UBA1406 > GWC2-37-13 > GWC2-37-13. The sequence goes on along the minus strand of LBPR01000018.1, from coordinate 18,130 downwards.
TCTTTACTTCCTCAAACATTTTAACAACCTGCTCTTTGTTGGAGACATCAGCCTGAACCGAAAATGAATCACCATCTAATTTTTTAACTTCAACTACGACTGTCTCTGCTTCTTCTACTTTTGAATGATAATTAACGGCGACTGAAGCACCGGCCTTAGCTAAAGATAGGGCAATTCCACGACCTATCCCTCGAGAGGCTCCGGTAACTAGAGCTTTTTTACCTTTTAAATTAAACATAATATTCAAAGAAAAATTTATAATGTACTTAAATTCATTCTACATTTATTCTCGACAACATTCAAACATTTTGACAATTGTCTTATTAATCTGTTTCAACAGATCGTTTTTTAGATAATCTACAAACTCTTTAATTATTTTATTTAATTTCATGGTTTTTTTGTTCCACTACATTATAACGTTATAATGTAGTAGCTTATATCAATAGTCTAAATATTAGTATTATAATCAATAATAACAAAAAGGAGACAACCATTCTTTGGTAAGGAAAAAAAATTTTTCCGTGATTAATATTTCTTAAAATTTTATCTGCTGTTATTGAAAGAAAAAGTGTTAATAAGCCGATTGCAAAAATATCATTTATTCCAAGTTTTTTTGCTACGAATAACCCACCTCCAATTGTCAAAATACACGCAGGGCACATAGTTTAAATGTAATTAAACATCTTCAGGATAAAAGTTTCTAATCCATCTTTGTTTTACCAAATAATCTAGTTCTTCTTTGGTAAAGCTTACATCAACGCTTTTAACATTTTCTGTAACATGATTAGAGTTTCTCATTCCAACGATAACCACGTCGGCTCCATTCTTTAATAAGCAGAATTTTAATGCAATTTGACTCATGGTTCTTTTTTCATTAACTAATTTATTTTTTATTCCACTGACTTTATCAATAGTTATTTTTAATCTATCAGAAGTAAAATAGTCTTTTCGCCAATCGTTAAAAGTAGTCTTATGAGTGAAAGTTCCGCTTAACGAACCTTCGTCTAGTGGAACGCGGGCAATTATACCAATATTATTTTTTCTAGCTAATGGCAATAGTTTATCTTGAGGAGATTGATCAAAAATATTATAAATTACTTGAATTGTATCAATTTCTCCTGAGCCAACTATTTTTAACGCAGAATCTGGGTCGTGGTCATTTATTGATATGCCAACAAACTTTATGATTCCTTCTTTTTTTAATATTGCAAAAGCTTCTCTCCAATTTTTTGATTCAAACCAATCATCCATCCAAACATGAAGTTGTAATAAATCTATGGTCTTCTTTCCTAGATTCTCATAACTTTCTCTTGCCTTTTTAATAATATAATCTATTGGAAATACCTTATTCATATCTTTATTTTTTGCTGGCCAATGGCCGTCTAATGGAGGGACTTTGGTAGCAATAATTATATTTGTGTTTCCAAGAGTATTTCTAATTAATCTTTCGCTATGTCCATCAGCATAAATTAACGCTGTGTCAAAAAAATTTATTCCATTTTCATAAGCATTGAGTAAAGACTGTTTTGAAAGTTTATCATCAGCCTTCCACATATCTTTCCATCTTAAAACTGGAGCACCACCTCCAATTCCCCATCCACCAAAACCTATTCGTGAGATCCTTAAATTTGTCTTGCCAAGAATAGTATATTCCATAAATAAATTATATATTTTAATGTTAGAATTTGTTATTAACATTTTCAATTAACGAATGAAGCCCTGTTTACTTTTTCTTTCCTGTAAAAACATCAAAGAAGCAGATAGTATTTCGATCCAATTGCTTAAGGAAAAGCTGATTGTCTGTACGAAAAAAATATCTATTGACTCTTCTTATTTATGGAAAAATAAAATCGAATCTAATCAAGAGGTTTTATTAATTATGGACTCAATTGAAAAAAATTTTGAAAAGATAGATAAAGAAGTTAAAAAAATTCATAGTTACAAAGTCTATACTTTATTAATGACTGAAGTAAACAAAATTAATATTAACGCTTTTAAGTGGTTAAAAAATTGTGTCGGGGACAGGACTTGAACCTGCACAGTCTTGCGACCACAAGCCCCTCAAGCTTGCGCGTATACCATTTCGCCACCCCGACTAAAATAAATATCAAATTTTAAATCTAAAATCACAAATAAATTTTAAATATTAAATTTTAAAAATTTGAATTTATTTGGAGCTTGAAATTTATTATTTAGGATTTTATTATATCACTTACGTTTTATTGTGTAAACGTAAGGATAGTACAAGAAAAGGGCCGGTGGGTCGTCCTGAATAATTTTCTGAAATTCCTGATAGATTTTACTTCTTTCCTCAATATTGATGGTTGAACGACCTTCTTCCAGCAATTTATCAATTTTAACATTAGAATAGTTACCTATATTTCCTTCTTTCTGGGTCGAGTGCCAGAAATAATATTGATCTGGATCTTTAGGCACATTCCAAAAAACCAATAATAAATCAAAGTTGTCCGGTCGTTCGTAAGTAACCATATTAATATCTACCTTTAGTCCTGTTTTTTTTATTTCCCCGGCAATATTATCTGCCGCATCGTAATAGTCGTAAGATGTCATTAGATTTAATTGAGGCGATTCAGTGGCTTCAATTCCTTTTTTAACAATTTTTGTAGCTGTATCTATGTCGTATATATTTGTTTTTAGTGAGGAATTATAAGCCCAAGATATAGGAGGAATTGGTCCTTGGGCGATTTCTCCAAAATCAGCCAGTTTTTGATAATCTATCATCATGGAAAAAGCATCTTTAATATCTTTATTAGAAAACGCTTTTTCTTTATTGTTAAAAAATAAAGTTAATAAACGATTATAGTCAACTGACTTAACTATCTGACTATTTTTCCAATTTATAAAAGTATCGGCAACTGACTTTTTTGTTAAAGTCATTTTGTTAATTTCTCCTTTTTTATAAGCCGTTACCAGATCAGATTCATTATTATAAAATTTATATTTGACCGTCATTAAGTCCTTAGTGTTGGGCACAAGAGTTATCTCTACCAAAGAACCATTGAGAATTTTATATTTCCCTAATTTATAAAAACCGGCAATTCCGACTAAAGGAGGACGAATTAAGGGCTTGCTCAAATAAGTCGGGAAAATACCTAAAGACTTATTTAGATAAAAATCCAATACATTTTTATCAACAACTTTTATTTTTACATCATTAAATTGATAATTAATGTTTTCTGCTGTAAATTTTTTATCGTCATTCCAAAGCAAATTATTTTTTAAATAAAATCGATACTGTTTTCCTTCGTCCAGTACTTCCCAAGAATTTGCTAAAACGGGGATAATCTCCCCTTTTTCATTAATAGTTACTAAACCGTTGGAAACTTTTGTCATTATCTCGTCAGGTAGATTTATAAAATCATAGTTGCCAACTAATCCAATTATTTCTTGTTTATTGAAGATTGATTTTAAATATGGGGAAACTGACAAAAAACCAATCAAACTGATGAATCCGATAAAAAAACTCATCAAAATCAACCGAGAGTATTTTTTAGCAAACTCTAAAAATAACCAATAATAATAACGAAAAGCTTTTTTGTTCATTTAACAAAAAGATTGATGAAAGAAACCACTAAAAAAATAACAATAAAAATTATTGTTAACCAAAGAATTATTTTTTCCATTCCAAGCACTACCCAAACCTGCTCCCCTGCCCTGAATTAAAATAAAAACAACTATTAAGACACTGAAAATGATATTGAGAATCAAAAGAAAATTCTTCATATTATTTTTTCTAATAAATTAATAACGGTGGAAATCGAAAAAGAAGACACAAAAATATTTGCTGTGCTAGAAATTTTTATTTTTCCTAATGTAATTCCCAACATCTTGGCCCCTGGGAAAACCCATTCTTCGATACTTATTAAGTTAAAGCGATTCAACAGAAAATAAAAAATTGCTGCGTAAAAAACTACTGAAACAAGTCCAAAAGTCAAAATATTTAGAGGGAGAAGAACTAATTTACTTGCGGGAACAATCAAATAATAAACGGCGGCAATTATCAAAGCCGCTTTTAGATAGATCATCGGGTCGTCTTTAACAATAAAGCCTTTATTCCAAAGAGCCGTAAGAAATATGGCTACTCCGGAAAAAATTATCATCCTAAAAATCTTCTTCATAATAAAAAACTCTAAATATTAAATACCAAGTTCCAAATAAATTTGAAATAATAAGCACTAAATATAAAAAAGTTTAGAATTTACTATTTAATATTTATAATTTATTTGTGATTTGAGATTTATTATTTATGACTTAGTTTAATTATATCAAAAAGTCCTTGCTTCTTAAAAACAGATGATATTTTCGGGCAAAGCGGTGCGATTCGTCACGAAGCAATCTGATAACGTTTAAAATTTTGCTGTCATTCTTTAAAAATAAATTTGGAAACCCTTCAACTCCCACAATTACTCTATCAGGATTTTTAGCAATTCCAATCAGTGGAATATTTATTTTATTATTTTGAACAATTGTTAAAATCGCTTTAATTTGAGGTCTACCACCATCAATAATAATCAGGTTGGGAACAGGCCAATCTTGTTTTAATCTTCTATTTATAACTTCTTTTAATCGGTCAAGATCCGATTTTAAACCCGTTTGTTTAATTTTGAACCGACGATATTCTTTCTTATCAATTTGATTATTTTTCATAACCACCATCGACCCGACTGCTTGTTTTAATCCTAAATTACTAATGTCATATGTTTCTATGCGATCAAGATTATTTAATTGAGGAAAGTATTTTTTTAAATTGATTAGCATTTCATCTAAACTTTTTTCATTATTGTTTAAAAAATATTCCGAATCTTCTTTTAGATTTAGTAATCGGTCAAACCGAAAAATTTTGTTGCGAATAATAATAGCTTGTTCATATTGGTTATTTTTTATCAAAATATTTAATTGTGTATTAAGTCCGTTGAAAATTACTTTTACATTACCTTTTAAAATAGAAATAACCTGTCTGATATTTTTTTTATATTGTTTTTTTTCATATGTATTTTTAATTTCATTCGGGCAAGGATTACATAATCCGATTTTGGAATAAAAACAGGCTTTTTTACCAATCTTCTTTTGGGTACAAAAAGGAATAATTCGCCTGATGTCATTAATAATTTTCTCAACCATTCTGACTGATGAAAACGGGCCAAAATATAGATTTTGTTTATCTGATTCCTTGCGTACTAATCCTACCTTTGGGAACTCGTCTTTAGCAGTTATTTTAATATAAAGGGGGCTCTTGTCATCCTTCCAGATTGAATTATATTTTGGCTGAAGCTGTCTGATTAATTTTGCCTCAAGTATCAAAGCTTTAAACTCTGACTCAGTTATTATTGTTCCAATTTTATTTGAATTTTTTATAATTAATCTTTCTTTATTATCTAACTTAGCATTTTCTAAGTGGGATAATATTCTTGCTTTAATATTGACCGATTTGCCAATGTAGTTAATTGTTTTATTATTTTTAAAAAGATAAAGACCAATTGTGTTAGGTAGATTATTTGCTTGACTCTTAGTGATCATGATGTGTTATTTTTAGAAATACTCGGTAAATGAAAAACAGAACTGAAAAACCTAAAATAACAGCAAAAAATTGGATTATTAAAATATAAATTGTGGGAACAACAACAATTTTTTGTCTTAAAAGTTCTTTTTGGAAAACTTTGATCATTAATTCTCCTTGAATTTTCTTGTTTTTATCTTTGGCTGAATAGTCAAAAGTGATCGTCTTTTTTTCAAAAGGGGCCAAAACCGAAATGACAAATTTATCTTTCTTAATAAGAATATCTTTTGCTTCTAAGTTAATTGGGATCTGCCAAAGATAACTATTACCGTTATTCTTTATAATAAATTTTCCCTGATAAGATTTTTTGTCAGAAATCGTGGTTGGAAAATCTATTCCCTCAATAAGAATTTGCTTTTTTTCCACCGGCTCGGTGACAACCGGTTTTATGGAAACATCGCGGGAGTTTTCTATTTTATACATCCCGGCTGGCAGCGGATACTCCGGGTTTTTTCCATGGATAACAAAGGCGATGTGGTTTAGATCAAATGAAGAAAAATAATTAATACCTGAAGTATTCTCCCAAGTCGGGTCAACCGCAATCCAATTTTCTGTTTTTGTATCATAATATTCTGGCCAAGCGTGCAAAATATCAGATGATAATGATAGTGGTTGCAGTTTTTGATCTAAAGAAAAACCGTAGCCTTGAATTTCCCGGCTATAAATTCCTTTTTCGCGGGCAATAGCGATGAAAAGGTCAGTAAACTCCATACAAACTGCCTGGTCAGGGTTTGATAAAACAACATCGGCTCCTAAGCGTTTATTATTTGAATTAATTTTGTTGTAATTATATTTAAGACTACTTGTGACAAAATCGTAAATTTCTTTTGGTTGAGTAATATTTTTTATTTTGTCTATTTGACTTATCTGCCAATATTTTTTTGCCGTCAGAAGATAATTTTTTTGTTGACCAATAGCTGCTCTGAAGTAGGCGGTAGCATTATCTCTTGTTTTAGAATAGACCTCAATTAAACTTTTATAAATAATTATTTTTGTTTCGAGCGGCTTAAGAAAATATTTTCCTAAATAATTACCATCCTCATCCATCCGAACGGATTCAGGAGGAGGATTCACTGATTGCAAAAAAATTTTCTGATTGGCAGTTTCCGGCGGAAAAGCAACTTCCGTAAAAATTGGATATATCTGATCATTTTTCAAATGATATATTAATTCTGCTTGGTAGACTTGGACATCCCCAAAAACAGCATAAATTGTTTTTGCTTGAGGATTATTCCAAATTATTTTGTTTCCTGTAATCAAATCAGGTTTTGGTTTTGAAATAGAAATTTTTTTGTTGGTTGTTTCTGGTAAATTGACAGTCACTTTATAAGACTCATTTTGAGTATTTTCTATTACCGGTAAGACCACTTCCCAAACTTTTCCATTTATCTTAAATAAATTTGCCTGATCAAAGTTTAAAAAAAAAGTATTAACAGAATCTTTACCAATCGCCGGGTTTGAGAATTCTAATTCTATCCTGGTTTTTTCTTCATCGGTTGTTACTTTTGGTGTAATATATCCATTATCGTCTGAAGTTTTAAGATTGGTAATTGAAAAAGATTCCGGAAAGCTTATAGCAAATTTGCTGACAAAAACCTCACTTTTTAAATTAATAATATTTATCTTAAAATCAACCTGAGAATTTAAATTATTTTGCGATTGAGAAAGATTGTATTCGACTTGATAATCGGTCTTAAAGTCAGCAGCAAGAACGGGATTAGATATGAGATAAGAGATAAGTGATATCAGTAAAAAAATAAATATATATTTAAGTAAAGTTTTCATAGTAAGTTATTTGATTGTTTCATTGCTTCATTGTTCGATTGTTGTTTTTTAACAACCTGCCTGCCGGCAGGCAGGTGAAACCATGGAACAATGTAACAATTTTTTTCGAATTATTCTTTTATTTTTCTCAAGTACTCCCCGGTATACGATTCATTTTCTTTAAGAATACCACTTATCTTTCCCTGATAAATAACTTTTCCCCCTTTATCTCCTCCATCGGGTCCAAGATCAATTATATATTGGCAGTTTTTAATGACATCAAGATTATGCTCAATAACAATTACTGTGTTGCCGCGGTCAACTAACTCAGTAATCGTATGGAGCAATTTGTCAATATCATAAAAATGTAATCCTGTGGTTGGTTCATCAAGTATGTAGATAGTTCTACCTGTATCCCTTCTTGATAATTCATTGGCTAATTTTAATCTCTGAGCTTCACCTCCGGATAGCGTTGGCGCCGGTTGCCCTAATTCTAAATAACCTAAACCTGTTTTTTGAAGAAAGTTTAGTTTAGAATAGACCTTAAAATAGTTATTGAAAAAAATTAAAGCTTCATCAACAGTCATCTTTAAAATTTCATAAATATTTTTTTCTTTGTATTTAACTTCAAGAGTTTCTTTGTTATAACGATTGCCCTGACAGACATCGCAAACAACGTAAACATCGGCTAAGAATTGCATCTCAATTTTTAAAACACCGGCCCCTTGACACTTTTCACAACGGCCTCCTTTGATGTTAAACGAAAATCTTCCCTTTTCGTATCCTCCGCGAAAATTTCTCTAATTTCATCAAAAAAACCAATATAAGTAGCCGGATTAGAACGGGGTGTTCGACCAATTGGCGATTGATCAACCATATGAACCCGGTCCAGATATTGATAACCCTCAATTTTATTAAACTCACCAATTTTATCGTGATAATAACCGTCTAAATAATATTTTAAAGCCGGATATAACGTTTCTGTAACTAATGAAGACTTACCTGATCCGGAAACTCCCGTCACTCCTATCAAATTCCCAAGCGGAATCTTGACGTTTATATTATATTTTTTAAATTGTTATGAGTGATGCCAGAAACAATTAATTCACCGTGATTTGTCTGTAGGGAACAAAAATTTTTGTTCCTTACATTAATTATTTTTTTTCCGGTTAAATATTGGCCTGTTAGTGAATTTTTTGACTGTTTCATTTCCAATAAATTTCCTCTAAAAATTATTTTGCCTCCATTTTTACCGGCTTTTTCTCCTAATTCAACTAAATAATCGGCCGATTCCATCGTTTCCCGGTCGTGTTCAACAACGATTAAACTATTACCCAAATCGCGAAGATTTTTTAGTGTAGTAATAAGAGCGGCGACGTCTTTTGGATGAAGGCCGATCGACGGTTCGTCAAGCACATAAAGAACACCTGTTAAGCCGCTGCCAATTTGAGAGGCTAAACGAATTCTTTGCAGTTCTCCACCGGATAATGTTCCGGCTCGTCGACTGACTGTCAAATATGATAAACCAACGCTGTTTAAAAAATTTAATCTGGTTAAAATTTCTTTAATAATCGATTTGGCAATTTGTTTTTCGTAAACTGATAAAATTACATCTAATTTTTCTCTGAAATAATTTGTTAAATTATTTATTGATTGATCAGAAATATTAGTTATATTTTTTTTATCAACTGTGATGGCAAGAATTTCCGGTTTTAATCTAAATCCCAAACATTTTGGACAAGTTTCTTCCCGCATATATTTCTGTATTTCCATAGCTGAATAGTCACCTTGAGTTTCAAGATATCTATGTTCTAGTTCCGCTATAATCCCGGAAAACTTTTCGGTAATTGTTGTTGCCCGACCAAAGCGATTAACTCCTTCAACCCGATAAATTTTACCTGTCCCTTTTAATAAAATATCTACTTCTTTATTGGTTAATTGGCTTATTGGTAAATTGGTATTTATTTTTTCTTCTAGACATACTTGTTTGATTAAACGAACATACCAGGTTTCATGAAAAAATAATTTATTAAACGGAAGAATTCCACCTTCAAGAAGAGAGAGATTTTTATTTAAAATCAAATCTCGGTCAACGGCAAAAATTGTTCCAATCCCCCGGCAGTTTTCACAGGCCCCAAGCGGTGAATTAAAAGAAAACATTCTCGGCTCTATTTCAGGAAGTGACAGATTACAAATTGGACAGGAAAATTTTTCCGAATAAAGGTGTTCTTTATAGTCGGTTTTGATGATAACTAACCCATCGGAAAGTTTTAACGACTGTTCAACCGCCATTCTCAATCTGGATTTAAAGCTGTTAAAATAATTCGTTTGTTTTAAATCTTTATTTGTAGCGATTAATCGATCAATCGATACATTTATTTTGTGTTTATTAGTTTTGATTAAATTAATATCATCGGATAAATTTTTTTCTTTTCCGTCAATAATTACTTTTTGATAGCCTTTACTTTGCAAGTTGTCAAAAAGATCTTTAAATTCCCCCTTTTTATCCCTTATTACTGGAGATAATATTATGAATTGCAGCGGTTTGGTTTTATCATTTTGGATCTGTTTTAAAATTTCATCGACGATTTTTTCTGCAATCTCATCAACTGACATTTTGCTGATTTCCCGACCGCAGTTTGGACAATGAGGATGACCGACCTTAGCAAAAAGCAGTCGTAAATAGTCATATATTTCCGTGATTGTTCCCACAGTTGACCGCGGATTATGCGAAGTTGTTTTTTGATCAATTGAAATAGCCGGAGACAAACCTTCAATTAAATCAACATCAGGCTTATCCATAATTCCTAAAAACTGACGGGCATAGGCAGATAACGATTCAACATAACGTCGTTGTCCTTCGGCATAAATTGTGTCAAATGCCAGTGACGATTTTCCCGATCCGGAAATTCCAGTAATAACAACAAATTTATTTTTTGGAATATCAACTGAAATATTCTTTAAGTTATGTTGTCTTGCACCACGAATTTTAATTAAATCATTCATAGATAAATTAAAAAATTGCGTTTAATTGTTTCATTGCTTCATTGTTCGATTGTTGTTTTTTTAACAATGAAACCATGGAACAATGTAACAATGGATTGTTCTAATTTTTAATTTCTTTTACTTTCTCCCTTATCCTAATCGCTAATTCAAAGTTTAAATTTTCTGCTTGGTTCCTCATCTCTCTTTCCATTTTTTTAATTAACTTTTTTTTATCATATGGAGTTAAGCTTTCCAAGTTCATTTCATCTAAATACCTTGAGTCAAAATCACGATCGTAAAACAGATTTTTTTCATCTTGATTAACAATCTTTTCTCTGATTGGTTTATAAATTGTTTTTGGAGTAATCTTATGTTTGGTGTTATATTCTACTTGATACTTTCTTCTTCTGTTAATCTCTCCCACCGCTGACGTTATTGATTTGGTCATTATATCTGCATAGATAATTACCTGACCAGTGATATTTCTGGAGGCCCGTCCCATTGTTTGAATAAGCGAAGTTCTTGATCTTAAAAATCCCTCTCGATCTGCGTCTAAGATTGCAACCAACGTTACCTCCGGTAAATCCAACCCTTCTCTGAGCAAATTAACACCGATTAAAACATCAAAGTTGCCTTTTCTCAGATTATCCAAAATATTTGATCTTTCCAAAGTTTTAACATCACTGTGAAGATAGGCGGCGTTGATCTTTTTTTCTTTTAAGTAAGTTGATAGATCTTCAGCCATTTTTTTAGTTAAAGTGGTTACCAAAACTTTTTGTTTAAGTTTGACACGCTTCTCAATTTCCAAAATCAGATCCTGTACTTCATTTGTAGCTGGCTTGATAATAATTTCCGGGTCAATAATCCCCGTCGGCCTTATTAGTTGTTCTACAATTCCATTATTGTTTTCAAACTTTTGACTTTTTAATTTAATTTTTGACTTTTGACTTTTAACTTTTGACTTTTCTATCTCCCATTGATTAGGTGTTGCCGAAACATAAACTATTTTTGAAGCCATCGGATAAAATTCTTCAAATTTTAAAGGTCGATTATCAAGGGCTGATCTTAACCGAAAACCATAATCAATTAAAGTATTTTTTCGGGAATAGTCACCATTGAACATACCTCTGATCTGTGGAACCGTCATGTGAGACTCATCAATAAACAGTAACCAATCTTTTCCATATTGCTGATTAAAATAATTTATTAAGGAATAGGGGGCGCCGCCTGGTGCCCTCCCGTCAAAATACCGGGAATAATTTTCGATGCCATTAACGTAGCCTACTTCTTTGATCATCTCAAGGTCATAATTGACTTTGCGAACTAATCTTTGCATTTCTACCAATTTATTTTTCTTTTTTAACTCATTTGCTTCCTGTTTAAGATCGTCTCTAATCTGTTGTTCGGCATTTTTGAAAACGGACGGATCCATTAAATAATGTTTGGCGGGATAAATAATCAAACTCGTGGGTAGTGGGTAGTTGGTAGTTAGTAGTTTTCCAGTCAAGGGCTCAAAACTTTCAAACTTTTTAACCTTTAAACCTTCTAACTCAATTCTATAACCAATATCTTCATACGCTGGGTAAATATCAATTCTGTCTCCCCTAATTCTGAATGTCCCCCGTTTAAAATCAAACTCACTTCGGGAATATTGCAGTTCAATTAAACGGCGGGCAATACTTTTTATTTTTATTTTTTGTCCTATTTCGACTTCCAAAATAAAATGGCCATACTCAACCGGTGAGCCGATGTTATAGATACAGGAAACGGAGGCGACGACGATTACGTCTTTGCGGGTTAAAATATTTGTGGTGGCCTTGAGTCTAAGTTTGTCAATCAGCTCATTAATTTGGGCTTCTTTTTCAATATAAGTATCGGATGATGGCATGTAAGCTTCCGGTTGATAGTAATCATAGTAAGAAACAAAATAGGAAACGGCATTTTCCGGAAAAAAATCCCGGAATTCCTGATAAAGCTGACCGGCTAAAGTTTTGTTGTGGGAAATAATCAAAGCCGGCATCTGTAATTTTTCAATTACGTTAGCCAAAGTAAAAGTCTTTCCTGATCCTGTTACGCCCAGTAACACCTGATCTTTTCTCCCCATTTTAATCCCAGCCACTAATTTTTCAATCGCCTGCGGCTGATCCCCGGTTGGGGAAAATGAGGATTTGAGTTTGAACATTAAGTTTAACGTCAAAAGCGAAGATATCAAATTTTTTTCGGTTTGTTGTTTTCCGATAAAAAATTTCGGTATCGAGCTTTTTATAGTAAAAAAATAATTAACCTTTAATTTTATAATACTTTTTGCGAATTTAATAGATATAATTGTTAGATGGATATTATCAAGTTCTTGATAGACTTCATCATTCACATCGATGTGCACTTGGGGACTATTATTTCTAACTACGGACTAGCTACTTATGTAATCTTGTTTTTAATAATATTTATGGAAACCGGATTGGTTTTTACCCCTTTTTTGCCAGGTGATTCTCTGCTCTTCGCGGCTGGTGCTTTTGCCGCTCTAAGCTCGTTAAATATTCTTGTTCTTTGGATTGTCTTGTTACTGGCTGCTTTAATCGGAAACACAAGTAATTATTGGATTGGATATTTTTTTGGAAAAAAAATTGTCGCTCATCCAAAAATCCCAATTGATGAAGAACACATAAAAGAAACTAAAAAGTTTTTTGATAAATATGGAGGTAAAACCATTATCATGGCAAGATTCATGCCGTTTGTCAGGACATTTGCTCCGTTTGTTGCGGGAGTGAGCAGGATGAGTTATAAACAGTTTATTTCCTACGATTTGATTGGTGCATTTTCCTGGATAACAGTTGGTACAATGGCCGGATATTTTTTTGGCAACATAGAATTCGTTAAAAAAAACTTTTCGTTAGTAATATTTGGAGTAATTATTATTTCTCTGTTACCAATTATTTTTGAATATGTTAAACATCGTCTCCACCCCAATCGGCAATCTTGATGACTTATCAATTCGTCAAGCTAAAACTTTAGCCGCTTCCGATATTATTTTGGCCGAAGATACTCGATCTGCACAAACTTTACTTAATGGAATTAAAGAGCGTTTCCCAGATTTACAGATTACTGATAACCGATTACCGCCTGTCTGGTCTTACTACAAAGAAAAAGAATTTCAAAAACTGCCGGAAATAATCAAACTCTTAAAAGAAGAAAAAAATATTTCCCTTATTTCTGAAGCCGGCACTCCTCTTGTTTCCGACCCAGGTTATTTGCTGGTCAAAAGTTGCATTCAACGAAATCTTCCTATCACTGTTATTCCCGGCCCCTCGGCAATAACGACTGCTTTAATCTATTCCGGTTTTAATCCACAGGAACACATGTTTCTCGGTTTCTTTCCAAAAAAAGAGTCACAAATACTTCCTGATATGGTTTTTGTTTTTTACGAATCGCCATTACGCATTAAAGAAACACTTCGATGTATCGACCTTGCCTGCCGGCAGGCAGGTACATCGAAGTTTAATGTTGAAATTGTTATTTGTCGAGAGATGACAAAAAAATTTGAGGAAATTATCCGCGGACCGATTGATGAGTTGATAAAAAGAAATTATAAAGGTGAGATTACAGTGGTTATCAAATAACAATTTCTTTCAATATTTTTACTGACTTATCCATCAGTTTTTTTTCGTCTTCTGATAAAGGTACTTCAAGAATTTTCTCCACCCCATTCTTTCCGATGACGCAGGGAACGCTGATTGAAACATCGTGATATCCGTATTGACCGGCTAGAGGAATGGAAACCGGATAGACCCGTTTGGTATCTTTTAAAACTGCGTCTACCAATTGATTGATGACAACGCCGATCGCATAATTTTTAAAAAGGCTTCCTGAATTTTTTTTGAAGAAAAATCCTTCATAGTAGATATAGGTTGTCCGCCAATATCTGCATGTGAAATAGTTGGAAAAGAACTATCTCCGTGTTCTCCCAAAACATAGGTATGAATATTTTTTGGATTAATACCCAAAAATTCTGACAGGTGAAATCTAAAACGGGCCGAGTCCAGACTTGTGCCACTCCCGAATATTCTGCCAGGCGCTAGTTTCAAAAGTTGACTGGCCTGATAAGTTAAAATGTCAACAGGATTTGTCACCATAATGATCACACTGTTTGGAGAATGTTTGGCAACATCAGGAAGAATATTATTGATTACTTCAACATTACTTTTTACCAGATTCAGTCTTGATTCACCAGGTAGTTGGGCTCTTCCGGCCGTAAAAACGATCACGTCACTATCTTTTAGATCTTTATATGATTCTGCCGCAACAATTTTTGTTGTCCCCAAAAAAGTTAAACTATGTTGAAATTCTAACTGTTCTCCCTTCATTTTATCGGTATCGCGATCGAATAAAACTATTTCATGGGCAGTATTTTTTAATAACATCGCAAAAGCTGCGCTCATACCAACATGCCCACCACCGATGATAGAAACTTTTCCACTCATAAATTTAGTATAGCTAAATTATTGAGTAATTCTAATGTAGATATTTTTCGTTTCCGAAAATGAAGTCAATATAATATATCCGGTTAAATTTTCCTTGAAATTTTTTATTGACTCCAATCTTCCGTTCCAAGGAATAATCAGTTTTGGTTTATAAATATCAATTATTTTCTTAAAATTTTCCGGCGTTAAATTGTTTGACCTGATTCTCACCTGGGAAATATCAGATAGTTCCGGTGGTGGAAGTCGACCGGATGAACCGTTTAATATTTCTTCATCGGAAACAACAATGTCATTAATATTTGTATATTTATTAATTATTTCAACCGCTTTCTGTTGTTGATTATTGATAAGTTTTGAAGAAGTTTTAATGGATGTATAAATATGATTGCTTAAAGAAATAATTAATATAATTAATACTATAAATTTAAATAATTTTTTATCAGTAAAACAATATCCAACTGTTTGAGAAAATAACAAAACTATGGGTATGGTCAATATTACTAAGTGATGAGGAAATAGCGGTCGGTAGAAAAAAAATATAATCAAGACAAAAATGTTCCAAAGAAAAATAATTTTTTGTGAAAAATAAAATTTATTAAATTTAAAAAGGCTCAAAATTAAACTTAATAAAATAACTGTTGATAAAACCATATCTTTCTTCAAATAATCAAAAAGTAAAAAGGAAGATGAAGAACTTGTCACCGCTTGAAATCTCAGCAATATGGAATTATCAAAGACTTCCTTGATTCCAAACGGAAAAATAAATATTAAAAAAAATCCTAAACTTACCGCAAGGAATATAAAAAATAAATTGATAATTTTTTTAAAAGATATTTTTTGTTCCCTGTATATGAACCAAAAAACCATGATAAAAGAAGGAAAAAAAGTTATGTCAAACTTTGTCCAAAAAGTTAGGTTTAAAAATATTGAAGAAGTGACAAACCAAGGTAAATAATAATTTTTTCTGAATCTTATTAAAGTAGCTAAACTTATTAACGAAAAAGTTGTAATAAGAATATCTGATTGAAAAGTTAATGATTGATTAGAATATGAAGGAATAAGAAATAATAAACTGATCGCCAATAATCCTGTCCATTTATTCTTTAATTCTAAACCAATCCAGATAATTGTCATGAGCCCTATTATTGACCAAAGACCGACTGTCAATCTGGACGCCTGCAATGTTTTCCCAAATAAAATAAATTCCGGATAGACGGATAATAAAAATCCCGGAGGTTGAGAAAAATATGTTTTTTTATAGGCTGGATATCCTTTGTCAACAAGAAGAAATGATGTTAAATATATTCCTTCATCATTATCTGTAACCGGTCTATTAATTAATTTAAATTGAGTAAAAAAAATAACTGATAAAAAAATAGTTGTTAAAATAATAAAGCCTTTGCTTTTCATACCTAGTATTTTACTATAATATCTATCATGATTAATAAAAATATTGGTCACCAATCTAGAAACTACATATTTGACTTATTAAAAATAATTCTTACTTTTTTAGTTGTTAATATCCACATCAGAAATGTTACTCATGGAAAAGTAAATTTTCTCGAACCTTATGGATACTACGCAGTTCCTTTGTTTATAACTCTTTCTTTTTTTCTGATGAATAAATATTTTTCTCAAATCAAATTGCCTTTTTCTGTCATTCTATTAAGAATTAAACGATTGATTCTACCGCTTATTTTTTGGTCCGGAGTCGGATTTTTGTTAAAACCAAATTTAATAAATGTTAGAAATATTCTTCTACAACTTTTTACAGGTAAAGTTGTTGATACGCCCCTTTATTATTTAAACGTATTGATTTTCCTTACTTTGATTTTCTGGTTTATCACTTATCTACCAATCAAATTAAGACCTTCTTTGTATTTTGTGATTATTATTGTTGCTTTTTTTCTTGAATATGCTGGTTTAATGGGTAATGAAATTAGAAAAAGTTATGGCCAAATTGTTGAACTAATAAAATATGCATCACTTGGAATGTTATTTGCCACTTTAATTAATCGAAGTAAAAAACGGCTTATTTTGTTTAGTCTTGCAGGATTAACCTTATTCTTGCTGATCTTTTCCAAATTTCCTCAACCTTGGGGTTATAACTATTCAGGAATAAAATTATTTTTAGGGACAATATTTGTTTTGTCATCAATTTTATTAATTGGACAAATAAATTTTTCACCAAAAATCAATAAGATGATCAGAGTATTGGGGGGTTACTCGCTTGGAGTTTATCTGCTTCACATAATATTTCTCGAAAAGCTGGTCCAAATTTTTCCGAATATCAAATATTTTAATGCGTCGTTCCCATTCTTTTTTCTGTTTATATATACTGTAGGCTGTTATATTTTTTGTTTTTTGTTTGATTTTCTAACATTTAAAAAATTTTCTTTTTTGATCAAATAATTCTTTAGTAATTTTTTTCTTGAAAATTATCAATCGTTGATTCGTTGATTGATAACGCAAAGCATTCAATACAACCGTTTATCCAATTACTTCTGTAAAAAATTTCCGTTTTTTTTGAGGATGTTATATCCCGTTTGCAAAAAGGACAGTCATATTGCAGTTGATTTTTTTAAATTTTTTTATACATTGGTGATCTCCTTCGTTAAGTATAGTCTTTATATTTATTTTTTTCTGTTTTCCCAGTAAATAATAAAGATTATTTGATAAAATGAAAGGTAATTAAGATACCAGAGGTACCCAAGTGGCCAACGGAAAGATTGCACATTGACATATTTCAACAGTTTTATATACTGTCATTATGAATAGTAAGCAAAAGGGTTCAATGGCAGTAGCTCAATGTATTGCAAAACTTTACAAACTCGGTTTCGAAGTTCTTTTACCAATAGGAGATAGGAATCCATATGATTTGGTTTTTGATGACGGAAAAAAATTATATAAAGTTCAAGTAAAATTTGCTGGTAAGTCTTCTAGAGGAGATTATAAGGCAGGTTTAAGAATTGCTGGAGGTAATCAAAGTTTCAATTATGTAAAAAAATATAATAATAGTGATTTTGATTATCTTTTTGTTCACACAGAAGACAATCGAAATTATTTGATAAAATGGCATGATATTAAGATAAGAAACGAAATAACGATTGATTACAAAAAATATCAAAAATATTTAGTTTAGAATACCAGAGGTGGCGGAGTGGCCAATCGCATTAGACTGTAAATCTAACGGGGTAACCCTGCGGAGGTTCGAATCCTCCCCTCTGGACACCCGACCAACCCAACTAACCAGCTAGCCTTTCTGTCTGCCGGCCAGACTTTCAAACACCACAACGCCCTCGCTAATCGCTCGGGCATCCCGCCT
>LBPR01000017.1 GCA_000990305.1 Candidatus Roizmanbacteria bacterium GW2011_GWC2_34_23 | reverse complement strand
GGCTCCTCCAGAAAGATTAATGGCTTTACAACCTCGACTCACTGATGCTACCAATGCTCCCTCCGTTGTAGCTAACGGAATAAAATAATTCTGAATTCTGAATTCTGAATTCTGAATTTTTAGGGAGCCAGCTACACCAAGAGGTACAGTTGTTGATCCAATTAAGTTTTCACAATGAATATTTTCTTCGTCAGTCTCAATCTGAGCTATTTTATTAAGTTTGACATTTAAAGTCTTTTCCAAATATTCGCGCCTTTCTTTTGTTGTTTTAAAATCCTTGAGGGTCATGTATTTATTAGTCGGATTAAATATATAAATCATTCACATTGCCATGTTATAATTTATCCATGGATTACTACAAAAAAGAGTTGTTCTTAGCCGAGGTTGACAAGGATGATAACGTTATTGGTAAGATCGAACGATGGAAAGCTCATAAAGAAGCGGTTCTTCACCGGGGATTTACCACTATATTGACCCACCAAAATAAAATTGTTCTTCAGCACCGGAAACATCTGGCTTTTGATGGATATTTTGACTTAACTTTCTCTTCCCACCAAATTTATATTAATGAAAAATTACAAACTGATTTGGAAGCAATCAATGATACTTTGAAAAGAGAGTGGAATATTGATAAAACTGGGCTCGTTAGTGAGTTAAAATTTTTAGATAAATTTTATTACAAAGCTAAAGATTCAAATAGCATCTTTACCGAACATGAAATTGACTATATTTATATCACAGAATTAAAAAATCTACCTACCCCTAATCCCGACTTCGCTTACGGATTTGAACTTGTCAATAAATTACAAATAAAAAATTTTAAAACTGCGCCTTGGGTCAAGGAAATAATTAAGATGATTTAAATAAACGGAATTCTAAACAATTTCAATTGATAAAGGAGAACTGAATAAGGAATAAACCAAATCAAATAAAAAATTATCATAAAAATAATTGTGAAAAAATTCTGCTTTGAGGAAAATCTAACTGCTAAATAGACAAGAATAAACTTCCAAATCAATAAGCTTAGCGAATAGGCTATAAAAAAAATACTGAAGCCCTTACCTATATAAAATCGAAGTTGATAAAAACCAAATTAAAGTCGGGAGCATTGAGTAAATAAACGTAAAAACAAAACTATAAAATTTTATTTCTTTTTTATTTTTATTAAATAATTTTGATAATAAATAAAAGAAAGAGATTGTTAAAAAAAAATTAATAACAAATATTAAATAAATTAATGTTGCAGGATAAATCCTATCTCGTAAATAATAAATAAATTTAAAATATATAAAAATTAAACCAATAATAAGCGCTGGTTGATATAAATCTTTCTCTAAACTAATTTTACGCATGGTTTTGTAAGGGGATATTATTAGAAGAATAAAATTTCTCATAACCAATACGAAGGAAGTAATTAAATCAGTAGCCATACTGTAAAATCGTTACTAATCTTACCAATAATTTCCCAAATATAATATATAAAAATAAAGATATTGATATTGTTAAAGGAATAACAAGAATAAATGGGGCAGTTTTTAAATATGAAGTTATTTTTCTAAAATAATTAGTCAAAATATTTACGCCTAAATCATTTGGTTCGATTGAAAATACTTCGTTCATTTTTTGTTTCATCCGAAAATTAATATTTTTCATAATTCGTTATTAAATACTTTTATAAAACTTTTTCTCGCCCGGAATAATAAACTTTCCGTTGCTTTAAAATTCATCTTCAGTTTTTCAGCAATTTCTTTTATTTTTATTCCCTCAATATATTTTAGTCGTAAAATTACCTGATAATCATTTGGAAGGGATTCAATTACCTTTGATATTTTTTCTTTCAGTTCTTTTTTATCGATCTCTTCATCGATAAAAACTGCCTTCAAACTTTCTATAATATAAGAAGGAAGTTTAGAAAACAGAATGCTTTTTAATTTTTTCTTTCTAATTTGATCAACTATCTTATGCCTGGCAATTGAAAACAAAAATGTTTTTAAAGAAGATTGAAAAAATCTATAAATACATCTTGTGCTATCTCTTCGGCAATCTGATAATTACTTATTTGCGATCGAACAAAACTAAATACTGATGGATGATATTTTTTATAAACATAAAAAAGTGCTTTTTCATCTTTTTTGATTATTTTTCCTAGCAATTCCCTTTCTTCCTTATTAGTCTCCATGTCTACTATTTTATCACTTTTTTATAACCTCCACATCCACGAAACAGCCAAAGAGCAACTCGGGTGACTGTCGTCGTTGAAACGCCAAGTTTCTTGGCAATGGCTTTATATGACAGACCTTGTTTTAATAACTTAGCCATTTCCAAACGATTAGCAAATTCTTCCATTTCTTTTATAGTTAACAAATCTCTCAAAAAATTTGCTACTTCCTGTTCTGTTTTTAATTTTAGGAAAACTTTAGCTAAAAACTTTTCCTTTTCGTTTTTTGGTTTATAAGATTGAAGTGTATTCATGTGAAAATTATACACGAGTAATAACTATCCACTTGACAAATCAAGATCTCTGTATTATCATGGTAACACGTTAATATAAATAAAATACTTTAATTAATTAAAGTAAATTAATAACAATGAAACAATTTAACAATAAAACAATTAGTTTCTTTTCTCATCATACCTCGCCTCAGGCGGGGTCGCCAATTATGTAATAAATTAATATTTAAATATTATTACCCTACCCCGCCAACAGGCGGGATTTTCTTTGGTGACCGTGGCTCAATTAATTATTTTTTAAAAACTATGAAAAATAACAACCTAAAACTTGCGATTCAAAAAAACGGACGTCTTACCGAAGATGCTATTAATTTTTTGAGATCAGCTGGATTGCAGTTTAAGAACTATAAACAAAAACTATTTTCAAGTTGCAGGAATTTTCCTCTGGAAATTGTCTATGTCCGTGATGATGATATTCCTGATTATGTAGAATCGGGGGCGGTTGATTTGGGCATTGTTGGTCAAAATATTTTGAATGAATCAAATAATGAAGTAAAAAATATTATTAACCTTAATTTTGGTATTTGTTCCCTATCAATAGCAATTCCCAAAAATTCAAATTTAACTTTGGTAAAACAACTTAGAAATGCCAGAATATTTACTTCATACCCTAATTCAACCGAAAAATATTTTAAGAAAAAAAATATTCCGGTATATATTATGGCGGTTTCCGGGTCTGTAGAAATTACACCAGCTTTAGGAATAGCTGATGCAATAGTCGATTTAGTTGCAACCGGACAAACCCTCGCTTTAAATAACTTAAAGGTTTTTGAAAAAATATACGATTCCCAAGCTACTCTTATTGCCGGAAACAAAAATAATTTGTCAGAGGAAAAACAAATATTGATGCAAGAACTAATTGTAATAAAACTGAAAGATCTATCAAAGAAAGATTATCAAAGAATTGTCAATCGCTCTGCCGGGACAAATCAATCTATTATGCCGGCTGTTAGAACTATCATGGAAAAAGTCCAAAAACAAGGAGATAAAATTATTATTAATAAATATCAACAAAGATATGGAAAAAAAAATTATCAATCAATCCAAGTGACTGAAGTTGACGAAAGAACAATCAAGGCTTTAAAACAGATGATAAAAAATATCACTCTTGTCCAAAAAGCTCAGTTAACTAAAGTAAAAGACACAATAGTTGAAACGGAAAAAGAAATTAAAATCTGGAGAGAATGGCGGGCGATTGAAAAAGTCGGGCTTTATATTCCCGGTGGAAAAGCAATTTACCCGTCTTCCGTTTTAATGACAGCCATTCCGGCTCAAATTGCCGGTTGTCAAGAAATAATTATGTGTTCTCCACCCCGAGGTGACGGACAAATTCCTTCATCTACATTGGTAGCGGCAGACATGATCGGTCTAAAAAAAATATTTAAGATTGGCGGAGTTGAAGCAATTGGAGCAATGACATACGGAACAGAAACGGTTCCAGCTGTTTACAAAATTTTTGGCGCCGGAAATTCTTATGTCACGGCTGCCAAAATGTTGGCTCGGGAAATTATCAGTATTGATATGCCGGCTGGTCCTTCGGAAGTACTTATTATTGCCGATGAAAGCGCTAATCCTAAATTTATTGCAGCTGATTTGCTTGCCGATGGTGAACACGGGGAAGATTCAGCCTGTGTTTTGATCACAACATCAAAATATATTGCTGAAAAGACAATTAGCGAAATTAAAAAACAATTACCAAAATTAGCAACAAAAAAATATGCTGAAGAATCTTTAAAAAGATATGGTCTTTTTGCGGTTGTTCAAACAATACAAGAAGCAATTAATTTCACAAATAAATATGCACCAGAACACTTGGAAATTATGACAAAAAATAGTCAATCAATTTCAGAACAAATAAATAATGCCGGGTCAGTTTTCTTGGGTGATTGGACATCAAAATCGAGCGGTGATTATGCTTCCGGTGCCAATCATGTCTTACCAACAGGTGGAATGGCCAAAATGTATCCTCCACTTGGCGTTGACGCATATGGTAAATGGATGCAAGTTCAAGAATGCACAAAAGAAGGCTTGAGAAGAATTAAGGAAACAATTGAAACGATCGCCGAAGTCGAGCAATTACCGGCTCACAAAAACTCGGTTTCGATTAGATTTAAAAGTTAATAATTTATTATGAATAAAAATTTATTATCAATAATGGCACAAACAATTACCCCTTATCAGTGGGCAAAAAATGTTGGGCAGGAAGTATTAAGATTTGATACTAATACTTTACCTAGTCCCCCGCCGTGTGTAAATAAATTTCTAAAAGATTTAATTAATAATTGCCCAATTAACGAATACGGAGATCCCTCATATGTAAAATTAAAAAAATTAATTTCAAAATACGAAAATACTCCTGAAGATACGATTACAGTCACAAATAGTGGTGATGAAGCTCTTGATATTATTGGGAAAGCCTTTTTAAATAACGGTGACTATTTTTTAATTCAGCCACCTACTTATGAAATATTTAAGTCACAGTGTGAGATTAATCGAGGGAAAGTAATTGAAGTTCCACTATTGAAGGAAAATTTTAAATCTGACATTAAGAATGTTATAAAGGTATTAAAAAATACTCCTGTTAAAATAACATTCGTTTGTAATCCTAACAATCCCACTGGCTCTATAACAAAACTTGAAGAAATTGAATTAATCCTAAAAAATACATCAGGAATTGTTTTGGTTGATGAAGCCTACAGAGAATTTTATGGAGTTAGTTCTGTTCCTTTACTATCAAAATATAACAATCTCGTTATTTTGCGGAGTTTTTCAAAATTTGGTGCTATGGCCGGAGCCAGAGTTGGCTATTTGCTTGCCAACAAAAAATTGAGTCAAGTATTTAATGCCATTCGTTTTCCCCTTGGAGTTAGTTATTTTTCCTGTAAATTGGCGGAGAAACTTCTTGAAGAAGATCAAAACTGGATTAAAGATCAAACCAAAATGATTAAAAAAGAAAGAGAGAGACTTTTCCAATCTATTAAAAAACTTGGTTTTTTTGTTTATCCTTCCCAAGCAAATTTTATTTTGGTTAATTTTGGTAAAAAAGCTAGTGATATATGCGAAAAACTTAAAGAAAACAATATTTTGGTTAGAGACAGAAGTAATAAAAAATATTTAGAAGGGTGCGTTCGAATTACTATTCGAAATCAAAAACAAAATAATATTTTGGTTAACAGTTTAAAAAATATTATGAACACAAAATATGACGGTTTAATTTTTGACATGGACGGAGTCTTAATCGATGTATCTCAATCATATCGTGAAGCAATTCGACAGACGGCTAGTTATTTCTTGAAGAGAAATGTTCAAATGTCTGAAGTTGATCAAATAAAGAATATGAGTGGAATGAACAATGATTGGGAAGCAACTTATGCATTAATTAATGATTCAACTATTTCTTATGAATCGGTTAAGAAATATTTTCAAAAAAAATATTTAACCGGTCTGATCAATAAAGAAAAACTATTAATTTCAAAAAAGGATTTACAAAGATTGAAAAATAAATATAAAAATCTCGGAATTGCCACTGGCCGGCCAAAAAAAGAAGCTGAATACGTTATAAAAAATAATAAATTAGAAAAAATATTTGACTGTATTATTGCCTTGGAAGATGTTACTAAAAGTAAACCGGCTCCTGATTCATTACTAGCCGTCATCAAAAAATTGAAGTTAAAACGAACAGTTTATATTGGCGATAGCCCAAGCGATTTTTTAGCTGCTAAGTTGGCAAAAATTCCTTATATAAATGTTGATAAAACCAAAACAATATTACAAGTTATTAACTATTTATTATGAGAAGAATTTCTAAAATAGTCAGAAAAACAAACGAAACGGAAATAGCCATTGGTCTTAATATCGATGGTGTTGGGAAAAAATTAATTGATTCACCTATCGGCTTTCTAAACCACATGTTGGATCTGTTTGCAAAACAGGGCTTATTTGATCTAAATATCAAAGCAACTGGTGACATGTTTATTGATGAACATCACACTGTAGAAGATATTGGCATTGTTTTGGGGAAAGCTTTTAAGGAAGCAGTCGGAGATAAAAAAGGAATCAATCGTTATGGATTTTTTATCCTCTCGATGGACGAGGCGTTGGCAACGGTAGCCGTCGATTTTGCCGGCCGATACGCTTTTACATTTGATTGTGATTTTGTCAGGGAGAAAATTGGAGACTTAAGCACAGAATTAATCTATGATTTTTGGAGTGCTTTTGCCCAAAGTGCGAAAGTTAATTTATTTATAAAAGTAGAAAATGGACGGAATGATCACCACAAAGCCGAGGCAATTTTTAAAGCGGTCGCAAAAGCTATTCGTATGGCCTGTGAAATTGATCGCCGAGCCTCATTAACAGTTCCATCAACAAAAGGAGTCCTATGATAGTCATCATTGATTATGGATTAGGTAATTTAGGAAGTGTAAAAAATACCCTGAATAAACTGGGTGTTGATTCTGTGATTTCAAAATCAAAAAATGATATTGAAAAAGCCGATGCTCTTATTTTACCTGGAGTTGGTAGCGCTAAACAAGGAATGGAAAATTTAAAAACGCAATGTCTAGACAAGGTATTGATTAATGAAATCAAAAAGGGTAAACCATTTTTAGGAATTTGTCTTGGGATGCAGCTCTTATTTTCGGAAAGCGAAGAAGGCAACGTTAAATGCTTAAATGTTATTAACGGAAAAGTTAAAAAATTTAATTCTGAATTAAAAGTTCCACAAATTGGATGGAACGAAGTAAGAATTAAGAGTTTAGAGTTAAGAGTTAAGAATTTATTTAAAAACGTCCTTGACAAAAGCAGTTTTTACTTTGTTAATAGTTTTTACTGTTTGCCTGATGATAAATCGGTAATTGTTGGTGAAACTGAATACGGAATTAATTATTGCTCAATTTTAATTAAAAATAATATAACAGCAACTCAATTTCACCCTGAAAAAAGTGGCCAAATCGGTCAGCGGTTTATTAAAAATTGGATAAAACTAATATGATTACAAAAAGAATTATTCCCTGTCTTGATATGACTGAAGGTAAGGTAGTTAAAGGTATCCAGTTCGTCAACTTTAGAGATGCCGGCGACCCAGTTACTTTGGCGAAAAAATATGATGAGCTGGGAGCTGATGAGTTGGTATTTTTAGATATTACCGCAACCACGGAAAACAGAAATATTTTATTGGATGTTGTCAGAAGAACTGCGCAAAATGTCTCAATTCCATTTTCAGTCGGTGGAGGAATTAGATCGGTTGAGGATATGAGATTGGTTTTGGAAAACGGTGCTGACAAAGTGGCCGTTAACACGGGAGCTTTTAACAATCCTAAACTTATTACAGATTGCGCAAATTATTTCGGTCGTCAATGTGTCATTTTGTCCCTGGATGCTCGTCAAGTTACAAAAAACCGTTGGAATGTATTTATCAATGGCGGAACAACTGATACTGGTACTTCAGCAGTTGAATGGGCAAAAAAAGCTGTTTCGCTTGGCGCTGGTGAAATATTACTTACCAGTATTGATACCGATGGTATGAAAAAGGGATTTGATATTGAACTGACAAAAATGATTGTCAAGAATGTTAATGTTCCAATTATTGCCTCGGGCGGAGCCGGTAAAATTAATGATTTTTATGAGATCTTTAAAAAAGGTAATGCTGACGCCGCTCTCGCCGCTTCTCTTTTTCACTTTGGAGATTTAACAATCAAAGAGGTTAAAAATTATCTCAAGGATAAAAATATCCCAGTCAGAATATGAACAAATTAATACCAACCATCATCCAAGATTACAAATCTAAAGCAGTTTATATGCTTGGATATTCAAGTGTCAAATCTTTAAAAAAAACAAAAACAACAGGTTATATCTGGTTTTGGAGTCGCAGTCGAAAAAAATTGTGGATAAAGGGCGAAAAATCTGACAATAAATTACTTGTCAAAGAAATATATTTTGATTGTGATCAAGACGCAATGCTTATTATGGTTGATTTGATTGGAAAAAATGCCTGTCACACCGGAAATTTAACTTGTTTTTTTAATCAGTTCAAATAATTTATATGAAAATTAATAAGTTGCTGGAAATAATCCGAGATCGAAAGCTTAAAATGCCGAAAGACTCTTATGTGGCTTCTCTATTTAGATTAGGTGAGGATCGAATTATCCAAAAAGTTGGAGAAGAAACGGTTGAGGTTGTTATTGCCGTAAAAAACGAAAATAAACAAAGAATTGTTTCTGAAGTGGCGGACCTGTTATTTCACTTACTAATTCTCCTGGTTTCGTCAAATATTACCTTATCAGATATTGAAAAAGAGCTTGAAAGTCGAAATTGATGGTCCTTCGTCAAAAATATCCTTTTCCAATGCTACAAATATCCTCTTTTGTAGGTTATAAGCGGTAGACTAAAATATTCCTCTTATTTATTCTATTAATAAGTTAAAAACAAGTTAACGGGTTAAAGGGTTAACGAGTTAAAACATGAAAATAAATAGGTTTGAAGATTTGGCAATTTGGAAAGAATCATTGACAATTACAAGAAATATTTATGATTTATTAGCAAAAAAAGAATTTAATCTGGAATTTGAATTAAAAAATCAAATAAAAAGAGCCACGATATCTATTTCTTCCAACATAGTTGAAGGTTTTGAGAAAAATAATAATAACGAATTTATTAGATTTTTAAAAATTTCTAAGGGATCAGTTGGAGAAGTTAGAAGTCAAATATATATTTCATTTGAAATTAAACGAATTACACAAAATGAATTTGATTATATAAACGAAGCATTGATTTCATTATCAAACAAAATTAGATCTTTAATTAATTATCTGGAAAACCAAAGAAAACAAGGTCATTTCAAACCCGTTAACCCGTTAACGCGTTAACCGATTAACAGTTTTAAACATAAAGGGGGTGATATAAACAATGGACGTCAAACCACAACCTAAACCAAAACTCGATAGTAAAATTCTAAAGTGCCCGAACAAAACCATTTTCTTTGATACCTATGAAGCAAAAAATAAAAATAAGTATTTGAGAATAACTGAATCAAGATTTAATAAAGAAACCAAACAAAGCGTTAGATACTCAATAATACTATTCAAAGAAGATATGGAAGGATTTAAGAAAACGCTCGGAGAAATAAGTTTGGATTAACACGTTAACCCGTTAACTCTTTAACAGGTTTTAAACGGTTTTTTTCAAATAATATTTCCGTTCTGTTTCCGGAAACTTTTCGATGGCATAACGAAGCATTGTCCGCGGCATTGCTTTGTAATATTTATCAAGAAATTGAATTTCTCTTTTTTTGTCCTTTTTCCCTATTTCACGAAGAGCCCAACCGACCGCTTTATGAATTAGATCATGTTTGTCATCTAGAAGAATTTTTGATATTTTCAATGTATCGATATATTGATTATTGTGGATAAATGCGAATGTGGAAATTATTGAGATTCTTCTTTCCCAAAGATTCTCTGATTTTGCTAATTTATATAAAATTTTTCTGTCTTTATCCAATAACCAATTTCCTAAAATATAATGACATGAAAGATCAACCAAATCCCAATTATTAATTTTCTTTGTGTTCTTCAAATAAAATAACACAATTTGTTTACACTGAGCGAGTGAAGCGAGTCGAAGTGCTTTTTCGTATTTAAACCTCATGATCATTAACGCCGATAGCTTATGTTCATGGATCTTACTGTCAAAAAGTTTTTGGATTTCAGCCAAATCAAGACTTTGATATTTCTTACTAATTTCTCGTAGCTTTGGAACCGTAATACCCAAAAATTGATCTCCTTCTCCATACTCTCCTTTTCCTGTTTTAAAGAACCATGATAAATTTTTTGCCTTTTCTAAATTACCTGTTTTTTTAAGTTCTTGAATAAATTGAGCTAACATTTTTATTCCTTCTTTATTTCCCAAAAATCAGCTCCGGCCGCATCCCATTTCAATCTTTTTTCATCAGGATCGGAGAAATTAAACTGTTCGTTGACAAAATATAAGATTGTTCCCGATTTTTTTGATACGTTGACAACTCCATGAGCCACTCCTCGAGGAACCAATACTAACTTGGTACTCCCTCCACCCATAATCACTCTCATTTTGACATCTTTTGTATCTGAATCATTTCTCAAATCCCAAATTCCCAAAATCATATGGTCTTCAGCCGGTACGTACCAAATGTCTTCCTGCCTATAATGAAGATGCCAAGCTTTTATGCTTCCTGCTAGAATTTTTGATCTGTTTATTTGCCTAACTTTAAAATCTGGAAAGGCTTCTAAAGCGCCATGTTCATTAATTCGAGTCAATTCTTCAAAGGTTCCATCTTCACCAAAAAACTTTTTAACTTCGACTATTTTTACTCCATCAATCACCTTCTTTTTTGAATAGTCCTGAACATAAATATCCTGCTTTAATCGAACTAAAACGTCGTTTATGCTTAAATTTTTCATATTAATATTTAATTGATAATAGCGCTGTAAAGTGCTATCGACAGGATTCGAACCTGTGACGTCCCGCTTATGAAACGGGTGCTCTACCGCTGAGCTACGATAGCTTAATAATACATTAATATTATATAATATATTCAATCTTTATGGTAAAAATCGATTTATCCATTGTCATCGTTTCCTACAACACAAAAAAAGTCACTGAAGATTGTATAGAATCAATTAATAGGTCCTTAACAAATACAAAAATAAAATATGAAATTGTTCTTGTTGATAATGATTCTCGTGACGGCTCTGCGCAAGCGCTTCAAAAAATAGCCCAAAACAAAGTTAACCAACTGTCTTATTCTCAAACTGGAAGCAATTTAGGCTTCGGCCGTGGAAATAATTTTGGTGTCAAAAAAGCAGTCGGAAAATACATTTTACTTTTAAATACGGACACAATTGTGCTGAATCGAGCTATTGAAAAACTTTACAATTTTTATGTCGAAAATGAAAAAGAAGTTCATTTTTTAGGGGCTAAACTGCTTAATCTAGACTTAACCCCCCAACCGTCCGCCTGCCGATTTTTTACTTTACCGGTTGTCTTTGCTACTTTACTTCTTAAGGGTGATTACTGGGGATTAACAAGATCTTCACCAGATAAATTCTGTCAAGTTGATTGGATATCACGATTAGGTGGTTTTGATAAAAATATTTTTATGTATATGGAAGAGGTTGATCTTTTATATCGTGCTAAAAAATTGGGGCTTAACACATTTTTTTATCCGGCTTCCCAGATCATTCATTTGGGTTCTGCTTCTTCTAACGGCAAAACTTTCCCAATTCTTCAAGTCTATAAAGGCTTCTTATTTTTTTATAAAAAACACTATTCAATTTTTCATTTATTTGCTCTTCGTCTAATTTTAAAATTTAAGGCCCTTATTGCCTATTTAATTGGTAAAATTAGAGGTAATCAATATCTAATCAAAACTTATGAAGAAGCTTTCAAACTGGCTTAAACAACTTGACGAAAATTTGGTTAAGATTCTATTAATTGGTTTTATATTTTTTGTTCCTCTGTGGCCAAAACTTCCTTTTAAAATGGTTAACTACACATATGTTGCAATTCGGTTTGACGATATTTACCTGGCCATATTAGTTTTTATATTTTTAATACAGCTTTTACGAAAAAAGGTTTTTCTTAATAAAAAATTTATTTTGCCTTTTGTCATTTTTTTGTCAGCAATTTTTATTTCATTTTTTTGGAATTCCTATGTCTCAAAGAACATAGAATTTCCTCACCTAGGCCTGCTCCACTCTCTAAGACGAGTGGAGTATATGATTATGTTTTTTATTGCTTCCTCAGTTATTAAGACTAAAAAGAATTTTTGGCAAGTCATCTCTTATTTTTTTATTTCTGTTTTGTTGGTAGTTTTATACGGACTTGGACAAAAGTTTTTGAATTTTCCGGCTGTTCAGACAATGAATCCTGAATATGCTAAAGGGTACGTTCTATATCTTACTTCTGATGCGCGGATTTCCTCCACCTTTGGCGGTCATTATGACTTAGCTATATATCTTGTCATGGCTATTCCTATTATTCTTTCTTTTTATCTTGCCAAGATAAAAAAATTTTATCTTTATTTATTTATTGGCGCACTGTTGATTCTTCTCTATACTTCATCACGATCGTCTTTTATTGCTTATTTCGTCGCTACCATTGCTTTTTTATTATTTATTCGCAAATTTAAATTTTTAATATTTGTTTTAATTTTGACAGCCGGTTTAATGTTTACGACGGGCGAAATAACAAAAAGATTTTTAAAAACTTTTCAAGTAAGAAGAATTTTAGTTGATGACAGAACAGGAGCTGTTTACATCGGTCAAACAATTACTACTAAAGAACTACCGGCTGGATCTTTTTATGTTAAATTAAAAAACCAATCAAAAGGTGACAATTTAGATAAGTTTAGGAACCAAATTGTTCGAGAAAAAGTTAGAGAAGCGACTTTATCAGGTGAGATTTCTTTTTCAGAAGAAGAAAAATATATAGCAACTTTATCAGCTAATCTTAAACCGATTGATACAGTTGTTTCAGATATTTCTATGGCTACCCGTTTTCAAATTGAATGGCCGAGAGCCATTAATGCTTTTAAGAAAAATCCGTTACTGGGAACCGGTCCATCGTCGCTTACCGAAGCCACTGACGGTGATTATTTTCGATGGTTAGGTGAGTTTGGTTTATTAGGAACAATTACTTTTTTAAATATTTTGTTTTTAATTTTAAAAACAATTTGGGTTGGCGTTAAAAAGCTTTCTTTTAACGAGAAATTGATTGGATACGGATTTATTTTCGGATTTTTGGCTCTTTTTATAAACGCCTCCTATATTGATGCTTTTGAAGCCTCTAAAGTCGCCTATACTTTTTGGACACTGGCAGGATTATACATTGGATACTATTCGTTAAATACGAAAACAAACCTTAACAAAAGTTGATTGTTTTATTGCTCCATTGTTCGATTGTTGTTTTTAACAATTGAACCATGAAACAATTGAACAATTAGTTTTATAAATATGAAAAAATTAGATTATTTTATTCTTTCCACCATTTTAATAATTGCCTTCATCTTCCGTCTTTATAAAATCAACACTCCTTTGGCAGATCTTCATTCCTGGCGCCAAGCTGATACGGCATCCGTCGCCCGTAATTACGTAAAAAATGGTATCGACCTATTTCATCCAGTCTATGATGATCTTTCCAATGTCCAGTCTGGAATTGACAATCCTAATGGGTACCGAATGGTAGAGTTTCCAATTTATAACGCAATTGTAGCTATCCTATACAAAATTTTCCCTATTTTTACCTTAGAAATTTGGGGTAGATTAACAACTGTTATTTTTTCATTGATTATCATTTCGATAATTTACTATCTGTTACTTAAAGAAAGTAGCCGACTGTCCGCAATATTTGCTTCTCTAACTTATGCTATTTTTCCATTTTTTGTATTTTTTTCACGGGTGATTTTGCCGGAAACAACTGCCTTAGCTTTTTCAATGTTGGCAATATTTTTTTTCTATCAAAATGTTGAACATAAAGAAAAAGGTCTCAAGTCTATCATCTATTATCTAGTATCTAGTATCTTGTTTGCTGGAGCTTTACTAATAAAACCAACAATAATATTTTATTTTTTCCCAATTTTAGTTATTTTTTTTAGAAAATATAAATTTAGTTTATTAAAAAAATTAAATTTTTATTTATATTTTATTATCACTTTAGTTCCCTTGTTTTATTGGAGAGCGTACATAAAAAATTTTCCTGAAGGAATTCCTTATTCAGACTGGTTATTTACTTCAGTGAATACTGCTCAAGGACTAAAAAGCATTTTATTTAGACCTTCATTTTTTAGATGGATATTTTTTGAAAGAATTAATAATTTAATATTGGGCGGATATTTAACTGTATTTATGATATTGGGAGTCATCGCTAAACAAAAAAAATATTTGCTCATCAATTTTGTTTTCTCTGCCTTGGCTTATATTTTTGTTTTTCAAGGAGGCAACCTTCAACATGAATATTACCAAACCTTAATTCTGCCAGTTTTAGCCATAATGATTGGACTTGGTGTCAGTTTTGTTTTTGATCATAAAAAATATTTTATTCATCCTATTTTTGTTTCAATTTTAGTTTTTTTTCTTTTTGGTTTTTCTTTTTATTTTTCATATTCCAGGGTTGTAGACTATTATAAATATTCACAAGAACTCGTTCAAGAAGCCAATATAATTAATAGCTTAACTGATCCGAAAGATAAAATTGTCACTGATCGAACCGGTGATACTACCCTTCTTTATTTAGCCAATCGGCGGGGCGCTCCAGCAATTTTTAAAGAACCGATCGAATTAAAAGATTTAGGGTATAAGTATCTTATCACCTCAAGTGATACACAAATAAAAAGAATGGGGTCTGATTACGAGATAATTTTTGAAAATGAAAAATTTACTTTATTCAAACTATGATCCCACTTTGCCTAAAGGCTTCGTTTGGGATCATACCAAACGTAGTTAAAAAAGTTATAATTTATTTTTAACGAAGTGGTATGAAGATTTTGATGGTCACTCCGTATGTCCCTTATCCTCCTTCTTCTGGTGGTCAGATAAGAACATATAATCTTCTTAAATATTTAAGTCAAAATAACGAAATTACCTTGGTAGCTTTATACAAGAATGATGAGGAAAAAAAATATGAATTTTATTTGAAAAAATACTGTAAAAAAATCTATCTTTGCAAAAGACCCTCCTCACCCTGGCAGTTTAAAAATATTTTCAAAACTATTTTTTCGTCTTCCCCATTTCTTGTGGTCAGGAACTATTCTGATGAAGCAAAAACGATAATTAATGAATTGCTATCAAAAGAAAAATTTGACGTTATTCATGCAGAAACTTTTTACGTCATGCCTCATATTCCACAAACCAATGTTCCTATCGTTCTCGTTGAACAAACTATTGAATATAAAGTCTATAAACATTTCGTTAATTCCCTGCCTTTTTACCTTAGATTACTTATCTACTTTGATATCGATATTATAAAACTTAAATATTGGGAAAGGTTTTACTGGAAAAAGGCTAATGCCGTTGTTGTGGTTTCTTCCTCAGATGAGAAATTAATAAAAAATGAAGAGCCTTTATTAAAAACTTCAATTATTCCAAATTGTGTAGGGGACGAAATGATTATTGATAAATTAGGAAAAAAAGATTTACAAATACCAACAATATTTTTTCAGGGTAATTTTTTCTGGCTGCAAAATGTTGAAGCAGCTAAATTTATTATTAATAAAATATATCCTCAGCTCATTAAAGAATTATCTAATGTGAAAATTGTGATCGCAGGACAAAACGCTAAGAAATTAGGAAGTTTAATAGATAAGAATATTAACATAATAAATATTGAGCCTGATAATATTAACAAAGTAAAAGAATTATTCAGGGAGAATACATTATTTATAGCCCCAATATTTGGGCCTGGTGGAACCAGACTAAAAATTCTGGCCGCAATGGGATCGGGAATGCCGGTAATTTCTTCCGTTACCGGTATAGAGGGCCTGGAAGTTACTAATAATATAAATGTTGTTATTGCTAATAATCAACAAGAATTCGTCACAAAAATAAAACAATTACTAGCAAATAAAAATTCGTATGAAAAAATAAGAAATAATGCTTATGAACTTATTAAAGAAAAATATCAATGGAGTCAAACCGCCAAAGAACTTGAGTCGGTTTATAAAAATTTAAAAA
This sequence comes from Candidatus Roizmanbacteria bacterium GW2011_GWC2_34_23, assembly GCA_000990305.1. Taxonomy (GTDB): domain Bacteria; phylum Patescibacteriota; class Microgenomatia; order UBA1406; family GWC2-37-13; genus GWC2-37-13. The sequence goes on along the minus strand of LBPR01000017.1, from coordinate 5,814 downwards.
AAATTCAATGATAAAAATAGGAGTAGATGGTAACGAGGCAAATGTAGAAAAAAAAGTTGGCGTGTCTGTTTATGCTTTAAATATTCTTAAATATTTTTGTAAAGTCGCGTCCCAAGAAGTCCAATTTGTTATTTATCTTAAAAATTTTCCCCTGTCAGATCTGCCAAAAGAAAATAAATACTTTAAATACGAAATTATAAAAGGGAAATTTTTGTGGTCTCAAATTTATTTGCCCCTCTATTTATTTTTTCACAAAAATATTGATGTCTATTTTTCTCCCGCTCACTATCTTCCTCGTTTTTGTCCTGTACCTCAAGTAGTAACTATTCACGATTTGGCATATCTTTATTTTCCAGAAGATTTTATCAAAAAAGATTTATGGCAGTTAAAAAATTGGACAAATTTCTCGATTAAAAAAGCATCTCGAATAATAGCAGTGTCAAAGACTACAAAAAAAGATATTATAAAAAATTATGATGTCAATGAAAATAAGGTAACTGTCGTCTACAACGGTTATGAAAAATTATTTAAAAATTTAGAAATTAAAAATTCAAATTTGAATAAAAATTTAAAATTTAAAATTAAAAATTTTATATTATTCGTTGGTACAATACAGCCAAGAAAAAATTTAGAGGTTTTAATTGATGCCTTTGATAAATTTTCTCAAATAAATAAAGATTTTAAACTGATTATTGTTGGAAAAAAAGGCTGGTTATACGAAAGTATTTTTGAAAAAATAAAGATGATGAATTTGGATAAAAAAACTATCTTTACTGGTCATGTAACGGACGAAGAGTTGATTTGGTATTATAAAAATGCTTTTTGTTTCGTTCTGCCGTCTTTGTATGAGGGATTTGGAATTCCTGTCCTTGAAGCGATGGGCTATGATTGTCCTACAATAGTTTCAATGAGTTCGAGTTTACCGGAAATCGGTGGAGACGCCAGTTTATATTTTGACCCAATAAATTCTGATGACTTATTGGAAAAATTAAACACTTTTCAGGATGATGATAAACTTAGAAAAGAATTGATTTCAAAGGGTAGACAACGGATTAAAGATTTTTCCTGGGAAAAATGTGCAAAAGCAACGTTAGACGTTATCACAGGGTCAGTCACAGGGTCTGACCCTACGTTAGGGTCAGACCCTATATAAAGTATGATCAAAATAATAGCTGACGATTTTTCATCATCGGAATACAACAAACTGGCCCTTCACCCTCTTCAAACCTGGGAGTGGGGTGAGGCTCGCAAAAAAACTGGGGTCGATGTGTTACGGATTGGTGAATTTAATGTAGAGACAAGGCATGCCTTGTCTCTACAAAACGTATATCAATTAACGTTTCATAAAATTCCAAAAACAAATTACAAAATCGGCTATCTCCCCCGTTCTGTTTTTCCAACAAAAGAAGTTTTTGATTTTCTTTATGATTATGGTAAGAAAAATAAAATTATATTCTTCAAAATCGAACCAGATGTTTTAAAGTCATCCAACAATGAAACAATGAAACAATTGAACAATTTAGTAAAATCTAAACACCCGCTTTTTCCTACTTGGACCCAAACCCTTGATCTAACTAAATCAGAAGACGACCTCCTCAAATCATTTCATTCAAAGACTCGCTATAACATCCGCTTGGCTGAGAAAAAAGGCGTGACCGTCTGCGAAGAGTCAAACGACGTCGGCTTTGAGAAGTTCGCCAAGCTTTATTTTGAAACCACCAGAAGGCAGAAGTACTTTGGACATGATTATCAATATCACAAAACTGTCTGGGATAATTTAAAAAACAAAATTTCCCACATTCTAATCGCCTATTACAACAATATTCCTTTAGCCGCGTATCAGCTTTGGTATTTGGACGGTCTGATTTATTATGTCTATGGAGGCACTTCAGAATTACACAGGAATTTAATGGCTTCAAACTTGTTGATGTGGGAGGCAATTAAACTCGGAAAAAAACTTGGCGCCATAAAATTTGACATGTGGGGATCGCTCGAGCCAAATTATGATCCAACCGATCCATGGTCTGGATTTACGAGATTTAAAGAAGGCTACGCCACTAAATTTACGGAGTTTGTTGGGAGTTATGACTTAGTCGTTAACCCAACGCTTTATAAAATATATAATGCTGTTTACTCGTTACGTGAAATCTACCTAAAATTAAGAGGGTAATATTTATTAATTTTTCCCCTTCAGCGCCACTTTCAAAACTTGATCAACGTGGTCGACGTAGTGGAATTTTAGATCTTTAAGAACGTTTTGAGGAATGTCTTCAAGATCTTTTTTGTTATCTTTCGGAATGATGACTGTTTTTATCCCGGCCCGATGGGCGGCAATTATTTTTTCCTTAATTCCACCGATTTCCAATGCTCGTCCCCGCAATGTTATTTCTCCCGTCATGGCAACCGTTCTGATGGTTGGTGTTTTTGTTAGAGCTGAGATCATCGCTGTTGCAATTGCCAATCCTGCTGATGGACCATCTTTTGGAACTGCGCCTTCAGGAACGTGGACATGAATATCTATTTTATGGTAAAAATCTTCTTTAAGCCCAAACTGTTTCCAGCGAGGTCGAATATATGACAAAGCTGCCTGACAAGATTCTTTCATAACGTCACCTAAATGCCCTGTCAATGTTAGTCCGCCTTTGCCCGGCATGATGGCGACTTCAATAAATAGAATGTCCCCGCCAGCTTGAGTCCAAGCCAGTCCGGTCGTAATTCCAACCGTATCTTTTGCTTCAATCATCGATGACGAAAATTTGAACGGTCCGAGATATTTTGAAATATCGGTTTGACCAATTATTTTATTCTTAACTTTCTTTTCAATAATCTCGCGGGTTAACTTTCTAAAAATTGTTGAAATCTGGCGTTCCAGATCACGAACTCCGGCTTCGCGAGTGTATCTTCTGATAATTGTTTTAACGGCAGAATCGGTAATTGAGCCTTCTTTATCATTTAAACTGCTCGCGTCCAATTGTTTTTGAATCAAATGGGTTTTGGCGATGTTAAATTTTTCATCTTCTGTGTATCCTGGAAAATGAATCACTTCTAATCGATCTTGCAATGCGTCAGGAATAGTATCTAAGATATTGGCGGTTGTGATAAAGAAAACATCGGACAGATCAAAAGGTACTTCTAAATAATGGTCGGAAAAATCATGGTTTTGTTCCGGATCAAGAGCTTCAAGTAAAGCCGATGATGGATCGCCGCGGTAATCTTTCCCTATTTTATCAATTTCATCCAGCATAAAAACCGGATTTTTTGTACCGGCTTGTTTTATTCCTTGAATCATTCTTCCTGGTAAAGCTCCAACATAAGTTCGTCTATGTCCACGAATCTCTGCTTCATCACGAATTCCGCCTAACGACATTTTGACGAATTTTCGACCAAGTGATCGAGCAATAGATTTACCCAACGATGTTTTTCCAACTCCAGGCGGCCCTACGAAACACAAAATCGTTGGTTGACGACCCTTAATTTTTCCAGACTTCTCTTTGATTTTTCTCATCTCAATGACCGCTAAATATTCAAGGATTCTTTCTTTAATTTTTTTCAAGCCATAATGGTCATCATCTAAAATTTTCTGAGCCGCCTTTATTTCAATATTGTTGGCTGACTCAACCGACCAAGGCAAGTCAACTAACCAATCCAAGTAAGTACGAACATAAGACGCTTCGGGATTAAATTGAGACATCTGTTTCAAACGTTTTAATTCTTTTTCGGCTTTCTCTTCAACATCTTTTGGCATTTTTGCTTTTTTTATCTTTTCCCGGTATTCGGCCGTATCTTTATCTTCCCCTTTCTCACCCAATTCCTCTTCAATCGTTTTCATCTTTTCTCGGAGTATTGACTCTTTCATTCCTTTATCAAATTTTTTCTGGGTTTTTGAAGTTAGGCTGAATTCTATTTCAAGGACTTTAATTTCCCGATTAACAAAATCTACCTCTTTTTTTAACTTTGTTTTTAAATCCATTTCCTCAAGTAGCATCTGTCTTTCTTGAGGTTTTAAATCCAAAACGACCGCTATCTGATGGGCAAAATTTATCGGATTATCCGTGTTTAAAATATTCATTAAAAATACGAAGTCAACCGTCTTCCCTAAATTAATGGCTTTTTTTATTTGAGTTGAGATGTATCTAATTATGGCTTTGACTTCGTCATCTTCAATGACTGTTTCCTTTATTACTTCAACTTTTGCTTCAAACCAACTGTCTTGTTTGGTAAAAGATAGTACTTTGACTATTTCAATTCCTTTGATTAAAGCATTTATCTCGCCCTTATCTCCCGGAACGGTTTTATCGATAGTTACCAATACTCCAACCTGATAAAGCTCATCACTTTTAGGATCATCGGCCCCCGGATTTTTTTGTGTTAAAAGAACCACTTTTCTATCTCGTTGAAGCGCTTCATTAATCGCAGCCACGCTTTTAGCTCTTCCAAAAACCAAGACATTTTCTGTGCCTGGGAAAACTATTCCATCACGCACCGGAGCTACTGGGTAAACGGATTGTTCTAACGCTCTAACTAAAAATGCCATATGTTTTAGCAGTATAACAAAGTAATTGCTAACTGTCAAGACCCTTTTTTTAGTGACAAACCTATAGTATTATAGATTACTGTCACACTCTAAACTTATATAATCGTACAACTAACTTGGACTGTCTAAATAAATAATTTTGTTATTTTATCAAAATCGGTAAATCTTTTTTTATCGACTAAAGTGCCTTCTCTAAGTTGCGGTAGTTGATCGGTGTAGGACGGCTTTTCTACCTGATAAATAATACCCAGAGGAAATTTTTCTTCATTAATCTCCAGGCTTTTTTGCACAGCTGTTTTAAAATCATCTTTTTTATAATTTTCATCAAGTTTATAAACTCTCTGAAGATAATATTGATAAGTATTAATTTTATTAAAAGTCACACACGGTTGTAAAATATTAATAATTGAAAAGCCTTTATGTTCTATCCCTGCCTTTATCATTGCGATTGAATGGAGAGCATCACCAGCAAAACTTTGAGCCACAAAAGTCGCACCTGATGTAATGCTTAAAGCTAAAGGATTAATCGGGGTTTCCAATATGCCGGTTGGAGTTGATTTCGACTTAAATCCTTTCTGGGCGGTGGGAGCTGATTGACCTGTTGTTAAGCCATAAACACCATTATCGTGGACGATAACCGTTATATCATGATTGCCTCGGCAAGCATGAATCAAATGATTACCACCTTCACCATAACAATCACCGTCTCCGACGATTGCGATTACAGGTATTCTATGATTAGCTAGTTTTATGCCTATTGCATTTGGAAGTGCACGGCCATGAAGTGAATGAATCGCATAAGCGTTTAAAAAATCATTCATATTTCCGGAGCACCCGATACCAAAAACGGCTGCCACAGATGAAGGACTCAAGCCTAATTGAATTAAGGCTTGTTTGATAGCAACTCCAATTCCCCAATCTCCACAACCCGGACACCAGGTCGGATTGTAACCGGAAAAGTCTTGTATTGTGCTTGTACTCATATAATTTTTATGTAAGGGTCGGGTTACCCGACCCCTACTTTAAAACTTGCTAATTATTTGCTCTGCCGTCATCGGCCTGCCATCATATCTCAATATTTTATTTTTTATTTCAATTCCCGTCTCCATCGTTAATAATTTTCCAAACTGCCCCCAGGAATTATTTTCTATCAAAATATATTTTTTGTTTTGGTTTAATAGTTCAGTAATTTTTTCTTTATCCAAGGGATAGATATGATTAAAATGAATAAAAGCAGAATCTGTCCCCTTTGTTTTTAATAGTTTTTGCGCTTGTAAAAC
>LBPR01000016.1:8305-19108 GCA_000990305.1 Candidatus Roizmanbacteria bacterium GW2011_GWC2_34_23 | reverse complement strand
AACCGGAAGGACGGGAATCCTGTTGTTTAGATTATTACCTGAGATAAAAGAACTGTCTTTGATCTTGATCCATGGTAAGGGGGCAGTTGTTGGAGTTGGAGTTGGGGTTGGAGTTGGGGTTGGAGTGGAAGTAGGAGTTGGAGTTGGGGTTGCAACGATAAAATTAACGGTCCGTCCTCCGGTTGACCAACTATTCTCCGCCCAGACATAACAGTAGCCGCCAATATTATTACAGGTATTTTCAGCAAAACCGGCAACGGATGGGGTGACGCCGACGACGATAAATGCTCTGTTTAATTGATCAGCCAATGCAATCCTCCCCCCTAAACGGTTATTAACACTGTTAAATTTGGAGAAAGTAAAATCATTATCATTGGCAGAACAATAAGCCGCTCCTTTTTTAGTACAAACTGATCCTGAACAGTCAACCCCGCAGATTTGCTTTGAATTAACAGCTGTACCGGTAGGGTTTTTAACAACGACTCTTATCCAGGGGGTGGGAGTTGGGGTAGCTATTGGCACACAGGCATAATCAGTCCATTGATAATTATGATGATTACACACTTCATTGCCCTCTTCATCTTCATGTGTATTATCACAACACCCCGTTATCTTTCGTGCATTTCCTTCAACGATATCCGTATCTTTATAGTCTGATGTACAAAAAGTTCGAGTCACTTGAGAATAATTAGGTGTATAATTTGGCGCACAGTTTTCACCTCCCATTGGGTTAGGCGGAGCCCACTTATTATGTACGGCAAAGTCATTAGCAAAGTAGGTGTTGGTATTATCAACGGTCAGGTTGTAGACGTATGATTCTTCCTCAACTCTTGTTTTTTGGGTTATCTCCTTTGCCGTCAACTGACCGTTCTCCAGGACATATACAGTATCGCCTATTTTAAGGTCTTCAACGATCTTGAATTGATTGGAGCCAATATAGAAGGGATGGTTGTATGTCACCTTAACCATATATTCCCCTGCCTCAAGTGTGTAGTGGTACGGTTTGGGATACTTAAAAATCCTGACGACTTTGGAGTAAGCGATTTTCTCATCTTTAAAAGAGAGGACTTCATCCCCAACCCTAATATCCTCTATCTTTCTCTCTCCTGTTGTAGTCTTAACAAGGGTTCCGGGGAGGAAGGAGGAGGCGGAACTATTACAAGAACAGTCGCAATCGCTGGATTGACCATAAGTGCAGGCATCAACCCCATTGCCATAAATAACTCCAATACACTGACAATATGTACCGGCTGAACAGTAAAGTTGTGAACATAAATCATTCTCAGCATGCGAATTTTTAATAAAAACTAAGAAAAATAAAGATAATATAAAAAAATAAAGAAATAATCTAAAAAATCTATGAATTTTCACTAAATAATTATAGCAGTAAGAATTAAGAAAAGTAAATACTTACTTTAAGAAGTTAATTAATCACAATAATAACTATATGATCCATCAATATTTTGTATTCTAGTATAACCTTCTATCTCTCCAGTTCTTTCTAAACCTTGACTCATTTTAACCCAACTATTCATGTCTCCCGTTTGAACCTCTGACGGATAAGTAATAGACATACTATTAATGTAACCTAATTCGCCTTTTTTAGGCATATGGTTAGTCCCTACTACTCCTCGTTGAGTTGCCTGTTGAAAAGTAAATGGACCTTTACTCCCATCAATAGCTATGCATGCCGTCGCAATGACAGCAGCTGGGGTTGCTCTTACTTCGGAATCTGTATGATTAAAATTATTTATCACATTCTGTAGTATAAGTGTCATAGTAACAACGGGCACAGCAATCAAATTAAGTACACTTATAACGTTACCTGACTCATATTTTCGTATTTGAAATCGATCTATTTTAAAATTCCCTTTTTTTTTGACGACTTCTAGATGAGCCATATTTAACCCTATAATAACATACTATATTTTTTTTGTCAAATTTAAATGCAATTTACTTATTATTAAATTCTACTTTAGAATAGTTATCTTAAAGTTTGGCAAATTATTTTCTTTTATATCATTTGGGGTAAAGCTTATTTTGATATTTTGTCCGATTTCTAGATCCTTATAAGAAATAGATTTTCCAGTAAGATCCATTATTGTTATTCTATCAATGTCTTCTTTACTAAAAGCAAAATTAAATATTTGCATCTTTTTATTTTCTTCAAGTTCCTTTTCAATACTTAAACGTAGTACTGGCTTATAGCCTCCAGGGAGAGTCTCTGTTTCATCTACCTTAATTTTAATTATCTTCCCCTGAAATTCTTGTTTTGTGGGAGATGGGGTGAGGGAAATGGGAGTGGGAGATTTGGTTGGGATTAGAGGGGCGGGGGTTGGGGTGAGGGTTGGGGCAATGGTGGTGGTGATCTTTTTGTTTGGAACGATGTAGAAGAAGTAGGTGAGCTCGGCGATCAGGACGAGGAAAAGGATCGCGAATGTAATCCTTAAAATTGAATTAATAATATTCGAATTGTCTGAAACAGGTTCCATATCTTAAGATTACGCTGATTAAGATAGATTTTCAAGGGCTAAACAAAGACAGTCTTATTTAAGACTGTCTTTATAAAGAGTGTCCCTAAATTTAAGATTTAAGCATTAGTAAATATTCTTCTCGGGAAATTTTGGCAGTTCGAAGATTATTTTTGATAATAAAAACAGGAATAGTTTTATACATCGGTATGACAACCGGTCTTATAAATCCTTGTTTTTCGTAAATCAAGTGATCACCTTTTTGCCTAACAAAACTCCATCCTAATTTTTGAAAAACAAAACACAATTTTTTATAGTGAACTGGAGTGATTTTCACTTTATAGATAAAAAGGGAAAGGTTGAATAATAATTTTAGGAAATGAAAAAAGAGATTTTTTTACTGATATTCCTGATTCTTGTAAGAACTCCTCAAGATTACCTTTTCTTTTTACTTCTTCGATGGTAATTTCAAGAGCCTGTCTTACATTTTTTACCGCAATTTCTTCAGTCTTGCCACAAGAAGAAACATCAAACTCGGGAATATAGGCAATATAAGGGGCTTCTTTCGCCTCTTTTTCGTAAAGAATTTTGATTGTGACAGGATAATTATATGATTTCATATTAACGTCTAATTATAACATAAATTCAAAATCAATGGCTTTACTTAAACTCTATCATAAATCAAAACCATGGTTGGGGCAATGTTGGTGACGATTTTTTTATTTGGAACGATGTAGAAGAAGTAGGTGAGCTCGGCGATCAGGACGAGGGAGAGGATCGCGAATGTAATCCTTAAAATTGAATTAATAATATTCGAATTGTCTGAAACAGGTTCCATACCTCAAGACTACGCTGATTAAGATAGATTTTCAAGGGAAAAAAACACACATTGCTATATTGACATATTGTCATATGGATAATTTTGTTTGGGTAAAGTTTATAAGGTGATTGATCTCTTTTGGTAGTTTTCTAAGTTCATTTATAGTATAGTCAAAGTCCTTTTGAGTTATTAACTGTCTGATTGATGCTTTTTTAATCCAATGGGCAGATTCGTATGCTGAGGCTCGTGCGTTGTAATAAAATTTTATTTTATCCTTTTTATGATACCTGCCAAACCCTTCAGCAATATTTGCAGCAATAGAATCAGTTGCATCTGTCAATTGAGCCCCTAAAGTTCGCTTCTCGAACCATTTCCACTCAACAACCAATTTCCAAATATAATCTGATAAATTAGAAGAAATAATATATGAATTCAAATCCTCCAATTTCAAGTATTGCTTTCCAAGCATATAACAATATAACCATATAACAAATTGCTTGTCAGTCGCTTATAACCTACAAAAATACGGAAACGGGGTGTAGAGACAGTAAAAAAATGACGATAGATACTTTATTGATTTCTCAATTTAATTCTTGTTTGATAAAAAAGCGAGGCAATTTCTTCAGGACGGGTTTGGCTGCAGGCAACATCATTGCAATATTTGATATTAAAACTTATAGAAACCGATGGTTGTGAATAAAGATATTTTCTTGAACAGGAGATAGAAAAACTGCTTATCCGAGTCTTTGACGAGGTTAAATTAATTGAGGCTAAACTTGCTGAAGAAGAAGCAATTGTATTACCGCTTACTAAATAACCAAACCACGATCCTTCACCATTTAAAAAGTAAAGACTAGACGTTGAAGAATAACTGGTTGAATCGTTAGCACATTTTAAATTTGTTGCGTCGGGTGGGATTGGCGAATTGCTACTTAAAATCGTAACAGCTTCATCCCTTATGGTATTCTCGATAAGATTAATTACATAATCCCCCTCTTTTTTAACAGTATTTAAACGATAAATTTTTGTTTGTTGCTGAAGTAAAACAAAAAAAATTGCAAATATCACCGGCAAAGTCAAACCAATGACAGCGACGACCACAATTGTCTCAATTAAGGTGAAACCCTTTTTAATATTTATTCCCATAAATTATAAACTGATTTTAAAACAACTTTTTGTTCTATACCATTTTCAAGCCAACTAACCGTTAAATTAGTCGTAACTCTATTAACTGGACTACCGCTATTTGTTATTAACAGATCTCTTTTTAAAAAGGCGGGTGTGCCTAATGAATATGTGCTACATAAACCACTTGTCCAACTTAGAGTATTCAGGCAATAATTAGTTCCCGTGTGAGTAGTGAACACTTGCCAGTCATCTTCTTTTTCTTGTTTTACCCATTCAATACCTTCTTCAGCGTAACGAGTAGCTAAAATTTTATGTTCCTGAACTTTTAAATTTCTTAAACTAAAGGTTGTTATTGTCACAGCCGAAATGAAAAATAAAGAAAGAATAGTAACGAAAACTAACACTTCGGTAAGGGTAAACCCGTTCGACTCACTTCGTTCGCTCAGGGCAAGTGCTTTTTTCATAAATAATTTGATTATTTTAACAAGAAACAAGCGTTTCGTTCAACTCAACTATTCCAATTGGTGAAATAGAAATATTTACACACTTATTAATCGCGGAATTTTTTAATCTAATCGTATTGCTGATAAAATTTGGATTAATCATAAGTGGTGAAAAATTATAATTACCCGTTCCTACAGTTGCAGTTATATTGGTCAATAAATTATAGTTTTGAACAACGGAATAGACCGAAGCACAACCAAATGATAATGAGTAGGAGCCTGAAGAAATTATTACTCGATAGCCAGTAAAATCGGTACAGTTTTTATCAAATAAATCAGCCGTTAATGCCTTTTTTTTTGCTAACTCAAGAACATCTATTAATTTTTTCGCCTCATTTTTTAATTTTAATTGACTGGCATTTTCATTATATCGAGCTAAAAAAATCCCGCTAAATATTGATAAAATTCCCATGACAACAATTAATTCGATTAAGGTGAATCCTTTACTTTTGTCCATAAGGGCCTAAGCAATAAGTACAGTTACTCGTGCATTGTGTGGTGAGAGATTGGCAAGTTGTTGCCACCGATTCTAAGTGAGTAGCTAAAGTATAATCAGAACCAGTACTGCTATTGTAGTAATAAATATAAGTTGGGTTTTTTGGGTCAGTTGGGACGGATTGTATATAAATGGTTGGGGCTGTTAATTGAGATAAGCCAGTTGTAGGGTAAGTATCATTATTTGAACGATACATTTCTAAAGCGGCACTTAATTGAGAAAGATCAGCTTTTCTTTTTGCATCGCGTGACTGTTTTAGAAAAACCGTATAAGTGACTATAGCCGCAGACGTCATAAGAACTATGATGGTAACAACGACCAGGATTTCAACGAGAGTAAAGCCTTTTTTCACTTTATGAACTTTATAAACTTTATAACTTTATAAACTTATTTATTGTTGATTACTAACTGAGAAATCTGTCGTTGATGTTTCTGTGTCAGCGGTAATGGTATAGGCTGTTGTTGTGGTTGTTGAAACAGTGTACTGATATGTGCCAGTGTTAAGTGGATCAGTCAAAGTAAAAGTGATACTAGTGTTTGGTGCGGGACAGGTTGCCGTAATTGTACCCGGACTACCAGAAATAGTTGGGTACGCAAAACTGTTAACCGAATAACACTGTTCCATTACCTGTTGAGCTGCCTTCAAATCCCCCTGTCTTTTCGCATCGCGGGCTTTTTTTTGGACAGTCGAATATGAAGCAAATCCCATGCTAACTAATATAGCAATAATTCCGATGACGACGAGCATCTCAAGGAGAGTAAAGCCTTTTTTAATCATATTTAAAAATTTCTAATTTCTAATTATTCTAATTGACCTAATAAAGCACCAATTTCTAAACTTCAATTTCCCAATTGGTAATTGAGACTTGGTTATTTTTTAGAAATTAGATCAATTAGGTTAATTAGGTCAATTTATAATCCTACGGTTGTGTTACTACATAGCTTTTTGTACTGCTACATGTATAGCTGGCAGCACAATTAGCAGTTGTTCCATCTGGATCGGCTTTATTCTCTAAACATGCACATAAAGTATAGGTTAAATTTCCATTGTTAATATAATAATAATTATTTGGTGTTCGATTTGGATCTCCAGGAAACTTGTTCATATAAACATTACCAGCACAATCTGCGCCACTTGACCAACAAACGTTAATAGTTGGCAAAGATAGAGGAATAGCTGTTGGCGTTTGGTCTTGTTTATAAAGTTCAAAGGCTTTTTGGATCTGTCTTAAATCTGATTTTCTTTGCGAGTCGCGAGCCCTCTCACGTGCCGCCATAAAATTTGGCAAAAATAAAGCCGAAAGACTACCGATGATGGCGATGACGACGAGGAGTTCTATTAATGTAAACGATTTTTGCATAATTTCTAATTACTAATTATTCTAATTGACCTAATCAAGCCTCAATTTCTAAACTTCAATTTCCCAATTGGTAATTGAGACTTGGTTATTTTTTAGAAATTAGATCAATTAGGTTAATTAGGTCAATTTATTTTATAGTATATGTTTTCCAAATAAAAATCAATCCCTGATCAACTGTTAATTGCGGGTTAAGATTATTGCTATCTAAAAGCTTATTTAATTTCAAAATTTCTTTAAGAATTAATGTAGCTTTTTTATCAGAGTCTAATCTTCCGTGAAAAAACGAAATTAATTGAATAAGAATTTTTTTTGCCGATTCTTTGTCTGTGATTTTGAATTGGATTAATGGTATTTTCGTTTCATCAAAAACAAATTTATTAACATTTTTTATTTTTCTTTCTTCTAATTTAATAATCTTTACCCTAGAAATAATCGTAGGTAATAAATTGTTTTTATTATCTGTTGTCAACACAAATTGAACATTGGAAGGAGGTTCTTCAAGAAGTTTCAAGAAAGAATTTTGTGCCGGGATTGATGAAAGATGAAAATTTTCAAGAAAATAGATTCTAACTTTTGGATTAAATATCTTCGCTTCTTTTTTTAGATTTTTGATATCTTCGATAGAATATTCTTTTGTTGAAGGGATAATTTCGAGGAAGAGAGAACCTACTTTAAGATCAGTAATATATTTATTAATTAGTTTTGTTTCTTTTGAAAGAATTAATAAAGGAATCATATATAAACATTATATACGATTGTTCTATTGTTCAATTGTTACATTGTTAAAAACAACAATCGAGCAATGAAGCAATGAAACAATGAAATTGTATTTGTATTTGATCGATGAATTATTATATATTTAAATTATGAACGTTTCTCCGAAATTATTACTAGGTCAATTAGTAAAAAATAAACAAATTACAGAAGCTGAAGCTAATCAGTACGAAGTTGCCAGTTTACAAAAAGATGTTTCCATTATTGATTATTTATATAAGTACACCAATCTTCAAAGAATTGAAATTGTAAAAGCGCAGGCCGAGATCGAAAAAATTACCTATGTTGATTTGGAAAAAACACCAATTGATTCTGAGGCAGTTGGCTTAGTATCTGAATCTATTTCCCGCCGCTATAAAATTATTCCTTATCTATTTGACTCAATAAATGCGACTATTTCTATTGCAACTGAAGATCCGTTTGATCGTTCAATTATTGATTTTCTAGAAAAAAAAACCGGTAAAAAAATAATTTTATCTTTAGCGGATAAAGAACAAATTATTAAGATGATCGATCTTTCTTTTAGTCAAGGCTTATCTCCAGAAGTACGTGATGCGCTAAAAGAATATTCACCTGACCTTCATAAAGAAATTAACAATAGCAATGTTCAATTACAGCAGGCTCCGATTGCAAAAATCGTCTCCACAATCCTAGAATTTTCCGTTAAAGGGCGTGCTTCAGATATTCATATTGAGCCAGAAGAAACCAGAACCAAAGTCCGTTATCGAATAGATGGTATTCTTCAAGAAAAATTATCTTTACCTAGAACGATTCATGAAGCTCTAATATCCCGTATAAAAATTTTAGGGGAAATGAAAATAGATGAAAAAAGGATTCCCCAGGATGGTCGTTTTACCTATAAGTCTGTAAAAGATGAGGTAGATCTTCGTGTCTCAACCTTACCAACTGTTTTTGGAGAAAAAGTCGTTATGCGACTACTCAAAAAAACCGGCGGTATCCCCTCTCTTTCCGATTTAGGTTTTGGTGGACCACAGTTAAAAGAATTAGAAGAAGCAATTGCCAAACCTTATGGAATAATTTTGATTACAGGGCCGACTGGAAGCGGTAAGACGACCACCCTCTATTCAATTTTATCTAGATTAAATAAACCTACGGTTAATATTGTGACGTTGGAAGACCCGGTCGAATATCAGATTGCCGGTATTAACCAAGTTCAGATTAACGTTCAGGCTGGTTTGACATTTGCAACCGGCCTAAGAGCGTTTTTACGCCAGGACCCAAATATTATACTGGTAGGAGAGGTTCGAGATAAGGAAACGACTCAACTGGCAATTCAAGCAGCCTTAACCGGTCATTTAGTTTTTTCGACTTTGCACACTAACGATGCCGCAACTGCCATTCCCCGTTTAATTGATTTAGGCGCAGAATCTTTTTTAATTGCGTCTGTTCTAACCGCAATTTTAGGTCAAAGAATTTCTCGAAAAATTTGTCCTTATTGTAAAGCTTCCTACCCTGCATCGGCCGAAGTAACGGCTAATATTAAATCAGTTTTGGGACCGCTTTTTCCCAAAAAATTTGAATCAACTCCAGTATTATTAAGTAAAGGAAAAGGTTGCCAGGAATGTAATCAAACCGGATATCTAGGCAGAATTGCGATTTTTGAAATTCTTAAAGTTACAACGGCTATTAATCAGCATATAATACATCAGGATCCGGCTGAGGTAATTGAAAAAACGGCGAAGAAAGAAGGATTTGTTAAAATGATAGAAGATGGGTACTTAAAAGTTCTTGATGGAGTGACAACGATGGAGGAAGTATTACGAGTAGCCGAAACATGATAATTAAAAATTAACCTAATTACCTAATTGGTCTAATTGATCTAAATAATTACCAATGATCCAAATGGTTATTGCGATTTTTTTAGAAATTAGGTAATTAGAAATTAGAAATTTTAAGATATGGATTTATCTAAATTGCTACAACTAACAATTGATAAAAAAGCTTCAGACCTTCATATGGTGCCAAGTTACTTTCCAACTATAAGAGTGAATGGAGAAATATTTCAATTAACAACTCTAGAAATTGTAACACCGGAAAATCTTGAAAAAATGCTAATTTCTATCTTGAATCAAGAGCAAAAAGAAATTTTAATGGCAAATCGAGAAATAGATTTAGCCTATAAACTAGCAGACGCCCGTTTTAGAGTGAATCTTTATTATGCGCAAAATTTTCTTTGTGGAAGTTTTCGGTATATTCAAGCAAGAATAAGTACCTTAGAAGAACTATCTCTTCCTGCTCTATTACATCAATGTACGGACTTGCGTCAAGGATTAGTATTACTGACGGGCCCAACCGGTGAGGGAAAATCAACTACTTTGGCATCCCTCGTCAATGAAATTAATCAAAAATATGCTAAACACATTATTACTATTGAGGACCCAATTGAATATGTTTACCCAAAATATAAATCAATAATTTCCCAAAGAGAGCTTCATCAGGATACTCATTCCTGGACAGTAGCTTTGAAGTCGGCGCTACGTGAGGATCCGGACGTAATATTGGTTGGTGAAATGCGCGATTTTGAAACAATTTCTTTAACATTAACTGCAGCGGAAACAGGTCATTTAGTTTTTTCAACGCTGCATACGAATTCTGCCCCAGAATCAATTGATAGAGTTATTGATGCGTTCCCACCTCATCAACAAAATCAAATAAAAAATCAATTAGCGGTTGTTTTAAAAATGGTTATAACTCAAAGGTTAATACCTAAGCAAAATTCAATAGACAGGATTCCTGCAGTAGAAATTCTAATTAATAATTCTGCTATTTCAAATAGCATACGAGAAGGTAAAACTTTTCTTATTGCCTCATTATTATTGGAAAAAAATCTTCTCAACCTTTATCGGGCGGGAATAATTTCAAAAGAAACAGCCTATTCTTATGCAATTAGACCGAAGGAGATAGCAAGGCTAATTAAATAAAAAAATTAACCTAATTAATCTAATTGACCTAATTTCTAATAAATAACCAAGTCTCAATTACCAATTGGGAAATTGGAATTTGGAAATTATTTAGGTCAATTAGAATAATTAGAAATTAGAAATTTAAAAAGATGTTCTTTCAATACAAGGCCATAAAAGACGGGAAAACAATAATAAAAAAAATTGAGGCAGCTAGTTCTGAAGCAGTCGTTGATTATTTGCAAAAAAATGATTATTTTCCTATTTCTGTCGAAAAAGTCGGGGAAAAAAATTTAAATTTTTTAAATACTTTAACTCAACGGGTAGAT
>LBPR01000016.1:0-8270 GCA_000990305.1 Candidatus Roizmanbacteria bacterium GW2011_GWC2_34_23 | reverse complement strand
GGGTTTGACTTTAATAGACTCTCTGGAAATACTAAAAAAACAAACAACAAAACTGCCACTCCGAAAAATGATAGAAGAAATTGACACAAAAATTAAGGGCGGATCTTCTTTTTCTGTTGCTTTACTCGATTATAAAAACATTTTTTCAAAACTCTATATTTCTTTAGTTAAGTCTGGTGAAGCGTCGGGTAAATTAGGTGAAATTCTTTTAAGACTAGCAGATAACCTAGAAAAAGAACGGGAATTTAAAAGCAAGCTAAAAGGGGCTTTGGTTTATCCAGTTATTGTAATAATCGGAATGTTTGCGGTGATGTTTATTATGGTGACCTTTGTCTTACCTAAATTATTGGGCCTTTATAAAGATTTCAATGTTGAATTGCCAACGTCAACCAAGATTTTAATTGCGGTTTCATCCTTTTCAACCAAATTCTGGCCATTAGTGTTAGTGATGATATTTGTGGCCTCATATTTTGCTAAAAAATATTTAGCAACAAAAGCTGGCAAAAACTCTTTTGATCAGTTTATTTTAAAATTACCGGTTTTTGGACACATTGTTTCAATTTCGGCGCTTGTTGAATCGACTCGCACTTTAGCAATTTTAATTTCCTCTGGAATTTCAATTCTAGAAGCTCTTTCAATTGTCGTTGACGCGACTGAGAATTCCGTTTATCAACAAGCTTTTTTAACAGTAAGTCATAAAGTGGAAAAAGGACTATCTTTGGGTACGGCGCTTGAGCAGGAAGAAATGTTTCCTCCGATTTTGGTTCAAATGAGCCAAGTTGGAGAACAGACAGGTAATTTAGATGATACTCTTTTCCGGCTTTCTAAGTATTTTGAGATGGAGTCTGAAATGGCAACGAAGACAATGACGACCTTAATAGAACCTGCAATATTGGTCGTTCTAGGCGTAGGAGTAGGCTTCTTGGTCATGTCTGTAATTACGCCGATTTACAATTTGACGAATTCGTTTAAATAAAGACAGTCTTAATTAAGACTGTCTTTATTAAGAGAGTCCTTTTAATCCCTCGATATTTTTTCTCCCTTATATTTCTCCACTGCTTTTTTTAGTTCCTCCCATTCTTCAATCTTATATTTCCCAACAAAATACTCAACCGCTTTTTTGGTTTTACTAATTAATTCAAAGTCGGCTAAATTGGCAATTTTTAGGTTTACAAATCCGTGTTGTTCTGTACCAAATATATTTCCCGCTCCACGATTACTCAGATCAAATTCTGCAAGTCTAACACCAAGATTATTTTTACAAAAAAAATTAAGTCGTTTAATAGTTTTTTCTGAGAGATTTTCAGAAAAAAGTAAACAATAAGATTGTTTGTCCGAGCGTCCAACTCTACCTCGCAGCTGATGTAACTGGGCTAATCCAAAACGTTCTGCCCCTTCAATAATCATAATAGTTGCGCCGGGAATATCTATTCCAACCTCAACAACTGGGGTACTGACAAGAATATCAATTTTTTTGTTTTTGAAATCAGACATTATTTGATTTTTTTCCGTAGATTTCATTCGTCCATGTAGTAGAGACAAGGCATGCCTTGTCTCTACATTATTAAATATTTTTTTTATATTTTCGAATTCAATTTTAACAGCTTTGACAGACTTTAAAGTTTCGGACGTTGATTCTTCAATGAGAGGACAAACGATAAATACCTGTGCAGCATTTTCTTTGATTTGTTTTTTAATCCATAGATAACCATCCCCCCTTTTTTCTTTTGGAATCAAAAATGTTTTTATAACTTGGCGTCCAATGGGCATTTCTTCTATGTAACTCAAATCAAGTTCTCCATATAAAGTCAGAGCAACTGTTCGAGGAATAGGTGTTGCCGTCATTGTCAATAAATGAGAATTCAAAGCTTTTTCTTTAAGAAGAGCTCGTTGATTAACTCCAAATCGATGTTGTTCATCAATAATAACCAAGCCGACTTTCTTAAATTTAAGTTTTTGACTCAATAATGCGTGAGTCCCAATTATAATATCGTAATTGTTTTTTTTATTTTTATTTGACCCAGTAATCAAACCCACCCTAAGGGTGTCCAGCTTTAAAAAAAGATCTTTGATTGTTAAAAAGTGTTGATTCGCCAGTATCTCGGTCGGGGCCATGATGATTGATTGATAACCGTTAAGAAATGAAAGATAACAAGCAATGGTAGCAACAACGGTTTTTCCAGAGCCCACGTCTCCTTGCAGAAATCGATTCATTGGGGTGGTATTACCTAAATCAGTTATAATTTCGTCAATTGCTTTTTGTTGATCCCCAGTCAATTTAAACGGTAAACTGGCGATAAATTGGTTAATTTGAAAATTGAAAATTGATAATTGAAATTTATTTCCAACCCGTTCTTTCTTCCATTCTTTTTTAATCAAATTATTGGCTAGTTGTAAATTAAACAGTTCATCAAAAGCCAATCTTTCTCGGGCTTTATCAGCCATATCAAGATTATCAGGAAAGTGAATTTGCTGATAGGCTGTTTGATCATCGATTAAATTATTAAATGAAATTATTTTTGGTGGTAAAAATTCTGGGACGACACGGGGGTCGTCCCCTACGATAGAATTCAAAACGAAAAACATTTTCTCTCGAATCGTCTTTGCTGAAAGACCCTTTTTTTCCGAATAAACAGGAACTAATCTTCCCGTGTGAATTTTTTTGTCGTTAATTTCGTATTCTTTGGGCTCTATAGTTAATTTTGAACCAAATAGCTTAACCAAACCTGCAACAGAAATAGTTTCTCCGATTTTTAAAACTCTAATTAAGTATGACTGATTAAACCAATTTACTTCAACTATTCCAGTATCATCGGTTATGACAACTTTTTGAATTGTAATTCTTGAGCGAGTATATTGATTTTTTGCTTCAATAATTTTTCCGGATATAGTGACAATTTCCCCAACCTGGATTTTATCTATTTTTGAAATTACCGAATAATCTTCATAACGGGAAGGAAAATAATTAAGCAAGTCGAAGTAAGTATTGATGCCAAGTCTCTTTAATTTTTTTATTGTAATTGAGCTGGTAGAAGGAAGAGATTGAATAGGAGAAGATAACATATTAAATGTTAAAGATTAAATATTAAAGGTTAAAGAAATATTAAACAGTTAAAACCCTGCCTGCCGGCAGGCAGGTTAAACAGTTAAAAAAACTTTTAAACCGTAAAACCTTAAACATGTTTTTTCTTTAATAGTTTAATATTTAACAGTTTATTTAACCTTTAACCGTTTAAGATTTAATCTTTTATCTCATAAACATCGGTGCAAATGACATTAGTATCAATAGTATCGAGGAAACAATCATTATTACTTTCCATATACTATTAATACTTCAATCGTTTAATCGATTGAAGTAAATTTACTTTGGACAATCTTTTGATTTTACGAATCCAGCTTTCTTTGCCTCACCCTCATTACAAAACCACCTGTCAGTTGTCCCGGGTTTGATAGTTATTCTATCATAGTTGTAGCAATCGGGTGTGTGGTAAATGCGAGTATTATCAGCTGGTCGGTAGTTTCCTTTGATAATACAGCCTTCTTTTTTTGTCTGGCAAAAACTTGACCAGACTCCCCTAGCCGCTAATTTTGCTTTGTCTTGCGATTGCTCAATCAACAAAGAATTTTCTGTGACAGTTTTTCCTTTCATAAAATATGCCAAGCCTTCCTCAGTCATCACTTCGTTAATTAGTAGTTTGTCAACAAATATGTAAGTTATAATTCTACCGAAACTATCTCTGCCAAATTTTTCATATTGAATTTTTTTATTTAGAACCAAATTCTCCATCCTTGTTTTGGCATCAACCCCTAAGCAATCTTTGGGATACTCAGGCGCATTAATCTCATAAAGTCGCAGTCTCTCGCCGTCCGACGTGTCAACTGTGTCCCCATCAATAACTTTTTTTACAACCACTTCAACACGATTAGTTTTCTTTAGAAAATAGCTATTAAGATTTTTAAATAAAGTAGAAAAATTTAAACTAATAGAAGAAAAAAAAATTATTAACAAAAAAATAAAAACACTCTTTGAAATTTTCATATTCTTTTCATAATTATAAACTATAACATCAAAATCAACACGAATATAAAAACACTTCAATCGTTTAATCGATTGAAGTGTTTTAGATTCCAAACTGTTTTTTTCTTTCACTTTCTCTTTTTCTTTCCCATGCAATTTTCCAATTTACTCCATATTTTCCAGGTGCAAATATTGTATTAAAAAAATCATCAATGATTTCTTTTGTTTTATCCCTAATAATAATATTATCAAAGGCTTTTATAAGTCCGTCATTTTTATCTTCGATTAATAATTTAAATTTAGCAACGGTCGCAGATGAGACATTCAGCGCCATACAAATATTATGGAAATCAATATTTTTTAAAAGTAAATATATGATCGCAATTCTTTTTGCAAATACAATTCTTTCATTATAAGAAAATACCCCGTTTATGATTTCATTGAATTCCTTTCTATCATCTTGATTCCCAATAATTTCAAAAAATAATCCAAATAACTTGTCTAAAACATCATCTCTCAATTTATATTTAGATACTCGTGCCATACTTCAATCGTTTAATCGATTGAAGTATTTATTTTATTAATAACGGTAAATTTTCAATCGAGAAATAAAACGATAAATATAGATTATTTGTTAATAAAAACTTTGTCAACCGCTTATAACCTACAAAATCATCATTTTAGATTGTTAAGATATGCTTAAATTATCGATAGATATTCTGTAAATAATACCTCAGACAACCATACAGTAATTTAACAATGAAACAATGATTTTTGTTATACTCTCTTTATGTATTTATCTCGCCGTCTGCGATTCAGCTCACAATATGATAAAGAAAAACTGATTGCTAAACTTCTATTTTTTCTAACAGGAGCAGTTATTTTTGGTTTTATCATTATCTTTATACTTTTTGCCTGGTATGCAAAAGATCTTCCTTCGCCTTCTAAACTTTCTCAACAAACAGGTTATTCGACAGTCTTTTATGATCGAGATGGGAAAGTTCTTTATGACATGTATAAGGATAAAAATCGCGTTCCGGTTACCTTTGAAGAGATTCCAAAAACACTCAAAGAAGCAACAATTGCAATAGAGGATAAAAATTTTTATAAACATGGTGGCTTTTCTCAAACTGGTATGATTCGGGCTTTTCTTAATATGTTTTTAGGTCGTGGTCTTCAAGGCGGCTCAACCATCACTCAACAGTTAATTAAAAATGTTTTGTTAACTAATCGCCAGACTATCACCAGAAAAGTTCAGGAAATGATATTGGCCTTTGAGGTCGAGCGCCGCTATAAAAAAGATGAAATACTGCTCATGTATTTAAACGAGTCTCCTTATGGTGGAACTTACTGGGGGGTTGGAACAGCGGCAAAAGCATATTTTGGCAAGTCGGCTAAGGATTTGAACTTAGTTGAATCGGCAATTTTAGCTGGATTACCCCAGTCTCCCAGTCTTTACTCACCTTTTATTGGCAAAAATGATGCCTGGAAAACTCGAACGAAAAGCGTTTTACGTCGAATGCGCGAGGACGGATATATAACTAAGGATCAGGAAAACACTGCCCTAAAAAAAGTTGAAATAACAAAATTTAATGCGCCTAAAATTTTGATCGAAGCCCCTCATTTTGTATTTTTTGTCAAGGATCAGATAGAGCAGGAATACGGTTCAAAAATAATCGATAAAGGCGTTAAGATTAAAACTACCTTGTCTCTAGAAGTACAACAGACAGCCGAAAAAATTGTCAAAGAAGAAATTGCCAAATTAAAAGATTTTAACGCTACTAATGCCGCCGTTGTAGTCCTTGATTCTAAAACTGGAGAAGTTTTAGCTATGGTCGGCTCTTATGATTTTAATGATGAGAAATTTGGAAAATTTAATGTAGCTGAGCTAGGGTTGCGTCAACCAGGGAGCGCTTTAAAACCTTTTACTTATGGTTTAGCTTTTGAAAAGGGTTATAACCCCTCAACAATATTTATGGATGTCAAGACTACTTTCCCTGATCAAGGGGCGGAAGATTATTCTCCAGTTAATTATGACGGTAAATTTCGAGGACCGGTTCAGCTTAGATTTGCTTTAGGAAATTCTATCAACATTCCAGCTGTAAAATTATTATCCGTCCTCGGTCTTCGCGATTTTCTAACTAAATTA
Organism: Candidatus Roizmanbacteria bacterium GW2011_GWC2_34_23; assembly: GCA_000990305.1. Lineage (GTDB taxonomy): Bacteria > Patescibacteriota > Microgenomatia > UBA1406 > GWC2-37-13 > GWC2-37-13. The sequence goes on along the minus strand of LBPR01000016.1, from coordinate 2,103 downwards.
GATGACCTTGGCATGCCAACTTTTGCTCCAAATTCAGATAATTTAAAACGTTTTGGACTTTCCTTAACTTTGGGAGGTGGCGAAACTACCTTGCTTAATCTTACTTCTGCTTACTCAGTACTGGCAAACGGTGGTTTAAAACATGACATTAATTCAATTGCCGATATTTCCGATTTTAAAGGAAAAAATATTTTCAAAAAGGTTCGAATCCAAGAAAAAAGAGTATTTTCTTCTGAAGTTTCCTTTTTGCTTTCTCATATTTTGTCAGATAATAATGCCCGGCTGGATGAATTTGGCCCAAATTCGTATCTTAACGTTCCCGGGAAAACCGTAGCTGCCAAAACCGGAACAACTGATGATAAACGTGATAACTGGACAGTCGGTTACACCAAATCAATTACTGTTGGCGTTTGGGTCGGTAATAATGATAATAGCAAAATGAATCCAAAAATTGCCTCTGGAGCTACCGGAGCTTCTCCAATTTGGTACAGGATTATGCGGGAGTTACTTAAAAAATATGACGACGGAATTATGGATAAACCGGACAAAGTCAAGGCTTTGACAATTGATGCATTTTTAGGCGGACTTCCAAAAGACGGCTATCCAACCCGATCAGAGTATTTTATTGAGGGGTCAGAGCCAAAAGATACTTCTCCCTGGTATAAAAAATTAAAAATATCAAAATCTAACGGAAAACTTGCCAATGAGGTTGAAGTAAAGAGTGGTAATTATGAAGAAAAAGATTTTATCGTGATTAGCGAAAGCGATCCTGTTTCCACTGATGGAAAAAATAGGTGGCAGGAAGCGATTAATGCTTGGGCCGGGCAACAGGGAGATAATAAATTTAAGCCCCCAACAGAAACATCCGACGCATCTTCTGACTCAGTAATTGTTTCGATAAAAAGTCCTTCAGGACAAACTACCGTTTCTTCAGGTAATCTTAATATAAAAGCCAAAATTATTTCTTTGGATAAATTGAAAAACGTTAAGATTAAATTAAATGGAGAAATAAAATTTGACTGGAGCGAAGATAAACGTGATATTGATGAAACAGTTTCAATAATAGCTGACGGGGTTTATGAGCTCCAGATAATTGGGACTAATGAAAAAGACAAGCAAGGTGAATCAACAATCAAATTTGGAGTCAATAAACCGTGGGACTATGTAACGCCTGCTCCGTAAAGTATAGGGTCAGTCCCTTTAGGGTCTGACCCTATTTAGCTCTTCTTTCGCTTCTTCTTCGGTGATGTTGCGATCAGGCGAAGAATAATAGAAGCGGAGGGTGAGCTTATTTCGATATAAAGTTACGACTTCGATTTTTTGCAGTAACTTTGACTTGAAAGCTTTTTGCCGTACAACCGCGTAGGTTGTATGAGGCTGAATTTCAAAGGTTTTATCTAATTTTATGATGGCGTATGGGTGAAGTGGTTTATATTTTGGCACTAACTGACAGTTGTTAATTAAAGATTGAAAGTCAATTTCTGTCATAAATACTCCGTCCTTCTCATTGATTTCCGGTATTAATAATTGTTCAATATTTAATTCTTTATAAACCGCTTCAATAATTCCTTTTAGGTCATAATAATCAGTATTGACGGCGATGCCCAGCCGGTATATTTCTTGTGGTAGGGAACAAAGATCTTTGTTCCCTACGGGAATGTACACCTTCCCAATTTCAAAAAATTTTAAAACATCCTTTTTTCCCTGATTTTCTTTTATATTTTTTTTAAGCGATGGCAATAAGCTAATTCTCAAGTATTCGATATCTTCAGAAATGCTATTTAATAATCTTAGGTGATCCTTAATTTTTAACCCAGAATCTTCAATCGTATCTTTTGAAATCATTGAATAGTTAATTACTTCATTGAGGCCTAAATGTTTTAAAAATATTTTAATGCGATTTTGAAAGACAAATACATCTTCCATTTCTTTTGGTTGATCAACGTAAACGATTGGCTGTAATATCGAAGGGATGTTATGATATCCATAAACACGTGCCACTTCCTCAATAATATCTTCAGGGATATCTATATCATTAGCTCTCCACGACGGCACCGTGATCTGTAGGGTCTGACCCTCTCGGAGGGTCAGACCCTTGTTTGG
>LBPR01000015.1 GCA_000990305.1 Candidatus Roizmanbacteria bacterium GW2011_GWC2_34_23 | reverse complement strand
ATCGCGGATCAGTCATGCCGCGGTGAATACGTTCTTGCCTCTTGCACACACCGCCCGTCAAGCCAACAAAGTCGATGATATTTGAACCCCTCACCTTTTTTTGTAATGAATAATTATCGAAAAAGGTGAGGGGGAGGATATTACCGGCGATGGGGGTTAAGTCGTAACAAGGTAACCGTTCTGGAAGGAGCGGTTGGATCACCTCCTTTCTTATTTTCTTTCGATTTGTAAAGAAAGTAGTCTGACTTCGCGGGGCGAAGTACGACTTAAAACAAATTTTCCTAGCCCGATTATTAGACTAAATTTAACGAATGGATTTTGGTAGGGGATTGGATATTACTCCTATAACATTTGAAGGAAAATAGCGATAAAAAACATCACCTATAACGCTCTCTATTGTGACGGCACAAAATTCTCTGGAATCAGACGATCTAGGTCTATTGTCTCCCATAACAAAAATGTAATCTGGAGGAACAGTGTAGGAAACATTGTCTTTAATACAGCCACCTTCCCATAAATTAGTGGTAGCCGCAATATAATTTTCTGTTAGCTGAGTATCATTTACTTTAACTACACCATTTGAAATATTTATAACATCGCCGGATAAACCGATGATTCTTTTTATATATTCAATATCTGGGTTTTTTGGAGATTTAAAGACAACAACGTCACCGCGTTCAATTTTTCTAAACTTATATGTTACCCTGCTGGTTAAAATATAATCCCCAGTACGAAAAGTATTTTCCATTGAAGCACCCTTGACTTGATTAGGGGTTAATATAAATAAATAAACAACAATAAAAAGAGATCCGATAAAAACTACTGTTTCTAAGATATCCATAACAAAATCAATAACTGGCTTGACTATCTTCATAAGTAACCATTTTAAAAAAATTAGCTTAGTATTACAAGCGATTTTTTATATAATTAGTGTGAGGTCGCTTAGCTCAATGGTAGAGCGCTTCATTCACATTGAAGAGGTTAATGGTTCAAATCCATTAGCGACCACTTAATTTCTGCTACACTGAAAACAGGATGAAAAAGCTATTGAAAAATTATCAGATGATTTTAAAAACGACAATCTTAGTAGTTATTTTTGTGGCGATATCCATAGGAGCTTTTTATTATTATAAAAAAACTACCAGTCAAATTTTATTAATGCAATCGAATAAGATTAAACTTGATCAAGCATTAAAAACTGCTTCAATTGATTTAAAAAATTTAAAATCTCAAGATCAGTATAAAATAAATAAGGATCTTGAAAGTAAAGTCAAAAACATAGAAACAACCTACACCAAAGCTGTTTCAGCCTACGAGAAATTGCTTGATCTAAAAAGTGTTACTAAAAAGACCGAAAAGCTTGATTCCTCTTTTGCAGATATTTTAACCTTACTTTCTGAAAGAAATTATTCCTCTGCAGAAGCATATCTATTAGTTTTTGAAAAAGAAATTGACACAGAAAAACAAAAAATATTAGTTTCATTTCAAATCCCGGCCAATGTTCCGGAAAAAAACACGCCGCCAGGGAGTGGTTACTCAAGTCAGGTTGTAAAATCTGATGTTGGCGACTTTTTGGTTGGTATTATTTCCGCAGATCTTAATTCTACCCGGGTAATTGTTGATACAACCTCCGATTCCGATTGTAAAAACGACTGTCCTGTTATGTCATTGGGGGATTATGTTTCACGTTCAGGAGCATTTGCCGGAATTAATGGTTCTTACTTTTGCCCAGCAGATTATCCTAGCTGCTCAGATAAAAAAAATTCCTTTGATACTTTAGCGATGAATAAAAATAAGAAATATATTAATTCAGACAACAATGTTTATAGTACAGTTCCAGCAGTTATCTTTTCTGGAAACTCTGCCAGATTTGTTGAACAATCACTTGAATGGGGGAGAGATACAGGGGTTGATGCGGTACTGGCGATGCAGCCTTTATTGGTTTCCGGTGGAAATATTGCGTTTAATGGCGACGGGGAACCAAAGCGTGGTAGTAAAGGAAGTCGAAGTTTTGTCGGTGCAACAGGCTCAACTGCTTATATTGGTGTCGTGTTTAATGCAACTGTCGCCGAAGCTGCCCATGTAATCCATACAATGGGCATTCAAAACGCTCTAAATTTAGATGATGGCGGATCAACTGCTCTCTGGAGTGGGGGATACAAAGCCGGCCCAGGACGTAATCTGCCTAATGTACTGCTTTTTGTTGGAAAATAATTTTAGAAATTATTTTTTTGGAGATTTTTTAGCAGAGTCTTTTTTATCATCCAAATAAATGACTGTCATAGTAAAAATTGCCAAACCTAAAGTAAAGAAGGGCAATATTTTTTGAAATAAATCCATATTATTTTTTTGTACTAAAATGAAATATTAAAATAGTAATAAAAATCAATGACATTGAAAAAAAAATTGGAGTAAAAACAAATGTGCTTTGCATAATTATTTTTTAAGCAAACTTATTGCATAAATGGACATCAGTAAAGATATTATAACCACTGTAAAAATTAATAACAATAGGTTCATTTCAAATTTAAATTTATAAATTATAGGTGTAATTGTTGTTATAGAAACATAGGCAACTGACAGACTCATAATTCCATTTGCTATCAATTTTTTCTGATTGAAATTAAATTTATTCATTTCTTCAAAATTTTCCTTCTAAATAAATAACCAATTCCACCTAATATTAACGAACTTATCGATGGCCAAATATAATCCCAAATTGAAGATTTTTTAATTTTGTTATCTGTCTTTGTTTGCTTAGTTACTTTAACAGTCGGACTAATTAATTCTTCTTGACTTGATGATATTCCTAAAACATCAGACGAAGTGTCTCTGGATAAAAAAGGGTTACTAACTAATGACTGAGTCGGTTGATTATTCGTCGAAGAATTAGTTGATGATGATGAATTGGCAGGTTGTGGAGTGGCTGTTGGAACAGACGTTGGGGTTACTATTGGCATGATTGTTGGTGTTGGAAATATCGAAAGAGCCGTTTGATTGTTATATAGTATATTATAGTTGTCAATTTGAGATGAAGCTGGTGATTGGGTAATTTCTCCGCCTATATTTTCCCAAAGATCGTTATTTTCTGAAATCTGGCCAACGACTACTTCATATATGCCTTGATCAACACCTTGAACTTTTAAATCATAGCTACCTGTTTGAGCGTCAGGAATAAATATTATCCCTTCGTCCTCTGGATAGACCTTACCACCAAACTCGACCGTCATCGTCGCTGGTGATTTAATCAAAAAAATCAATGATGATGAAATTTTAGTTATTTTTCCTTCTTCGATTTGATCATTACTGAAGTTAATATTCAATAAACTCAATATTTTTTTTATTGCTTCTTTTTTGGAAATAATTTCACCGTGATCAAAATAAAATTTTTCCGAATCGGTATCTTGAGACGCACTTTTACTTAAAATCGTGTAATCACCTAAATCAAAATACGACTCTCGAGGTTTTCCGTCTGAATAATTTCCTAATAATTGATCAAGTTTATCCGGAGGTTCAATTATATAGCCAGCTGGGGTGTTATTATCTTTTTCTCCGTAAATTGCCTTAAATATTGAAAAAATATCTGAAAAATTTTGATTATAGACCGGTAAAAAACTATTTTTAATCGTTAAATTATCAATTGAAATTTCATTACCCTGAGAATCTTTCAAAAAATTAAAGGTTGGAAATAAATCTTTTGCTACCGGAAATTTATTGGCAATAGTTACACGATCGCTTTCAAGAGTTGATTTATTCAAAACCAAAACAATTTTTTCCGCTAGCCATAAAAAAGTATTAGCCCTGTCAATTTCTCCGGCTTCTAATGGTTTGTAAAATTGAACTGCCCCAAAATGAGGTGAACCTATCGAAATAATTTTATTTACTTTATCAATATTTTTTTGAGTAAAAATCCGGCCTACTAAACCGCCTAAGGAATGGCCAACAATATTTATTTTTTGATTTGGTTCATCATTCCATATTTTCGTCTGAAGATAACTTTTTAAATCATTGGTAGTTTTTTCTATAGATTGACGCCAGTCATAAGGAAATAAAAATAGATTAACGTTTTCCTGATAACCAATATTTTTTAAGGTGTTTATCAAACCATCATATTCCTTAACAAAATTTTGGAGTTTCCAAGCGGAATAATCAACAGTTTGGTTGTGTAAAATTGCATCACGATTCCATGAAGCCATAAAGCCGGGAATGATGACGATGGGTGTTTTTCCGGGGATTGGAGTAGGCGTCGGTGTTGGAGTAGAGGTAGGTGTAGGAGTAGGTAAACATGCTTGACCCGTGCAAGCCATGTCTAAACGCCAATTATTATCACTTCCTCGTCCTGAATAATATAACTTTAAACCGCCATTATCATTCAAAATCGAAGGAAAAATTAAATGTTTTTCATCATAAGGTTTATCCTTAGTCAATAAGTATCCCTGATCCGTAAATACCGAATTACAGTTTAGTGGCAAGGTGCTTTTAGCTAATTTAATTCCACTACTATCCGATCGATGAAAAAATAAATAAATATCTTCATTTTCTTTATAAGGAAAAGGGCCGTCACCTCCATACAAAAATCCATTAGAACAACGCTGCCAAGTAACCAAATCATCAGAATAGGCTAATTTTATTTTAAACCCATCTCCACCCCAAGCTCCAAAAAAAAGATAAGTTCGACCATCCTGTGTAAATGGATGACCGGCAAAAACACCATTTTTTTCAGAATTGTTACTAGTATCTGGAACTATTACTGGAGAAAAATTTGATGAACAGTTGAAATCAAAGTCACAAATACTGGAATAAATTCTATAAATTGTATTACTGTCATATCGAGTAAGAAATAATATATATCCTGTTTGCGTTTTTACAACACTTGGGTTTGATAAATCATCCCCAGTATTTAATATTTCTTTTTTCATTATCCAGTCAATCCCGTTTGTAGATTCAAAATAACCCAAGGCATGGTATAGTTCCGGAGGTCTATGGATAGAAATAATTCCTTTATAAACATTTCCTTCCTTAAAAATACTCGCTTGCTGTTGATAAACATAATTATTAATGTAAGAAACCGGAAAGGGGTTATTTATAGACTTAACAAATTCAAAAGCAAAAATATTATGAACAAAAAATAAATATGTAAAAAAAATTAAAAATGTTTTTTTCATATTGTAAAAAAATTCTTAATTCTTAATTCTTAATTATTAATTGAAGTTAGTCTACCGCTTATAACCTACAAAACTATATTTTTAGAGCGTTAAATCAAGATATTTTCCTCGATAGATACCCGATTTTTATGAAGCTGAGCCAAAGGGTTAAACCAAGAATATTTTGGATATTAGTCAAGTTAAAATTAAATAACCATAAACAATAGAAAGAAAATAAATACAAACTAATTAAAATAATTAACCACAAATATTTTTTTGGTTTAATTAAATATAAGAAGGGAACTATCCAGACAAAATATTGGATGGAAAAATTTGTTGTGAAAACAAAGAAGAAAAATAATAAGCTAAGAATGTTTTTTATTAAATCTTTTTCTTTAATAAACCAAGAGTAACCAAAAAAACTAATTAAATAAATTATCGTTGTCAGCTTTTGAAATAAAATTTGCTGTTTTCCTAATAAAGCCCATGGGCCCCAGATACCCCACAATCCTTGATAACTAACTAATGTTTTTCCGATGTCAAGAATAGAGCTTTTGAAAAACCAAATATATAACACTGTAAATAATATAGGGAAGAATGTAATTAAAATTGTTAATTTTTTATTTTTAATTCTCCTTAAAATCGGAATAATAAATAAAATCGGCCAGGTTTTTGTCAGGACCGCAAATGAAAAACTGAAAATACCAAGAAGTTCTCTTTTTAATTTGAGTAAATAAATAGCCAAAAGAATAAAAAACACAGGGATAACGTCAAATTGCCCGTGTAAAGTTGTTATCAAAATCGTTACTGGATTAATAGCATAAAGAAAAATTGTTTTTAAATTTTTCTTTGAAAGCAAGTAGACTAAATAGAGAATTCCCAAGTCAAATATAACAGTTATAAATTTTATAATCATTATAATGATTGTTTTCGATTGGCCTAACCAATAAGCTATCGCCTCTAGATAAAGAAAAAAAGGCATGTACGGGTAATGGAGATTGGCTACATCCGGATAAATATTTATTCCTTTTAAGGTCAATTCACCAATCTGAAGATAAGAGTCAAGATCATAATTAGTTACATTTCTGAATAAATATAGGCAAATTAATCGAATAACTAATGCAATTAAAAATATTTTCTTCATTTTTGTTTCTTACTTTACGAACTTTATAACTTTATAAACTTTATGAACTTTTATTGCAGTTGGTTATAACCTACAAAACCATATATTTGCATTGTTATAAGGCGTTAATGTTCTCGATATACCACTTAAAAAGACGGTGTATAATATAGGCATGAGCGCAAAACTATCAGTTTTGATGATCACAAAAAACGCGGCTGAGACTTTGGAGAAGTCATTAGCCTCGGTAAAAAAAATCGCTGATGAAATTATTATTGTTGATAGCAAATCAACAGACCGGACTGTTGAAATAGCTAAAAATTATTTAGCCAAAGTTTACGTCAAAGAATTTACCGATATTGGCAAACAGCGGATATTTGGTTTATCAAAAGCAACAGGTAAGTGGGTTTTGATTTTAGACTGCGATGAAATAGTCTCCGAAAAATTAATGAAAGAAATTAAATCAAAAATAGAGAATGCAAGAATAAAAATTAATGGATATTATATTTCTTATCAAAATTTCTTTTTAAATAAACCTCTTCAATATGGAGGAGAAGACTATAAAATGCTTCGTCTTTTTAGGCGTGTAAAACTATATATAGAACCTTCATTAGTTCATAATAAAATTGAAGTTAGAGACGAAAGAATAGGTTGTCTAAAAGGAAAAATATTTCATCATTCATATCGTTCTTTTCCGCAAATGTTTGGAAAATTTACTGATTACGGAATTCGAATGGCCAAAGAAAAATACTTGGCCGGCGAAAAATCTTCTTTTAAAAAAATTTTTATTTACCCGACTCACATATTTTGGGCTAGATTTTTTGAAGACAAAGGTTATGAAGATGGACTGTTTAGAATACCATTAGATTTGGGTTTTGCATATATGGAGTTCATAACTTATGTTTCATTATTATATTACAATGTCATTAAGTCAAAAGGCAAAAATCAAAAGTCAAAATGAAAAGTCAAAATTCAAAAGTTGGTTTTATCTTCGTACTCTTTAAAACATCCCAATCGGAAATCAATCGATTGAAAAAGGAAATTAAACAATTACGGATTACGGATTACGGATTATATTTTATTAATAACTCTGAGAATGGTCAGGGTTATGCGGCTGGTGTTAATAATGGTCTAAGAAAAGCAATTGGAGACGGTTGTGAATTATTTGTTATAGCAAATCCGGATATTACATTGGTCAAATTGGACAAATTAGACCTATTAGACTCATTGAAACACTTTGACATCTTTGGATTTGCTATGCAGCAACAGGGAAAAACTTACTATGGTGGGATTATTGATAAGTGGCGAATGAGCGGCGGACTGATTGAAAAGAAACCGGTTAAACGATTTTCAGAAACTGATTTTGTTTCGGGATCCTTAATGTTTATCAAAAAAAAAGTCATTGATAAAATCGGTTTTTTTGATGAAAGTTATTTTATGTATTATGAAGAAGTTGATTATTGTTATCGAGCCAAAACCGCCGGGTTTAAGATTGGAGTGGATTCCAAATTAAATTATGAGCATTTTGAAACATCCCAAGATAATCCTAAAAAGGAATTTTATTTATTAAAAAATCGTTTCAAATTTTTGTGGAAGTATGGATCAATTAAACAAAAAATCCGAGAATTTATCAGACTGCCAAAAACGGTTTATGAAGAAATTAAAAAACGGCCATTTTATTTAAATTTCTTTAGTTTAAACGTTTCCTCAATCGTTAATAAAATACTTCATTTTGTTTTGTTTTTAATCCTGATCAATTATTTCAAACCGGAAGAATACGCTGTATATACTTTGGCCTGGACTCAAGTAGGGCTTCTTTTACCGTTGTTGGACTTTGGAACCACTTCTTATGGACTAATCCATATTAACGATTCTGTTGATAAAAAAATTAGGGAACTTTTCTCATTGAGATTCTATTTGTCATTAATAACTTTCGCTCTAACAATTATTCTGGCTATCTTATTTAAATATCCAAGCAGCATTCTTGTTCCGATTATTTTAACTTCATTTGTCATCTTTGCCAATATGTTTTCCGGCACTTACCTAATTCTTACCTCAATTAAACAAAAATCTTATCTTTCCTCAATTGTTTCCATGATCTTTCAAATATGCTTGGTAATCTCATTAATTGCCGGAGTTTTAATAACCAAGCAATTGATGCCGATTTTTATAATTACTTTTGTTTTATATAACCTTTATTCCTTAATAAACTTTTTTCTTGTTAAGCAGGAAGTTGGAAGGTTGTCATTAAAAATTGATTTGAAACAATGGTCAATTATTATCAAAAAATCCTTTGTTTTTCTTCTTATTAGTTTACTGGCCGGTTTTTATTCTAAAGTTGATGTTCTTATTTTAAACTTTATAAAAGGCAAACAGGCCGTCGGAATTTACTCAGCCGGTTACCGATTTTTAGACGCTTTGATGTTTATCGTTACCGCCTATAACGTTTCCTCAATGCCATTGTTTTCCAAATTCGCTAAAGAAAAAAAGAAGAATATATTTATTAATAAAATTAAAAAGGATGTTATCTTAGTTTTTGCGATTGGTATGTTTGTTGCGTTAGGTTTTTATTTTCTTGGTCCAATTATTTTACCTCTCGTATATAAAAATACCTATTTCCAATCAATTCAAGTTCTAAGAATAATTATTTTTGCTTTGCCATTAATTCTTTTGACATCGGTTTTTTTAAACTCATTATATGCTTTGGGGAAAGCAAAAATTGTCATCTATATTTTCTTATTTCAATTAATTTTTAACATCGGTCTAAATTTATATTTCATTCCAAGGTTCAGTTTTTTTGCCTCAGCGTATATTACACTTGGTGGGGAACTGTTAAACACAATCCTGACCTTTATCATTCTAAGGTTAGTTTTATATACAGGGTCTGACCCTCCCGGAGGGTCAGACCCTATTGTCTTATGAAAATTTCCGTTGATGGAGGAGCATTAAACCCAAAAAATAACCAGAGATTTGGGACAGCCGTTTTTTCTGAAAATTTAGTAAAAGCCTTGCAACTTTACGATAATAAAAATCAATATTATATTTATACATTTGAAAATTTAAAACCTAAATTATTTTGGTTAAAAGGAAGAGTTAGTTTAGAAGAATTTAAGCAAAAGAAAGATGTTTTTCTGGCATTAAATCAAGCCCTACCCTTATATGCTTCTGGAAAAATTATTAGTTTTTGCCACGGACTTTCATATCATTATTATCCAGAATATTATTCAAAAAAAGACAATATTCGTTTGAATAAGCAATTAAGTGAGATGGTTAAAAGATCTGACAAAATCATTGTTTCTTCGGAAAAAATAAAAAGTGAGTTGATCTCGATCGATCGATCGATCGCAAATAAAATAATCGTACTGTCCTTTGGTATTCCATTTGATATGTCCTCCTACGCCAAGGCTTCGGCGGATAAAAAAAAATATTTTTTATTTGTAGGTATGGATCATCCGATAAAAAATATAAATTTTATTAAAAAAGCATTTAATGAATTCAAGAAAGATAGAAAATATTATGATTATAAACTTTATGTTCTGACAAAAAATGTCACACGTCAAAAACTAGGAAAACTTTATCAATACGCTACAGCCTTGTTAACAGCCTCGCGTTACGAAAGTTTTAACTTTCCTGTTCTTGAAGCTTTATCTCAAGGTTGTCCGGTTATTGGATCAAAACCAGCCGTCATTCCGGAATTAAAACCTTATGTTAATGTGGTAAATACTATTGAAGAATTTGTTGAACGAATGAAAAATATTTCTAAAAAACCAGATGTACAATCGATTAATCAACTGTACACAAAATTCAACTGGAAAAATTATGTTAAAAATTTAGTAAAATTATATTAACCATGAAAATATCAGCAATAGTTCTAACAAAAAACGAAGAAAAAAACATTGAAAGATGTTTAAAATCCTTGGATTTTTGTGACGAAATAATTATTGTTGATGATTATTCTACAGATAAGACGATTGAAATTATTAATAATGTAGGGAACAAAAATCTTTGTTCCGTACATAAAAGGCAATTAAACAATGATTTTGCCCAGCAGAGAAACTTTGGATTGAGTAAAGCAAATAATGAGTGGATTTTGTTTGTTGATGCAGATGAGGAAGTAAGTAAAGAATTGAAAAAAGAAATTGTTTCATTGTTTCATGGTTCAATTGTTAAGGAGAACGCCTTTTATTTAAGGCGTATAGACTATTTTTGGAATCATGAACTAAAATTTGGTGAAATAAAAAAAGTTCGCATCCGCTTACTTAAAAAAAATTCCGGGACTTGGATGGGAAATGTTCACGAAGAATTTAGAATTAAGAATTCAAAATTAAAAATCGCAAAACTAAATAATTATATAAATCATTATCCCCATCCAACCTTAAAAGAATTTATTAGCGACGTTAATAATTATTCAAGCATAAGAGCCGAGGAACTGTTTAATCGGGGAACAAAAACTAATGTTTTTGAAATTATTTTCTTACCTTTTGGGAAATTTATTTACAATTATTTTTTTAATTTGGGATTCCTGGACGGGGCAGTCGGTTTTACTTATTCCTTTATGATGAGCTTTCACTCATTTTTGGTTCGGTCCAAACTTTATCAGCTAACAAATAAACAATGATAATTCTTTTTTATTTAACTGCTCTTTTATTTTCTTTAGGCCAATTAGGAAGAGTTTCTTTTTTTAATCAACAAGTAAATTTTTATTTATATGAAGTTGCCTTAACATTCAATCTTTTTATTCTTTTTTGGAAATATCGTTTTGAACCAATCAAAGAAGCCTGGAAGAAATTTAAACCATTATTTTTTTTTCTAATAATCCTATTAATTTCCCTATTAATTGATTGGGCAAAATATAGTTTATTTGAAAATACTGTTGCCTCTCTATACTTTTTCCGTCTCGTCTTATATTTTTCCACACAAAATAGATAAAAAATTTTCGAAAGTTATTAAAAATGGGGTTTTTATTATTGCTGTTCTAACGATTATTTCAACAGTTATTCAATATTTTCTTTATCCGGATCTTAGGAATTTATTTTACCAAGGTTGGGATCCTCATCTATACCGGACTTTTGGAGTTTTTTTTGATACCTCAGTCGCGGCTGCAATTTTTGGAATTTTTTTTCTGACTATTAATCAACCTATTGTCAAAATGATTTATTTAGTATTAGTTGCTTTAAGTTTTTCCCGTTCTATTTATCTTGGTTTTTCAATAACGCTAATCTATTTATTCATCCGTCAAAAACAACTTAAAAAAATAGTTTTATTTTTATTATTTTTTATTACTTTGATTTTTGTTATACCTAAACCGGCTGGTGAGGGAGTTAATTTAAAAAGAATTTATTCGATTGCTTCGCGCGCGGAAGATTACCGGCAGGGGATTGATCTCTGGAAAAAAAAACCGATTTTCGGTTATGGTTATAATCGTATTCGTTATATAAAAAATAGTGACTCTGTTCATTCGGGAGCTGCTTTCAGTTCTAGTTTTCTTACAATACTGGTGTCTTCCGGAGTTTTGGGCTTACTAAGTTTTATTTGGACTTTATGGAATTTAAGTAAATCAAACAAAATAGCGCCTATTCTATTGATATTTTTATGTATCGTTTCCCTTTTTGACAATGTTCTTCTTCACCCATTTATTTTGTTTTTGTTATTTATTTCCCTAACCCCTAATCCCTAACTGTCTAATCCCTATTCCTTTTGGTACGTGACTTTGATCATTTTAGTCTCTACATTACCGGCAATGTCAGCCGCCGTCGTCGTAATCTGATTTTCTCCATCCTTTAAGCGAACCGTTGTCTCAAAATTTCCATTGGCATCAACCACGACTGGCAGATCGTTAACGCGAACATAGGTCTCCTTATCCGTACTACCTTTAACTTTTATTTCCTGATTGTTTGTTGTTAGGTTGTCCAAAGGTTCGGTAATTTCTAATTTTGGCTTTTCATCTTTATAAAAAACTTTATAAGTGATGGTATTTTTTTCTATTTTATTATCTTTTGATTTTGCTCTAATATAGACATTGTTATCACCTTTTTCTAAATCACCGATTTCTTCGCTAAATGTATCAGAAGAAAATTCAATTTCCGTAACTTTTTTTGCGTTTATATAAAATTCTAAAACATCAAAATTTAATGTTGAACCGGAAATAATAATTCTTGCGCTGTTTGTAGCTTGGGGAATAGATGAAATGTCTATCGAGCTAAAGCTATCTTCAGTTTTGGATAATGGTTTGGTCGATGGCTGGGGAAATAATCCGGAAATAAAACTTGAAGTATTCAATAACAACTTTATGCCGAAAGTAAAAATAAAATAAACAACCAAAAAAAATACTACGAGGTAGACTACGATTTTGTTTTTGAGTTTTTTTTCCTGAACTTTTTCTAATCTTCCCATTTTATATTTAATTTATAACATAATTTTGAGCCTTTTGTCAGAATTGAACTGACATCTACGGTTTACGATACCGCTGCTCTACCGTTGAGCTAAAAAGGCAAGGGAGCGGTAGAAGGGTCTCGAACCCTCAACCTCTTCCTTGGGAAGGAAGCATTCTACCATTGAACTACTACCGCTTGATAAATTATACATCAATAAGTATTAGCGGGGGATAATCAAAACCATACCGGGCTCAATAGCATCGGGAGTTGAGAGATTATTTGCATTCATTATTCCTGGCCAAGCAAATAAATCACCATAAACTTTTTGGGCAATTATAGAAAGCGAGTCTCCGGGTTGAACGATATATTTATTCTCAACATAAGTTACCTGAGAAGAAGCAATGGTCGAAATATCTCCAACGGTCGATTGTTCTAAATTTGAAGAGTCGGAAATTTTATTGGCAATTGAAATATCATAAGCATTGAAACCCGATCCATAAAATTTTTCGGCAATATTCCAAAGGTCGTCTCCTTCAGCAACAACATAAGTTTTTAATGGTTTTTGAACAACGACTTTATTTTTTACCGTTTTAGATCCAAATTTAAATGTTGGCATTTTAAATGCTAAATTAATTCGAATATTTTTTAAGAATATTTTATAAGTTAATGAAGTGATAATTAATGAAGCCAATAGTCCTAGAAATAAGCTAAAATATTTTTCTTTGATAGTTAACAACAAAAGTTTTTGATAATTTATGTTTCTGATTTTTATTGGTTTTTTCCTATAAGCGCGTATCATACGCCCAAATTATATAAAATGAAGATTGTTTTTTCAATGATAAATTTTTAAATTAAATATATAATTACACAATAACAATTATTTATAGAGGGATAAATGGAAAAACTCAATCCGGATATAAATATTAATGCCGCCTTTTCTTTTTTGACGGAATGGGCTGAACAACCTGTTACCTCTCGTGATAATCCATCGACCGGAACCTGTTCGCTGGAACTTCCAATCGCACCGCCTGATCAAAGCCGACTAAAATATATTTGCGTTGGAATGCTTTATAACAAAGGACCGTTTAAGTTTTACAAGGCATGCGAATTTAACGATCATTGTCCTATAGATAAATATAAGCCCGTCAAAAAGATTGAGGATGAACCGCTTGAAATTGAAAAAAAATGGGCAAAGATAAAAGCCGAAGCTCGCTAATTCTGCGGAGCTTCCGGGATAAAGTCGGAACTTTTATAATCTAGACTTTTTTTGATTAATTCAAAACCTATAGTATAATAGGGTAATGGAATATGCGTCTTCAATAAGAAAAATTGAACTAGAACATTTTAGAAAATTTACACAAATCAATTTATGCGATGCGACCTTACTGACTTCTCTAAGAGCTTTGAGTCTAGGTCGGTCATGTATAGTAATTGATCCAAATGAGCGGGCTGCCAGAAATATAATTAGTGAACTGACTTCAGACACGCCCGTTTTAAATTTTTTATATGATGATAAAGATCAACGCGATTGTTACAATGTTATTATTGAAAAAATTTTTAGCGACTCAGAACTCACAGAAGAATTAAGAACTATTTATAGGGATCTCTGGAAAAAAAGAGAAGTTAATCAAGGCCCACTTGTTTTTATAGATTCAACTATTGAAAAAGCCGCTCAACAAATTAAAGAACCTCTCCCTATAGCCGATTTAGTTACTTATTATTATCCAGATAGCCCATATACTAAAGATGGGCGTGGTCCTTTATTTAAAGCATTACAATTGGCGAGTCTTCTGCTAAAGCCAGGAGGAAAATTTGAAGTTAGATCAGAAAATAAAAGGGTTATCGACGACTTCAGAAACTATGCCGGTAAATTTGTCACAAGATCTGGTTTCGTAAAAAGAAACGGTAAGGATTATCAGTCCGCCTGCGAATTAGCCTTGGGTCAATTTTGGCACTATGAAATTAGCATTAAAAATATTAGAAATGAATTGCCTGGCTATATTTCCGCCAGAAAAGGTCTTCGGGCTATGGCTTATTTAGGATTAATTACATGAAGTGAACAAAAATTTCAGCGCGACCAAAGGGACTCGGACCCTCAACCTCTTCCGTGACAGGGAAGCGCTCTAGCCAGTTGAGCTATGATCGCAAGAATAACATTTTACCAAATTTACAGGATTTTTACACAATAAAAAAGACTTTAAATCCGCCTAAATTTTTTCTTCTTTGACCACACTCATAAAACTGTAAGTATTTATGTTGCGATCCTTTCGAGCTAAGTCCTTCTAACATCAGATGTTCATGACTGTCGAAATTTCAAGAAAAGTGCTAAGTTTTTCAAACTGTAGTCAAATTCAAGCAGGTTTAAAAGCTTAGTTTTATTATAACACAAAAATAATAAATAACAAATGATAAATAACAATTGAATTTTAAATAACAAATAATTAAAAAAACTTTTTTATAATTTATTATTTAATATTTATTATTCATTTGATGTTTGTTATTTAATATTTGTTATTTATTCTATTCTGCTATACTTATTCTATTATTAATTAAAAAATAATATATGTTTATAACACTCGGTTTGCTTGGAATACTAATTATCTATCTGGTCGCTCAGTACAATGGCTTTGTTGTTTTAAAAACCCGAATTCAGGAAGCGCTGTCCGGCATTGACGTTCAATTAAAAAGACGGGCCGACTTGATTCCTAACGTCATTGAAACCGTTAAGGGCTATGCCAAACATGAAAAGGGAGTTTTTACCGAAGTCACCAAAGCCCGAACTGCCTTGATGGGAGCTCAGTCTCCACAAGAAAAAGCTCAAGCTGACAATATGTTGACCGGTGCCCTAAAATCATTATTTGCCGTTGCCGAAGCTTATCCTGATCTAAAAGCCAATACCAACTTTCGAGATTTGCAAAGACAACTGGAAGATACTGAAGACAAAGTCGCTTATTCCCGTCAGTTTTACAATTCAAACGTTTTGGACTTTAATACTAAAGTCCAGATGTTTCCGTCTAATTTCATAGCTAATGCTTTTGCATTTAAGGCTTTTGAATTCTTTGAAGCAGAAGAGGAAGCAAAGAAGAGCATCAAAGTCAAATTTGAGTAAATTTCTAATTACTAATTTCTAATTGATCTAATCAATGACCAATGTTTTTTTGGGATTTATTTAGTAATTAGGTCAATTAGGTTAATTAGGTCAATTTGTTGAATGACCGTCTATAACCAAATTTCCGAAAACAAAGTAAAGACGTTTTTGATAATGTTTTTTTTTATCCTAATTTTTTCTTCATTTTTCTTTTTATTAGGAAAGTATTTTGACTCTCCCTGGGGATACTTTTTCCTGGGGTTTTTTATTTCTTTAGCTTCTTCCGTTGGAAGTTATTTTTACGGTGATAAATTGGTTCTTTTAACAACTGGTGCACAACCGGCCAGTAAAAAACAGTTTTTTAATTTTTATACCGTGACCGAAAATTTAACCCTAGCCGCTGGTTTACCTATGCCAAATCTTTATGTAATTAATGATCACTCACCCAATGCTTTTGCGACTGGCCGTGATCCTAAACACGCCGTTGTCTGCGTCACGACAGGATTACTACAAATTATGGATCGGACCGAACTTGAAGGCGTTATTGCCCATGAACTTTCCCATGTAAAAAATTTTGACATATTACTGGCCTCAATTGTAGCCGTTCTCGTCGGAACTTTAGCTTTAATTTCCGACTGGGTTATAAGAAGCATGTGGTGGGGTCGAGGATCTGACAATAATGAAAGAAGCAACCGTAATCCGGTAATTTTAGTTTTGTTTATAGTCTCTTTAATCTTAACCCCGATTATTGCCACAATAATCCAATTGGCTATTTCCAGACGGCGGGAATATCTGGCCGATGCTTCAGCCGTCCTTTTGACCCGTTATCCGGAAGGACTGACACGGGCGCTCCAAAAATTAAAAGAAAATACTCAACCATTGAATCGCACAGCATCATCCACCGCTCATCTTTTTATTGATAATCCATTCAAGAAAAAAAATTCCTCTTGGTTTGTCAGCCTGTTTTCCACCCACCCGCCGATTGAAGAGAGAATTAAAATTTTGAAAAACATGTAAATATGTGCGGAATAGCTGGCTTTTATGGTTTTCGAGATGATAAGTTGATTAAGGAAATCTCCCTGAAATTAAAACATAGAGGGCCAGACGGCGAAGGATTTTACATAGATGATAGTTCAACTCTTCTTAATAGAAGACTCGCCATAATAGATTTAGAAAGCGGTGACCAGCCCATTTATAACGAAGACAAATCAATCGTTGTTGTTTATAACGGTGAAATTTATAACTATGAGGACTTAAAAAAAAGTCTTATTGAAAAAGGGCACAAATTTAGCACTAAAACTGATACTGAAATAATTGTTCATAGTTATGAAGAATGGGGGGATAAATGCTTTGATAAATTTAACGGCATGTTTGCCATTGCCCTTTATGACAAAAAAAAGAAAAAAACATTATTAGTAAGAGATCATTTTGGCATCAAACCACTATACTATTCAATTCTCAACAATCAAAAACTTATCTTTTCCTCTGAAATAAAACCTATTTTTTACAGTGGATTAGTCAAAAAACAGCCAAACGATCGGATAATCTACCGTTACTTGAAATATCGGATTCATGACGATCAAAAAGAAACTTTTTTCAAAAATATCTTCCGTTTATTACCAGGTGAATTGTTAGAAATTACCGATGAGAAGATAGTCGTGAAAAGTTACACCTCTTTTAAAGAAGATTTAATTAAATTATCCCAGGAACAAAAAAATCACCATAGTGACAGTGAGACTGTAGAATTATTTAAGCAAGAACTTATAAAAGCAATTAAATATAGGCTGATTGCCGATGTTCCTGTTGGTACTTGTTTATCCGGAGGTTTAGACTCGTCAACTGTTGTATCCATAGTCAACAAACTTTTAAACGAACAGGTCAAGGAAGCACAATCTGTAGGAGATGTTCAAAAGACCTTTTCAGCTGTATTTCCGGGCGGAGCTAACGACGAAGAGAAATATATCGATAAACTAGGGCAAGAGCAAGCAAATATAAAATTTTACAAAATTAGACCGACTCCGGAAAAGTTTTTTGAGGAAATTACAGATTTTGTCAGAACCCAGGAAGAGCCGACTATTTCAACCGGTCCTTATGCCCAATACAAAGTGATGCAAGAAGCTCAAGGCAAAGTCAAGGTTCTTCTTGACGGACAAGGTGCGGATGAAATGATGGCCGGTTATTTACCCTATTATTTTGTTTATTTAAAACAACTTTGGAAAACTGGAAAATATTTTGCGTTGTTAAAAGAGTCCTTATGTTCTCTTGATGTTATTACCCGCTATATAAAAGAAAAAATTTCATATTCTCTCTCATCAACCGAACTTTTAAACAGTCAATTTTCGGATCAGTTTGAACTTAAAAAAAGACTTATTCAAGATATTTTCTCCAATAGTTTACAGTCGCTTTTGAGATATGAAGACAAAAATACTATGAGGTTTTCAATTGAAGGAAGAGTGCCATTTTTGGATTTTAATTTAGTTAGATATATTTTTAGTCTTCCGGATGAATACATTATTAAAAACGGTTGGAACAAATTTATCTTAAGGGAGGCAACCACCGATCTGTTACCAAAAATAATAAACCGCCGACGCAATAAAATTGGCTTTACTACGCCGGAATACGAATGGTTTATGAGTAACAAAAAGAAAATCTTTGAAATACTCTTATCAAAAACTTTTAGCGAGAGGAAATATTTTAATAGAACTAAAGTTTTGAGTGCTTTCCAAAAATTTATTGACGGTGAAGTAAATGATACGATGATTTTTTGGAGACTAATTAATGTTGAGTTATGGCTTAGAGAATTTTTCGATATGAAAGTTCATAAAATTCATAAAATTAAAAAATTAAAAAAGCTTGATATAAAAATAAGCGGAAAAACCTATTCCAGGCATTTGATTAAAACCGAACCGTTTAAAAAGGGAGATGATTATGTAAATAAAATTTCAGAATATGTAGATAAGATCATGAAAAAAACAAATAAACGTTGGTTTGTGGTTGTTTCTGAAAAAATTGTGGCGATTGCCCAGGGAAGAAGCTATTTTATCTGGGATATTAAACCATCTTTTTGGGCAAGAACTCTTTCAAAATACGTTAAAAAAACTCCTTACGGAATAGGATTAGGCAGTCCTTGGACGATGCAAATAGCCATTCAAGAAGTTGGTTTGCTAAAAATTCTTCAGGCAACCCTTGTTTCTGTTATTACAAAATTTTTTGGAGTTAGCGGAATGTTTTATCGGATAGCCGGTGAGACAGTCCGTTCTATTGATGGACCAACAGAATACTCACTGTATCCGTCTAACGTATCGGCAAAATTAGGGCCAAAGGAACCGCAACTAGTCGCCCAAAATATTAAATATCAAATAATAAATAACCAATACCAAATATCAAATTTTTTAGGCGTCGTTGTGATTGATGCTAATGATATAGGCGTGAATATTCTAGGAAACTCAACCGGTCTTGAAAAAAAATTGATAGAAAAAGTATTTAAAGACAATCCGATGGGGCAGACTAACGAACAAACTCCAATTACTTTAGTTATGTTAAGCTAAGAAAATTAGATAATAACAAAGCAAGAAGTTGGGTAATAAATAAACTATAATAAAAGTGAATTATGAAATATCCCGAAGATTTTATTAATAAAATAATTTGTGGTGATTGTATAGATGTAATGAGGCAAATTCCTGATAATAGTGTCGATTTAGTTGTTACTTCACCACCCTACAATCTAAAAAATTCAACAGGAAATGGAATGAAAGATGGTCGTGGCGGTAAATGGGCGAATGCCGCTTTACAAAAAGGTTATGCTAATCATGATGACAATATGCCTCATGATAAATACGTTAAGTGGCAAAGAGATTGTTTAAATGAAATGATGAGAGTTATGAATGATGAAGGAGCCATTTTTTACAATCATAAATGGAGAGTACAGAATAGCCTACTTCAAGATAGGCATGATATAGTTAATGGCTTTCCAGTAAGACAAATTATTATTTGGAAAAGAAAAGGTGGTATTAATTTTAACAAGGGATATTTCTTACCTACATACGAAGTAATTTATCTAATAGCAAAACCCAAATTTGAACTTGCTCCAAAAGCAAATTCTTTTGGCGATGTCTGGGAATTTACGCAAGAGATGAAAAATCCGCACCCTGCAGCTTTTCCTGTTGATTTAATCGAAAGAATCATTGAATCTACAACCGCTCAAATTATTCTTGATCCTTTTATGGGTTCGGGAACAACTGCTATTGCTGCCAAAAATTTGAAAAGAAAATATATTGGAATTGAAATCTCTCCAGAGTATTGTGAATTAGCTGAAAATAGAATAAAGAACGGAATGATTATAAAAGATAAAGAAGAAGAATTACCAATTTTTTCTCAATCTTCTTATGTAATAAATATATGAAAACTTTTACAAAAGATGAATTAATAAATAAGCTTATAAAATTAACAAAAATGGGTTGGGTAGCTAATGGAAGATTTGGTAACCATGGTGGTATTGGGAATACATTAGAAGATTATTTAGAAATAGAAGAAAATAATTTACCTATCCCAAACGCCGCAGAATGGGAGCTTAAAACACAAAGATTAAATACATCCTCATTGACTACATTATTTCATACAGAACCATCTCCTCGAGCAGTTGGATTTGTTCCAAAGGTATTACTACCAAAATATGGTTGGTCTCATCAAAAAGCTGGAAAAAAATATCCGAAAAATGAAATGAGTTTTAGACAAACGATACATGGAAAATCACCAAGTGATAGAGGTTTTATGGTTAAAATTGACGGACTAGAAAAAAAGATTTTAATTTCATTTGACCCGAATAAAGTTGACAAAAAACATAAGAAATGGTTAAAAACTGTAGAAAAAAAAGTTGGTCTTCGGGAATTAGATCCTCAACCTTATTGGGGTTTTGACGATCTTGAACATAAGGCAGGAACAAAGCTTCTCAATTGTTTTTATGTCCAAGCAGATGTTAAAAAAGAAAAAGATAAAGAATTTTATTGGTATAAAAAAGTGATAATGTTGCAAAAATTTTATTTTGAAAATTTTTTAAAAGCGATTGAAGAATCTAATATTTTAATAGATTTTGATGCGAGAACTGGACATAATCATGGAACAAAATTTAGGATGAGACAAAATTGTTTACCGGCATTGTATAAAAAAGTAATGGTTATAATATAAAAATTTAAATTTTTAATTTTGTTATGTCCTTTGTCCATCTTCACGTCCATACAGGTTACTCTCTTCTCGACGGCATGTGCCGGATTGATGACCTTATTGATAAGGCCATAGCCGAAAAAATGCCGTCCGTCGCCATCACCGATCACGGCGCCCTTTACGGCGCTTTTAAATTTTTTGTTAAGGCCCAAGAAAAGGGGATTAAGCCAATTATTGGTGTTGAAACTTATAAGTCAAAAAATTCCCGTTTAGATAAAAAGGCCGGAGTTGATCGGGATCAATATCATTTGGTTCTTTTGGCTAAAAATTTAACCGGCTATCAAAATCTTCTTAAAATCGTCACCAATGCTTTCCTCGAGGGTTTTTACTACAAACCAAGAATTGATTTTGAGGTTTTAGAAAAATATCACGAGGGCATTATTGCTCTATCCGCCTGTTTAAATGGAGAAATTCCATCGTTAATTTTAGAAAATCAAACAAAGCAAGCAGAAATTATTTTACAAAAATACTTAGATATTTTTAAAGATGATTTTTACTTAGAAATTCAAAGGCATCACGGTGTTGAAGATCTTGATCGGGTAAATCGCGAGCTTGTCAGACTTTCAAGAAAATTTGGCGTCCCATTAGTTGCCACCAATGACGTCCATTACTTGGAAAAGGAAGACGCATATGCTCAGGAAGTTCTCCTTTGTATTCAAACTCAGCGGACAATGATTGAAAAAAACCGTCCGATGTCAATGATTAATGTCCCTGATTATTATTTTAAGTCAACGGCCGAAATGAAAGGCAGTTTCATTGATCTGCCTGAGGCAATTGAAAACACAGTCAGGATTGCCGAAAAATGTAATGTTGAAATCCCCAACGGAAAATGGATATTACCAAAATTTCCTACTCCAAACAGTGAACCGGTTGACCAATATCTAAACAAGCTTGTTGAAGAAAGAAAGAAAAGAGTGGCTTCATATTCTCAGGATTTAATTAATAAAAGAGTTGAGTATGAGTTAAATATTATCAACACCAAAGGTTATTCAACTTATTTTTTAATTGTTCAGGACTTTGTCAACTGGGCTAAAAGCCAGGGTATAGCCGTCGGTCCCGGTCGAGGATCAGTCGCCGGATCACTGGTTGCCTATATCCTTGGAATTACCGATATTAATCCGATTGACCAAAATCTGCCATTTGAACGATTTTTAAATCCAGACCGTCCCACTCCACCTGATATTGATATTGATTTTGCCGATACCCGACGCGACGAGGTTTTAAAATATGTCACTAATAAATACGGGGAAGATAAAGTTGCCCAGATTATTACCTTTGGAAAAATGGAAGCGCGGCTTTCTGTCCGTGATGTGACGAGAGCTCTAGGAATGTCTTATTCGACGGGCGATCGGCTGGCAAAAATGATTCCTTTTGGCAAACAAGGATTTAATATGACGATTGCTCAGGCCCTGGAAGAGTCGGCCCAATTAAAATTTGCTTATCAGACCGAGCCGGAAACTAAAAAGGTACTGGACGTTGCCCGCCGGCTTGAGGGCTTGCCCCGTCATTCGTCAGTTCACGCCGCTGGCGTTGTTATTTCAGATAAAAACTTATCTGAATACGTTCCACTTCAGCGTGATAGTAAAGAGGGCAAGATTATCACTCAATATGATATGTACTGCCTCGATTTAAACGCCGTCTCAAATCAAAAAGCGATTGGCTTACTAAAAGTTGATTTTTTGGGACTGCGAAATTTAACCATTATTGAGGAGGCCCTAAAATATGTGGCAAAAAATTCCGGAGTTAAAATTGATATTCACCATGTCCCAATTGATGATAAAAAAACCTATGAATTAATTTCCCGGGGGGACACGGTTGGTATTTTTCAGCTTGAATCCGGTGGTATGAAGCACTTGGCCAAAGAGCTTAAACCAAATAAATTATCTGATATTTCCGCTATGGTGGCCCTTTATAGGCCGGGGCCGATGGATCTTATTCCGGCTTTTTTGGAAGGAAAGATGAATGCCAAAAAAATAAAATATCCTCACCCTGACCTTAAATCGGTTCTTGAAGAAACTTATGGAGTTTTAGTTTACCAAGAACAGGTAATGGAGATTGCTCATAAATTAGCCGGCTTTTCGATGAGCGAAGCTGATAATCTGCGCATGGCGATGGGGAAAAAGAAAAAAGAATTAATGAAAAAAGACAAGGAAAAATTTTTCAAAGGCTGTCTTAAAAAAGGCTACAAAACTGCCATGATTGAAAAAGTTTGGAACTTCATGGAAAAATTTGCGGCCTACGGATTTAATAAGCCTCACTCGGCCTCATACGGCTTAATCGCTTACTGGACAGGCTATATTAAGGCTAATTATCCGGTTGAATATATGACGGCACTCCTTACGGCCGAGCTTCATGGCGTCGCCGGACCTCAGCGAGAAATCAAAATGTCCCAGGCAATTGAAGAATGCCGACGAATGGAGATAAAGGTTCTACCTCCGGATATTAATAAATCTATTTATAGTTTCTCAATTGAAGGACCGGAAATTCGTTTTGGTTTGTCAGCTCTGAAAAATATTGGTTCGGCGGCCATAGATTCTATTCTTGAAGAGCGGGCAAAGGGAACTTTTCACGGGTTAAAAGACTTTTTATCACGGGTTGATCTGCGACGCGTTAATAAAAGAACGGTTGAAAGTCTAATTAAGTCGGGTGGATTTTCTAATTTTGGCAATAAGGCTACCTTGATGTTAAATTTTCCACTTATTGTAGCTGATATACAAAGAATAAAAATAAAGTCTGAAAAAGGTCAATACGATCTTTTTGCAACTTCTGCCAAGGAAAAAATAACTGACAATTTCAAAATTATTCCTGAATATGAGGAGGACGTTTTGTTTACGATGGAGCGGGAAGTGATCGGGTTTTTAATCGGTAAAAATCCCATGGCAAAATTTAAAGCTATTATCGAAAAAAAAACGACAAAAAAAATCGGAGAAGTGAATATTCAAGATGCCAACAAACCGGTAATTCTGGCTGGTCTTATTTGCGGAAAAAAAATTGTTAAGACCAAAAAAAATAATGAAGAGATGGCTATTCTCCAAATCTTTGATGAAAGCGGGACTATTGAAGTCGTCGTCTTTCCTCGCAGTTACACAATTTTAAAGTCTTTCTTAAATATTAATAAAATCATTATGCTTAAAGGCAAGGTCAACGAGCGCGAAGGCAGATTGGGAATCAAAGCTAATTAAGGTCCGTCCTAAATGAGGACGGACCTCATATAAGAGAGTCCCTTTGTCATTCCCGTGAAGACGGGAATCCAGACTAAAATTACTATTATAATAAGAGTCAACCTTGTTTTTCTGGGTCAAGCCAATGCGCGAAGACACGAAGGCTCTTTATTCGAATATTGATGAGGTTATTCCTTCAGGAAGACCCATTGTTCGAGCAACTTCTACAGCGTGTGAAGTTTCATGTCCTTTGCTCATAGTATAGTGATAGATCACTTTTCCATTTTCAACAGAAAACTGGAAATAATATGGATAAATTAATCCGGTCTGTGCATTCTTAAGTTTTTCTACAACATCATGATTATGTGTCGACAACATTAAAAAATGATTACTTTGTAAAAATTCGGCAACAACGGCATAAGTAAAAGCTGCTTGATATAATGGTGAAGTCGAAGAAAAAGCTTCGTCAACCGCAACAAATACCGCCTTCTTTGTATATAATAAAGGTAATAATTCTTTCCAATACTCTAGTTCTTGAGAAAATGCACTCAATTCCACATCTTGTTTTTGAACTACTCGATCAAAATATACAATGGCATCAAAAACCGGCATGGTAGCATTTTCTGCTGGAGCATAACCTGTGGCAAGCCCCATAAGTACCGAACTTATAACTCCTTTTTCATAAAATGTTTTACCTGAACCATTGGGACCAGTTAATAAATCAATTCTCTCGTTCTCTGCGCTTAATGAAATATTGTTCTTTACCTCTTCTTCTTTTTTCTTGAAGATACTATATCCATTAAGTAATCTAACTTCACCGGTATCATTGAAACTTACAGGAGTCAAACCTTCATTTTGAATTATATTTGTAAATAAACATAGTGCATCTAGCTGTTTTATCGTTTCTATAAAAACGGAGTCTTTTTTTTTCATACTATTAAAGTAAGATGAAAGGAACGATCTTCTATCTATATGGTCTAATTGAGAAAGAATCTTTCTTTCAGGTAATACACCAGTAGTAACCTCTTCTATTTCTTTTTCGCTAGCGTCCCCTTGAAGAATCGCTCTGTATTTATCTATCTGTTGCTGTATGAGATTAGAAATCTGATGAAGATAAACCGAGTCGGTAGTTTTAAGTTGTGCCA
The DNA here is from genome assembly GCA_000990305.1 of Candidatus Roizmanbacteria bacterium GW2011_GWC2_34_23. Classification (GTDB taxonomy): domain Bacteria; phylum Patescibacteriota; class Microgenomatia; order UBA1406; family GWC2-37-13; genus GWC2-37-13. The sequence goes on along the minus strand of LBPR01000015.1, from coordinate 4,252 downwards.
CTAGATTTTCTGCGTTTTCTAAATCATTCGGTAACTTCTGAATTGCGTAGGGTAACCCACCATCATAAAGATCAAATAATTCGCCTAGATACCACATCATTCCTGATTTCTTCTCAACTTTTTGTTCAACGGAGCGAACTTTTCCACCTCTCTGATATCTTTCGAGAACTGCTAATTCTTCTCGTATATCTTCAAGTCTTATATCTTTAATAGAAATGGAAGGAAGAACATTATTAATATCAGCTAAAGTTTCAATTAAATAGTCAAATGCTGCTGTTTGTTTTTTGGTTAATAATTTGCTTTCATCAATATCGTTATTTTTTTTCTGACTTCTATTAAAGGCATCAGCAAGAATAATAGAATTTTCTAGAAGGTCTTTGAAACGAAAATCACTACCCAAAAGCTTTTGCTGGATGCTTAAAAAGGCTATCGCAGCTTGTAAACTTCCATAGGTAAATTGCATTTTTTCAGGTTTTTCTTCACTTTTATCAGCCTGCTTTTTCTTTCCTGATTTTTCTCTTTTAAAAGGATTTAATTCTTTATTTATACCGCCTTCTGCGTGTTCAGCGACCATTGCGAATGTTCCTTCTAGAAATCCTATTTTTTCAATCATTTTATGAATATCTCGATAACTTTCCCCTCGAAGTAATTCACCAAACAGTTTTTGTCTCTCGAGTATCTCAGCTGAAGATAATTCAGAACTCCACATAATCATCCGTCCAAGCATTTCGCTTAATTCACCCTGCTTAAAAACAGTAAACGAAAAAGTATTTTCATTAGACATAAGGTGTCGCAATAGTGTGTTGATATGAAAATCTGGATCAAGACTAAACAAGTGAAATACGGGTTTCTCCGGTGCATTTGGAAATAAAATTTCTAAAGAATGAGATTGACGTTTTTTTTGTTCTCGTTCTTCTTCAGAAAAATGTTCAATAGTAGGATAGATGTGGCTTTCTGCTGTTACTAATAAAGAGGGTTCATTGTGTAGATAATCTTCTGCAAAATTCATTGTATTTTTGGGGAAGTCCCTTGCTTGAGCCACTGCCAGAGCAAACGATTCATTTACGCCTGATTGTAATTTAAAATGACGTATAAGCTTTCCATCGTTTCCTACGTCTGTCTGTAAATGATAAATTACCATATTGGAATTTTGCTCTGCTAATGACAGCATCACATCGTTATGGGTCGCCAGCATTACGCTACCTCCACCTCTTTGAACATACGATGCTGTAGAAAAAAGGAGTTGTGCTTGATCCTGTGGCGATGTGGTCGAATAGCCTTCGTCAACATATAAACGGCTATTTAAACCAATCGAAGAAAGAGCGACTTTCCAGTTTTCCACTTCTCTCATAAATGCGCTCAAATTGTTTTCGGGATCGTTTGAAGCACGATCAAGGTAAACAAAACTTTTGCAAAGTGGTAAATTACCCTCTGTCACTGGAGCATAACCAAGTGATTGCGCCGCAATTCTAATCAGGAAATCTGATTTCATCGTAAATGATTTTCCTGAAGTATTGGCTCCGGAAAGCAAAATCACTGGAGCTTCAACGGGACTATCATTATGCACTTGTTTGTTTTTTAATCTTTCTAAATTCCAACCGCCAGCATAACCATAAGGTATAGCGGGATCAGAAGAAACTTTTCCCCAACCTTCATCTCTTATTTTTCTAGCAAATTCTAAGATCGCTCCAACTCTAAGTAAATATGGTACTACTTTTTTATCTGATAAATTATATAAACTACGTGACGCTTCATAGTGTTTTGGCTCTGGTGTCTCAGCCTTATCAAAAGGAATAATATCTGTCAATTCTTCTTCAACTTCAGCCATGAACGATGGCAGGTCAGATAATGCTTGTTTAAAAGGAGAATTTTGTTGGGTTTCAACTGTTATTGAAAGATCTTTAATACTACCTATACCGACATTAATCATATCCACAGCACTAGATATTAACGGAAGAATTTCTTCTTCAGCTATTACTTCATCGCTGTATTCGTCCTCAAAAATGGGAAGTTTTTTGCATCCGTCATAGTAAAGATCAATTAATGGAACCTCATAAAAGGGGCCCATGCCCCAAAATACACCAATTTCCTGTAATCCTGCGATTAAGTTATAAGCCCGATTTTTCACTTTAATTAAATCGTCAAGATCTTTTGATGATGAAAGATATTTAAGAAGTTCTTGGCGCTGCTGTATTTGTCCATGATCTGCTGAAGGCAGGAAAAGAAACGCAGCCATAGCTTCAGCCTCATCTCTCTTAATCCACCGCATCCGTTCAGAATCGTCCGTTTTTCCATAATCTTTTTCACGCCTCTGTATTGGCCAAGTGTTATAGTCTTCATAAGTTTTAATCTCTCCTCTATTGCTAAATATCGGTTTATAAGTAGATATTAAATTCCATAAACTACGATGCCTATCAATATTATGACCATTTGACATGTCAAACATTACAATGGCAACTGGATTTTGTGTCGTAAATAACTGTTCTAAAGTTGGACGAGTGGAGCCATTTTCGTGATTAGGTTGATCTGTAGGCTTCTCTGGTCTTGACATTCGGATAATATACCAAATTATAGGCTAAAACTCAATTTTAAGTTTTAAAATCTAAATAAATTTTGTAAAAATCCATGAGAAGATTTAGACAATATTTACAGGCTAAAGGGTGGCGGAATAGAATAAAAAATTTGTGTTGTGTTAACTCTATCCCAATAAACAATTTTATAATGATCTATTAGAAAGATAATCTTCTTGTAACAATCCAATCTCCCTATTTTGTAGGTTATAAGCAGTGGACAATAAAATTGTTTCATTGTTCAATTGTTTCATGGTTATAAAACAACGAAAGCAAATTCGTTTGAAGAAATATGTTGTCAAACAAATTTTCCAACGATCATATTACGAACACATTATACGCAACGAATCGGATCTGTTTCGTATTCGCCAATATCTTTGTGATAACCCAAAATAATAAAATTGTCCAAAATATTGACGATATTTAATATAAAATTAATAATTAACCATTGACGAAATAGTCCAAGGCTGTTAAAATGATAAATAATTACTTTGAAATTGATAAACAAGGAAATTTAAAAGAAACGAGTAGAAAATTTAACAAGAAACCAAAGATTAAAAAAGATTTGTTTTCGCAATATTTAAATATTAATGTTGGTTACAGTTTAGTCACTCCAATATTAATAGGTGTAATCATAGGTTTGGCGTTGGATAACAAATTTTACACCAAACCATATTTTACGGTTTTTTTTATTTTTTTTGGGATGGTAAGCAGCATTTACAATTTGTTTAAAATGATAAAATAAGATGCCAAAAATCAGCATTAAAGCCGAAATAATTTTTCATCTATTTGGGTTAGCTATCACTAACTCAATGATTGCATCGGCGATCGTCTTCTTGCTAACAGTCTTCGTCGCTCTCTATTTCAAACACCAATCAACTCTCAAAAGAAAAGGAAATTTTTATTATTTGATAAAGTTTTTTGTCAAAAGCATATACGATTTATTTTATTCTGTTTTAGGAAACAAAACGAATGTTTTTTTTCCTCTGCTTTTCGCATTTTTCTTTTATATTTTGTTAGAAAATTGGTTTGGTTTATTACCTGGAGTAGGGAGTTTACTTATTAAAGTTACAGAGGGGCATGAAGAAGTTTTTGTTCCGTTACTCAGAGGAAATAACGCTGATTTAAATACAACTTTAGCCTTAGCATTAATTTCTGTTTTATCTATCCAGTTCTTTTCTATAAAATACTTAGGAATTAAAAAATATCTTCATAAATTTTTTAATTTTGCCGATCCGATTTCGTTTTTTGTAGGAATTCTTGATATTCTCTCTGAATTTTCTAAGATCCTTTCATTTGCCTTCCGACTTTTTGGAAATATTTTTGCCGGTGAGGTACTATTGACAATAGTGGCATTTCTTGTTCCCGTCTTAGCATCTTTTCCCTTTATTGCACTGGAAATATTTGTCGGTTTTGTTCAGGCCTTGGTTTTTTCAATGTTAACCGCAGTATTTATAAGCGGAGCAATAGCAGAACATCATTAAAAATTTTCAATTAAAGAAAGGGGTGATATTTAAAATATGTCAACAGAAGCAGTAAAACTTTTGTCAGTTGCCGTCGCAATCTCAGTTGGAGCCATTGCCCCAGCTCTTGGTATTGGTATGATCGGTAGTAAAGCGGTTGAAGCTTTGGGACGAAATCCTGAGGCCGAATCGGCTATTAGAACCACAATGATTTTAGCC
>LBPR01000014.1 GCA_000990305.1 Candidatus Roizmanbacteria bacterium GW2011_GWC2_34_23 | reverse complement strand
TAACTACGGTTGAAACAGGCATAAAAAAAGCTCAAGGAATTGGCTATCCAATCATGGTTCGGGCCGGTTTCTCTTTAGGTGGGCAGAAATCAGGAGTTGTTCACAATGAAAAAGAATTTAGTTTCTTAGCTCAAAAAGCTCTGGCTTTTTCGCCACAAATACTAGTTGAGAAATACTTACACCATTATAAAGAAATAGAATATGAGGTTGTCCGTGATCAATATGATAACTGCGTCACAGTCTGTAATATGGAAAACTTTGATCCACTGGGCATTCACACCGGCGAATCAATCGTTGTTGCCCCGAGTCAAACGTTAACTAATTTTGAATACCACTTCCTGCGGGAACTTTCGATAAAAATAGTTAGGAGTTTGGGGATTATTGGCGAGTGTAACGTCCAGTTTGCTTTAAGCCCGAATCCGTCGACGGAAACGGCGGGTGTCGAGGCTCCAGGGATCCTGACAGCGTGGAGGCGACCTATTGAGAGCCGAACCCTGGCGGGAAAGGAGACGAGACAGGCCCCGTCGTTAGCATCTCCGTTAGAGTATTACGTAATCGAAGTCAACGCCCGCTTATCACGTTCATCGGCTCTGGCTTCTAAGGCAACAGGTTATCCTTTAGCCTATGTAGCAGCTAAAAATCAGGTAACTCAGATTACCCAATCGTTTTTTGAACCGGCTCTCGACTATATCGTTGTCAAAATTCCCCGCTGGGATATGGATAAATTTAAGGGGACTACAGAAAAGATCGGCAGTTCTATGAAGTCTGTTGGTGAGATTATGGCGATCGGTCGGACCTTTGAAGAAGCAATCCAAAAGGGCGTCAGGATGCTTGATATTGGGGCTCAAGGAGTGACTGATAATAATTTTGATCTGACCATAGACGAAATTTTAGCCAAAATCAAACAAGCCAATTCCAAAAGAATCTTTTTTATTACCAAAGCCTTAAAATTAGGAATAACTGTTCAAAAAATTTATGAATTAAGCGGGATCGACCCATGGTTTTTACATCGATTAAAGGCAATCGTTGAGGCGGAACGTGAATTAACGGCTGTACGGGCATTGCGCGCAATGCCCCAACATCAATTATTACGCCTGAAACAATTAGGATTTTCGGATAAGAAGATTGGAGAGGGATTGGGGATTAGAGAATTAGAGGTTAGGGAAATCAGAAAAAAGCACAAAATCATTCCTTCGGTTTTTCAAATCGACACCTTGGCTGGGGAATTTCCGGCCAAGACAAATTATTTGTACACAACCTATAACGGTAGTCATCATGACGTTACTCCGATTGGGGAGAAAGGTGTGATGGTTTTAGGCTCTGGGCCGTACCGAATTGGTTCTTCAGTCGAGTTCGATTGGACTTGCGTAAATACTGCTTTGAAGCTTAAAAAATTTGGAAAAAAATCAATTATTATAAACTGCAATCCGGAAACCGTCTCAACTGACTACGATATTTCTGATAGGTTATATTTTGAAGAGCTGAGTTTTGAGCGAGTAGCTGATATCTATGAGTTTGAACAATCTTCATCAGTTGTTGTTTCCGTCGGAGGGCAAACTCCAAATAATATTGCTAATAAAGTTGATAAATACGGAATAAAAATATTAGGAACATCAGCCGTTGATATTGATCGGGCCGAAGATAGAAAAAAATTTTCCCAGCTTTTAGATGATTTGGAAATAAAGCAGCCTATTTGGAATAGTTTTGCTGATATGGAAGTGGCTTTAAAATTTGCCCGTGAGGTTGGTTATCCGATTTTGGTTAGACCGTCCTACGTCCTGTCCGGAGCGGCGATGAACCTTTGCTACAATCCAATCGAGTTAAAACATTTTATTGAAAAGGCCACCAATATTAATAAAAAACATCCGGTGACGATTTCCAAATATATGGTTAATGCCCGGGAAATTGAGTTTGATGGAGTGGCCGAATCCGGCAAGGTCAAAGTTTTTGCCATTTCCAATCATATAGAACATGCCGGTGTTCATTCGGGCGATGCAACGATCGTCTATCCGGCCGAGCGAGTCCGATTTTTTAGTGGGGAAAGAATGATTGAGATTGCCAAGCAACTGTCAAAATCACTAAATATTTCCGGACCTTTTAACATTCAATTTATGGTCAAGGACAACGAAGTTTATGTAATTGAGATGAATTTGCGAGCTTCAAGAACTTTTCCTTTTATTTCCAAAGTGACCGGGGTTAATTTTGCCGAAGTCATTGTTGATAGTTTTTTTGGAAAAAGTCGCGAATATAAAATCAAATATCCAAACTATGTGGCCGTCAAAGCACCCCAGTTTTCTTTTGCCAGAATGGAAGGGGCTGATCCGGTACTCGGAGTCGAGATGGGTTCGACCGGGGAAGTAGCTTGTTTTGGCGAAACAGCCGAAGAAGCCTATTTAAAATCTTTATTATCAACAGGTTTGTCCTTAAAAAATAAAACCGCCTTAGTGACGATCGGGGGCGACGATTTTAAACTTCGTTTTGCCGAATCAATCTGGCGATTAAAAAATCTTGGATTCAAGCTTTACGCAACTAAAAAAACCCATCTGTTTCTTAAAACCAAAGGAGTCCGGACAAAAATAGTTTACAAACTTTTTGAAAAAACCAGCCCGACCGTCATCGATCTTATTGAAAAACATCAAGTCTCACTGGTCATTAATTTGAGTGAAGATTATAATAATGAAGGTTCGTTTAAAAGAGTGATCACCGATGGATATTTAATCAGAAGAGCGGCCATTGATAATAATATTCCCTTGTTTACTGATTTGAATTCCGCCCGTTTTTTTGTCAATTCGTTAGATAAGTATAAAATCAGTGACTTAAAAATTAAGAGTTGGGATGAGTATTTGTAAAGAAAGAATAGACTAAAAGCTTTTCGTTTTTTCTTTTACCGAATTTATTACCGTCGAAGCATATTCTTTTTCACTTACAATTCTAGTTTTGGTAGACAGGTTATTTTCGTCTTTCAAATTAATAAACGCTATTAATTGTTCTTCAGCATTTTCTGCAACATTTAATTCCTTATGAATCGTTGTAATCAAGTATTTCCCTTGATTTATTAATGAAGGTCTAGCAACGGAAATTTCACTTCCACTATCCCAAATAATCACAGGAGACTGTACTTCAAATTGATCCTTAGGTGCTAAGGATGGTTTTACAGGGTTTAAAAAAATTGCCTGTCTCGGACGTTCAGATTCATTAAATTTTACTTCAATAAGTTCGGTCTTAAATTCAGTTATACGTCCATCATCTTTTGTTCCGCTTAGTTGACCGAGCTGACTTAGAAAATTCCCAGCATTTTTATTACTAGTAGTTTTACCTAAAAAAGCAAAATCAGCCACAGAATCGGCCAGTTCTAAAGGGACTTTACTACCCAGATTAGACATTCTATCGGCGTTTCTTTGAGGTAAAGAGCCACGGAACTGATTTCTTAAATCATGTAGAGATAATTCATTAACCTGAGCAGATAGAATAGTCATTAGGACAATCTTAGTCGGTGTAAAACATTTTGTCAAATTAGTTTATCTTATAGTTGATAAAATATTCTTTTTATGCTATTATGACAGCATAATATGGATAAATTAAAACAGATATTAAATGGAAGTCCAAATAATACTAGGGAGAATATTACTCGAGCTAGAGCTACCGCAATAGTTTTAATGACAACGGGTGTATTAGGGGGACTATATAAGTTTGTGACTTCACCTGAAACAATGGTTCTTAATTTGGCAACTTTACTAGTGCCAGTAGCAATCGGACTCGTGGAAGTGATCCGTCAGGGAGTAGTGGCTTCGAAGAAAGAATTAAAACTGTCAATATAATAAGGTAAAAACTTCGTTTTTTTAAATAAATTCATTTGATAAATAAAAATATTTTTTATATCATTTCCTCTAATGAATTTGTCATTAGAGTCTTCACTAGTTATTAGTACCTCATTTATTTTATGATTAAACTTCCCGGTCTAATTGATGTTCATGTTCATCTACGCGATCCGGGACAAACGGAAAAAGAAGATTTTTTTACTGGAACTTCGGCCGCAATTGCTGGCGGATTCACGACAGTTTTGGACATGCCAAATAATAAGATTCCGATCACTTCAATTAAATCATTAAAAGAAAAACAAAAAATTGCCAGGGAAAAAACCGTTTGTGACATTGGTTTTTATGCGGGAAGTTTGGGAATTTCTTTGGAAGAATTAATGAAGATGGAGCCGTATGTATTTGGATTAAAATTATATCTCAATAAAACTACTGGAAATTTTATTATCGATGAAAAAAAATTAATAAAAATATTCGTTGCCTGGAAAGGCAAAAAACCGATTCTCGTGCATGCCGAGTCGGACATGATAGAGAATGTTATTAAATTAGCAAAAAAGATGAATAAAAAAATTCACATCTGTCATGTTTCAACAAAATTTGAATTAAAAACCGTTATTAAAGCAAAACGCCATGGATTAGTGGTTACCTGCGGCGTTACTCCGCATCATTTGTTTCTTTCTTGGAATGATACTAACAAATTGGGTCCCTTTGGAATGATGAAGCCTAAAATAGAGAAAGGATACAAAGAATTTTTGTGGGAGAATCTCAACTGGATTGACGTAATTGAGTCTGACCATGCGCCTCACACAATTGAAGAAAAAAATCATCCGCCAGCTGGCGGAAACCCACCGTTCGGTGTTCCGGGTTTGGAAACAACTTTACCGCTTTTATTAACAGCTGTTTCCGAAAATAAATTATCGATTAATCGATTAATCGAACTATGTTTTGAAAATCCGAAAAGGATTTTTAACATAAAAACTAATAACAATACTTGGGTAGAAGTTGATGAAAAAAAAGAGTATATTATTGATAATAAAAAATTATTGACAAAATGCGGTTGGTCACCATTTAATGGCTGGAAAGTAAAAGGTAGGGTAAAAAGAGTTTTTATTCGAGGAATAAAAGTTTTTGAAGACGGAAAATTATTAGTTAAATCTGGTTTTGGAGAAGTGATTAAACCAATATGGTAGATTTATCAGTTAATCTTGCCGGAATAAAACTAAAGAATCCAACAATACTTGCATCAGGGATTCTTGGTTTAGATGTGGCGACTTTAAAAAGAGTGGTTAAAGGAGGAGCCGGCGCCGTGACAATTAAGTCGTTAACGAGCGAACCGAGAAAAGGCCATAACAACCCAATTCTAATCGAAGCAACTGAAGGCGTTTTTATGAATGCAGTTGGCTACGCCAATAAAGGCATCGACCATGGTATTGAAGAGTTCAGGAAATGGGATGAAGAAATCCCATTAATTGGGAGCATCGTTGCCGCTGATGCTTTTGAGTTTGCTAAATTAACAGAAAAAATCCAAGAAACACCAATCAAGGCACTGGAAATCGTTCTTTCCTGCCCTCACACACCAGGTTATGGACTTTTAGCTGGACAAGGTAGTCCAAAAGCAACAGTAGAAATCACCAAAGCGGTCCGAAAAAAAACCAAATTACCTCTTTCAGTAAAGCTTTCGCCTTCAATTGAAGCCATAGGAGAAGTGGCCAAGGCAGCCGAATCAGCCGGAGCTGACATAATAAATATGGGAAATACTTTAGGACCGGGCATGAGAATAGATATTAATCGCGCTTTTCCCATTCTGGCATTTAAAATCGGAGGGATGAGCGGGCCGGCAATTAAGCCGATTACCATCAGATCGGTTTTTGATCTTTACAAAGCGGTCAAAATTCCCATTATTGCCACCGGCGGCATAATGACCGGTGAGGATGTGATTGAAGCGGTCATGGCCGGTGCGACTGCCGTCGGTATAGGTACCGGAATCTATTACCGCGGTTTGTCAGTTTTTCAAAAAGTCTGTCAAGAAATTGAGAGATGGTTAAAGACCAATAATTTTAAAGACCTTAAAAGTTTACGCGGAATTGTGCATAAAACATGAATAATATTTATCAAACAGCAAAAATAAAGTCAGTTGAGATAGAAACACCTAAGGTTAAGAATTTTATTCTTGATAGTTCAATCAGGGCCGAGCCGGGACAGTATGTCATGATTTGGCTTCCCGGATTCAATGAAAAACCTTTTGGTATTGTCAAACCTTCGCCTTTAATGTTGTCCATTGCCAAGATTGGTCCAACTACAGAAATAATTCATAAATTAAAGGTAGGGGATAAAGTAACGTTCAGAGGCCCTTACGGTCAATCTTTTAAAATCAAAAGCGGAAAAATATTATTGATTGGCGGTGGTTATGGAGTTGTTCCTTTATATTTTTTGGCCTCATCAATTTCACCTGAAAAAAGAAAAAATATCACTGTTGTCATTGGCGCCAGGACAAAAAAGGAACTGCCTTTTGTGACAAAGTTCAAAAAGTTAGGTTGTAAAGTTTTAGTGACAACCGACGACGGATCCGCCGGATTTAAGGGTTTTACCACCCAACTTACCGAAGACCTTTTAAATAGAAAAAAATTTAAGGCTGTTTATTCTTGCGGACCGATGATTATGATGAAAAAAATCGCCCAGCTATCTCACACTAAAAAAATCTTTTGCCAAGTAAGTCTTGAAAGTTTTTTCAAATGCGGTGGTTTTGGCATTTGTGGAGAATGCTGTGTTAACGGCTTAATTGTTTGCAAAGAAGGGCCGATATTTGAAGGTAAAGTATTATTATGAAAATTATTCATTTTGACGTTGATTCGGAAATAAAAAAGTATTTAAGTGGTAAATTGTTTTCTTTTTCATTAACTCTCGACAACCTTGAAAAAGTTGTTAAAAAAGAAAATATTGAAATAATCACTTTTAAGTCGCAATCTGTCATAAACGAAAAAATTTTAAGTGAATTTCCGAAATTAAAGTTAATCATTACCAGAACCGTTGGGGTAGATCATGTTGATTTAACTGCTTGTGAAAAAAGAAAAATTATTGTTAAAAATATTCCTAATTATGGAGCCAGTAATATTGCCGAGCATGCATTGGCTTTACTTATGGCAGGTGCCAGAAATATTGTTCAAGCCAACAAAGAAGTTCATCAGGGAAAATTTTTCTACGAATTTTTTTTAGGAACTTCTTTTAAGGATAAAGTTTTAGGAATAATCGGAACAGGTAAAATTGGATTAGAATTAATTAAATTAGTTAGTGGTTTTGGTTTAAAAGTGATAGGTTACGATATTGTAAAAAATGAAAAAGCGGCTAAAGAACTAAATTTTTCCTATGTCTCTTTAGAAAACCTTTTAAGAAATTCTGATCTTATTTCCATTCACGTGCCTTTTTTTAAATCAACTTTTCATCTCATCGGGGAGAAGGAAATAGATTTAATAAAAAAAGGAGCAATTTTAGTTAATACGTCGCGGGGAGAAATAATTGACACTAAAGCTTTAATTAAACAAGTAAAAAAATTTAAAGCAGTTTGTTTAGACGTGGTTGAAGGTGAAAAATCTTTTAGTAAAAAACATATTTTACTAAAACACAAAAATATTATTATTACTCCTCATATAGGTTTTTACACCGATGACTCAGTACAAACAATCGCCAAGATAACGGAAAAATATATTAAAGATTATTTGTTTTGAGTTAGAAAAATTATTAGTTTTAAAATAAAATCTTATGGATAAAATTTCCCAAAGAGAAAAACTAATTCTCGATTTGTTTTCTGTTAACGGGGTTAAGTTTGGTGAATTTAAGCTTAAGTCGGGAATGATATCCCCGTATTACATTGATCTTAGAGTTTTGGTTTCTTATCCTTATCTTTTAAAATTGACGGCTGAAGTTTTTTGGGAAACAATGAGAACCTTATATTTTGATGTAATTGTTGGTGTTCCATATACAGCCATTCCAATTGCCACGGCTATTTCACTTAATGAAAATCAGCATATGATTTTTATCCGCAAAGAAAAAAAATCCTATGGAACGGGAAAATTGATCGAAGGTAATTATCACCAGGGACAAAAAGCAATTATAGTTGATGATGTAATCACCAATGGTGATAGCAAATTCGAAACCATTAAGCCAGTCTCGGATGCAGGATTAAAAATAAATGATATTGTTGTTTTGTTGGATCGCATGCAGGGTGGTCCGGAGATTTTAAAAAAAGGCGGTTATAACTGCCATGTTATTTACAATGTCAAAGAAGTTTTTCATATATTACTAAAGCACAAAAGGATAAATGAAGAAATGGCTAAAAAATGCTTAAGCTTTACCGAGGAATCAAGGAAAGAAATATTGAAAAAAAACAAATAGTATGCTACAATAGGCTAATCAAAAAATATGAACATCTTTGATTCGAAAATGAAAGAAAAGATGATCCTTGATCTTCACGAGGTACACATTATTGATTTTGGTAAATTCAAATTAAAATCAGGGATTTTAAGTCCTTATTACATTGATCTTCGTCTTTTAGTAACTTTTCCACATTTACTCGAACTGGTTGCCGAAGTCCTTTGGGAAAAAATCAGATTAAAACCGTTTGACTTGATTGCTGGAATCCCATATGCTGCACTCCCTATGTCAACAGCTATTTCTATTCGTTATGGGCGGCCAATGATATTTTTGCGCAAAGAAAAAAAAGATTATGGTAAAGGGAAGATAATTGAAGGTATTTATCATAAAGGACAACACGTTGTCATTATCGACGACGTTATTTCCGACGGAGCCAGTAAATTTGAAACAATCAAACCAATTGAAGAGGTCGGTCTGGAAGTAAGTCAAATTATAGTTTTACTTGATCGAGGCCAAGGCGGGCCACAAACAGTCAGAAATAAAGGCTATGATTGTACTGCAATTACCAATATGGAAGAAGTTTTGGAAGTTCTTTATAAACATGGAAGAATTACTTATGAGCAACTTTCAGAATGTCAAAAATTTATTATGAAAACCTCATCTAACGCTGAGTTAAAAAATAATAAAAATTTGCCGAAGCATAAACAGACGGTTAAATAAATATATGATAGATATAAAATCAAAACAAAAACTAATCGATTTACTTTATGAGACAGGAGCGATTACTTTTACAAAAAGTAAAAATCCGGATAGCCTTCCTTATGAAATAAAATTGCAATATTTGACTTCACAACCAAAGGTCCTTACATTTGCCGCCAAATTACTTTGGTCAGAATTTAAAAACGAAACGTTTGACTTGATTGCCGGTCCACACACTGATATACCTTTAGCAACAACAATGTCTCTTGAATATAATTGGCCAATGATTTTTATTCGTAAGGAAAAAAAACAATATGGAATGGGAAAGTTGATTGAAGGAAATTATAAAACCGACCAGAAGGTGGTTGTTATCGACGATGAAATTAGCGACCCGGCGAGTGCTTTACAAGTATTAGGCAGACTTGAAGGTAGTGGTCTAAATATCGTTGGAGTCTACGTCTTAATTGATAGGGGACTTGGTAATAATCTAGAAGCGATTAGAAACAGAGGCTATAAATGTGAAGCACTAATTAATTTAAACGATATTTTCATTCATCTTTTTGAAACCGGAAAAATTTCTCCTGATCAGCTAACCCAAGCCAAAGACTATTTCAAGTCCAAAAAAATCGCTTCGTATTTATAGTCTGATTTAATCTTTACATTCGACTAATATTCGACTATAATTAGACTAATGTTTAATCCAAAATTTATCATTACCAACAAGCTTCTTGAAAATATAAAGAGGATAACTTCAATGGTGAGTGGACTGAATAATCGTCGCTTTCCTGATCCGGTTTTAGTCGAGTTAAGAAAAAATGCCGAGGCGACTTCGACCCATGCCTCAACCAGTATTGAGGGTAATCCCTTACATTTGACAGATGTCAAACAGATTTTAAAAAATAAACCTGAGTATATTAGAGACAGTGAGAGGGAAGTCCTAAATTATAATAATATTTTAAAAAAAATTAATGAAAAAATTGAAAAAGGATCGGTAAAGATTACTGTGAATTTAATTCTGTCAATTCATCGGGAGATCACCAACAAGCTTTTATCAGATTCCAAATCAGGGCATCTTCGAGCCGAACCAGTCTTCGTTAATAATCCCATTTTAAGAAAAACTATTTATTGGCCACCTGATCACCAGGATGTTGACGGTTTAATTAATGACTTGATTAATTTTGTTGGCACTAATAAGGAGAAAATTGACCCATTGATTATAGCCGGAATTTTTCATAAACAACTGGTTATTATTCATCCTTTTACTGACGGTAATGGTCGGACAACCAGACTTTTGACTAAAATTTTAATGGCGGCGATGGGTCTAAATATTTTTAATCTATTTAGTTTTGAAAATTATTACAACCAAAATGTCAGCCGCTACTTTGCTATGGTTGGAATAAAAGGAAATTATTATGAAGTTTATAAAAATATTGATTTCACCGAATGGTTGGAATATTTCACCGATGGAATCATAGATGAATTGCTGCGGGTTGAAAAGATTTTACCAAAAATTAATATTAACCCTCAAACTAGACTCTTACCTTATCACCAAAAGTTATTGAAATTTATTCAAGATATAGGTTTTATTACTGATAATGACTATTCTAGGTTAACAAATCGTGCAAAGGCAACTAGGCGGCTTGATTTTAATAAGCTTATTAGTTTAAAATTGATAGAACGAATTGGAAAAGGAAAACAGACTCATTATAAATTAAAGGAAAAATAATTATGACCTTTCAAGAAAAACTAGATAAGATTGTCAAAAAGAATAAATCATTGGTTTGTGTAGGGTTAGATAGTGATGTAACCCGCCTTCGTCAAGACTTCGGCGAGGCAAAGCAGCTTTCGTTCAATAAGACCATCATTGAAGCCACCCATGACCTCGTTTGTTCATACAAGTTGAACACGGCCTTCTATGAGTCTATAGGACATGAAGGAATCAATGCCTTAAAAGACACCTGTGATTATTTAGTACAGAAATATCCGGAAATTCCAATCATCGTTGATGCCAAGCGGGCGGATATAGGCAACACAAACAAGGGGTATGTTCAATTTATTTTTACATACCTTGGGGCTGACGCAGTTACCCTTCACCCATACCTTGGAGAAGAGGCTATAAGACCATTTTTAGACTGTAAAGATAAAGGAATAATTATTTTATGTAAAACTTCCAATCCTGGTAGTGATGAATTCCAAAACCTTCAGGTTTCGATACCATCTCTGTACGATCGAGCAAAGATGGTAAGACCCTTGTATCAAATCGTTGCAGAAAATGTTATTAATAAATGGAATAAGAACAAAAATTGCCTGTTGGTAGTTGGAGCAACCTATCCAGGCGAATTAAAAGAAGTAAGAAAGATAGTCGGAGACATGACTTTGCTTGTTCCAGGGATTGGAGCTCAAGGAGGCGATCTAGAAGCAACTTTGAAAGTTGGCTTAAATTCTAAAAAACAAGGTTTAATAATAAATTCTTCCCGCGGAATAATTTTTGCCGAAAATCCACGAGAAGAAGCGATGAAATTGAGAAATGAGATAAATAAATATCTTTAATTATTTATTAATTTATTACGAGTTTAGACCTGCCTGCCGGCAGGCAGGGAGTTTAACGAGTTTCAAACTCGCTAAATAAATAACTCGTTAAATAAAAAAATAACAAATAGGTAATATATAGGTAATATATATGATTTTCGATAAAGTAGTTATCCAATCAGGTAAAGACGGCCACAAAATTGATGTCGAACCACTTCTTTTGGACCCTGATAATTTTTTTGGCGACCACAATGTTGACCACCTGGTTAAATTCAAAGATACTTATACAAAAATTATTGGCAAATATCACGGCCAGTTTGGTAAATGGAACTTGAAAGAATTGGAGAAAAATAAAATCTTCGTTTTGGAAAATTATTATGATAATGCTAAATATTTGATGGACAAGATTAATGTAATTGCTCAAAAAATTGTTTTTAATTCAGTCTTTTATCATGACACTGGAATTGCTAACGAATACTTTCTTTTGGCTAAAGAAGGCTATGAACTACTTAATAAACATGAAAAACAGTTTAAGATTGAAGACCGAAATTTACCGGCAATCAGTTTGGAGCGAGCCGGACTCGTGACGACTAGATTGGCATTAGGGAAAAGTAAAAACGCTAAACTTAAAAATGAAATTCGTGTGGTGACAAAAAGAACTCATCTAAAAGATGAGCCAACGACGAATTTATCAGTAACAGTTTTATGGCGAAACAAAGAACAATTAAAACAAATTAATAACAAAGAAATTTTAATTAGCGACTTTGTCAATCCGGCTTCCGGTGCTTCGGCGGCCGCCTTTATTTTGGCCACCAAGAAGCTCGGGATAAAACCAAGTAAGATCTTTCATCGGTCAATTAGCCTGACTCAAGCAGGTGTTTTACTTATGAAAAAAGCCTTGATGGAAATGGGAATAAATTCGGTATTCTATAGCGTCGGTGTTGCCTCGGAGCTTGCCGGCCATATCCTGCGCCACTTTTTACCAAAAGATTAAATACTTAAATTGATATAATTAACTATTAATTTATTTCGAGTTTAGACCTGCCTGCCGGCAGGCAGGGAGTTTTGCGAGTTTTTTTAACTCGTCAACTCGTTAAACTCGCTAAATAAAAAAATAATAAATATGTATACACCGGATAAGAAAATCCTTGAAAAATACGCAAAGGTTATGATCGATTTTGCGTTGGGTAAGGGGAAAGGGGTCAAGAAAGGAGAAGTTGTATATCTTCAGTACGATTCAGAGGCCCTTCCACTCGCGCTTGCGGTTTATAAAAGAATCCTAGAAAAAGGCGCTTATCCGATGGTCAAGGGAATAGAAGAGAGTTTTCAAAAGGTCATGTTTGAAAATGCCTCTGATGATCAGCTAAAGTTTTTTCCCAAAAAATATACAAAATCTTTAGTCAATACAATTGACCATAGAATATATTTAATCGCTCCAACAAATCCGTTTCTTCTAAAAAACATTGAGCCCAAAAAAATCATAACTGCAAACTCAGAAAAACAAATGTTGCGCCGCTGGTTATTTGAAAAAGAGGACAAAGGAAAACTAACTTGGACGCTTTGTCTTTATGGGACAGAGGGAATAGCCCAAGAGGCAGGTTTATCATTAAAAGATTTTTGGCAGGAAATCATTAATGCCTGTTATTTAGATCAAGAAAACCCAATAAAGACTTGGAATTCAACCTTTGAACAAATAAACGGCTTAATAAAAAAATTGAATTCTATGCCGGTTGAGAGTTATCATTTGATTTCTGATAAAACTGATATTTATATCTCCCTTGGAGAAAAAAGAAAATGGCAGGGGGCTAGGGGATTTAATATTCCTTCGTTTGAAATCTTTACTTCGCCTGATTGGCGTGGAGTTAATGGTAAAATATTTTTCAACTTTCCACTTTATCGTTATGGGAATATTATTAAAAACATTCAGCTTGAATTTAAAGACGGAATTGTCATCAAAGCGACGGCTGATAAAAATGAAAAACTTTTACAGGAAATGATTAAACAAAAAAACGCCAATAAAATCGGCGAGTTTTCTTTAACTGATAAAAGATTTTCAAAAATTTCTAAGTTCATGGCCAATACTTTGTATGATGAAAACTTTGGGGGAGAGTACGGAAACTCTCATTTAGCCGTTGGTACTTCTTTTCACGATTGTTACAATGGTGATACAAAAACAATGGTGAAAAAAGATTGGGAAAAACTAGGATTTAATGAATCGGTCGAGCACTGTGATATCATCAATACTAATAAAAAGACTGTCGAGGCAATCTTAAAAGATGGGTCAAAAAAACTCATTTACAAAAATGGCTTATTTGTGATATAAATTTAGTATGCGGCTTTTGAATATTTTAAAAGAGAACGATATTATTAAAGTTTCTCCAGAAGATCATCTTTCCAAAGTTCTAAGTAAACTGTCAACCTCGCACGATGCTGCGTTCGTTTTTAATGAAGATGATAAGTATATAGGTATTGTTAGTCCATACTTTACGATGATCAAAACCTCACTACCAGCAAATACTAAAGTTGAACATTGCCTAACTCATACGGCAAAAATTTATCTTAACTATCCACTATCCAAAGTTTGCGAACTTTTTATCCAATCAAAAATTCATTATTTACCGGTTTTTGATCCCTCACCAATAATGGTGAGGGACAAGTCCTCAGAAAAATTTTTAGGGATTATCTCCGCCCGCCGAATATTATCTTATTTTAAAGACCAACCGATTTTTAAAGTGAAAGTTGAAAAAATCATTAGTAAAAGATGGCAGGGTTTGATTACAGTTTTTGAAGATGATACTATCACTCAAGCGATTCATCTTTTTAAAACTAAAAAAATCTCTAAATTAATTGTCATCAATCATGATAAAAAACTAAAGGGAGTCTTGAGTTATTATGATTTGATTAACCTAATGATTAGTCCAAAATATTCCAGTCATCACGGAGAAAGAGGTAGGGAAAATATCAGCTTTTATAACTATCGGGTAAAAAACTTTGCCAAAAGCTACGTATTAACTTTATCAAAAGAAAATCATTTAATAGAAGCGATTAATCTTATTTTTAATAAAAAGATTGGAAGTGTAATTATCACTGATAAAGAAAGACGGCCATTAGGTATTATTACGACTAGAGATATCCTTCGTTTTTATATCGATAATGAAAAATTTGCTTTTATAAGAAGATGTTTAAAAAGTAATTATTTTGATTTTGGCAAATTTTGAAGCGCTTCCTTAAGATTTCTAAATTTATATTGATAAGAAATATATTTATCTAATATATTTGTAATCCAAAAGATTTTTGCGTTAGTATGATGATTTAGTTTTTGGACTATATCCAAATTATCTTCAATATAAATATCAAGATTCAATTTTTTTATCATTTTTTCTTTAAACTCATTCGGTTGTAAATCATCCTTATTCTGATAACATTTCTCAAATATTGAATCTGCATTAATTTTTTTTAACCAAACTTTATAATCCTTTTTTAAAAAACTATATCGTCCAGTTATTATATAAGCTTTAATTTTTTTTGATTTTACTAATAATTCTATATCCTTTAGTGCAGGGTCAGCCATAAAGCTAGTTTTATGAAGGAGACGAAAAAGAAACTGTTCAACGTTAGATTCGGGATAATAAAAAAATTCTTCTTTTTGTTTTAAAATAAAAGATTTAAGTGGTTTTAATAATTTAGCAATTGGTCGAACAAATCTTATAGGATTGTATAAAATAACCCCATCAAGGTCAAAGCCGACTTTTAAAATTTTTTTCACAGATTCAATATGTTATCATAAAATCCTATGAAAATATTGATTACGGGGGGCGCAGGTTTTTTAGGACTTCATCTTGCCCGTTTTTTTTCTAAAAAAAAATATAATGTCTACCTCTTAGACATTGCGGATTTTAATAAAAAAGAATACCCGAAAAATTGCCATTTTATAAATGCTGATATTAGAAATAACGCTTTGATGTATCGATACATCAAAGGTATGGATTTTGTTATTCATGCGGCGGCGGCTTTACCTCTATGGAAAAACGAGGAGATCATGAAAATAAATGTTGGCGGAACAAATAACATTTTGAAAGCATCTTTTGAAAATAAAGTTAAATGGGTTATATATATCTCATCAACCGCAGTTTATGGTGTACCAAAGAAACATCCAATTTATGAAAGCGATCCTAGAGTTGGTGTAGGTCCTTACGGGCAATCAAAAATTGATGCAGAGAATCTTTGTTTTCAATATATAAAAAAAGGTTTGAATGTTACGATTATTAGACCAAAAACTTTTTTGGGCACCCATCGTTTAGGTGTATTTGAAATTCTTTTTGACTGGATACATGATGGAAAAAAAATTCCAGTAATCGGGTCGGGGAATAACCGTTACCAACTTTTAGACATTGATGATTTATGTGAAGCGATTTACTTGTTTACTAAGGTACGTCCTCCTTATAAAGGACGGACCTTAAATACAGCTTTTAATATCGGAGCCGAAAAATTTACCACTATCAAAGGTGATTTCAAAATAATGTTTGAAGCCTTAAATTCAAAATCAAGAATATTTCCAACTCCAGCATTTCTGGTTAAAAAAGCTTTATGGTTATTTGAAAAACTTAAACTATCTCCCTTATACCAATGGGTTTATGACACTGCAGATAAAGATTCTTTTGTGTCAATAAATAAACTAACTAAGGCTCTTAATTGGCACCCACGGTATTCAAATTCCGACGCGCTGATAAAAGCATATAAATGGTATTTAAAAAATTATAAAGAAATTAAATCTCGTGGCTCCGGTGTCACTCACACCGTCGGCTGGAAGCAGGGGATATTGGGGTTGATTAAAAAGATTATGTAGTTTAATCGGTTTTATAGATAATTCCGATTAAATCCTTATTATCATTTTCGACTTCAATCAATGTACCTTTAGGATACTTTTTTTTGATTTCCTCAATATTTTTTAAATATTCATTTAAAAGTATAAATATATATTTTTTACTCGCTGGAAAAGATTGTGAGAATTTTCCGAATTCGGTAGATCTATCCTCACAATTCAAATTAGGAATAATAAATTTTATCGATTCATAATTACAATCCCAGCGGGACGAATAGAATAACACTCTATCTTTAGGAGTATATATATTTTTGAGTTTTAAAAAAGTTTGCGTTAAGTCTTGAGTAAAGACCCAATTTGTTTCTTGATCATTCGGAATTTTTTTAAAATAAACAAATAAATTAAAACAAGAATTATAAATAACCAATATGATTATTAATAAAAATAAAAATTGCCTCACCAATTTTTTTTTGGTAATTTTATTCAAAACAAAATCGATAAAAATTGCTAAAAAGAAAAATATATTAATAAAATTTAAAACCTGTCTTCTATAAATTCCATTGAATGTTAGAAAATTAGGAGCTAAAAGGAAAAATAAAAAAGAACAAAATACAAAAAAACGTTGACGATATTTTTTAATAAAAGATATCACCAAACCGAAAAGGGCAAAAATAAGATAAGAGTAATTAAAAACGTAATATTTTCCAAAACCGTCTATATAATCTACATTCTTCCCTATAAAAAATATTTTTATTTTATTTATTCCGTGATAAAAAAATGCTTGTAATCCGATAAAAGTTATCGTACTATTCTTTGTCAAAAGTTCTTTAATGGTCGAGTAGGATTTAAAATGATCAAAATAAAATTTTGATTGGAAAAAAATAATCCTTTCGAATGGAATACTAAACAGAATAAAAAAAAGAAGAAAAATTAATAAATATTTTATTTCCTTAAAAGAAAATTTAGTTATTAAAATTTTTGTTAATAAATAAACAATTAAAGTAAATGGAAACAGAATAAATACATAATAAGAATATAAACCTAAACCTGTGCAAATTGCACATAAAATCAGTGAATAGAGTTTCCTATTTTTGTCAAACTGAATAAAAAATATTAGTGACAAAATTTGGAAAAATTGAGCACTAATTACCATAAAAGTAACACGTGAATAATAAATATGAATTAATGAAAACGACATGGCAAAAGCAGTCAAAAAAGATATTTTTTTATCAAAAAAATATCTTAAAAAAACATAAAACAAAGGTATAGCTATTATTCCCAATAATGCCATTGATAGCCGTAAAGAATGGATTGAATTACCAAAAATTTTCAAAATAAAAGCCACCAAATATAAATTGCCAGTAGGAGTACCCTGAAGATCGCCAACAAAGACGGGTGGAGCATAACCATCATTGATTATTCTTAACGCATTAATACCTATCCACCCCTCATCACCATGAATCCCGGGAGGAATTTTATCCAATAATATTAGTCGAGGGATCACTGCTACGATTAACAAAAAAAATATTATAAAAAAATCAGTTTTAATTAAATCAATTATTCTTTTCATTTTTTTTAAAAATCATAATTTTCGGATGGTCGTAGACAGTGAAGGATTCATCCGCGACGTCGTCACGAATTTCCAATTTCCAATTTCCAATTTCCAATTTTGGGTATGTGGTGAACTCTGCAACTTTTTTAAATCCAAGTTTTTCGGAAAATAGTTTTTGATAATATTTTGAAGTTATTGGATAGCAAGATTTATATTTTTTGCAATCATTAAGTTTTTGTAGGGGAATATACAGTCTATTAGAGGCGATAATTATGTAATCGGTTTTTCTTAATTTTTCATCTAATATTTTCCATTTATTTTCACCATCTGGTTGATCATAAAGAGTAAGTTCTTGACGAAGATATTTTTCACCTCCATAAAGAGGCATACCATCATCCCAGTGTTCAGTAGCAATCGCTGCTCCTTCAGGAACATTTTTTAATATCCATTCAGTGGCAGCAATTCTTGTATGAGGCAATGAATAGATATTAATAAACGTAAAAGACCATAATAAAATACAAGTTACTAACATATAAGCAAAAAGTTTATTACGTTCATAAATTTTATAAAGACCATAACCTGCTAAGAGTGCAAAAAATGGATAAAGAGGTAACATATAACGCATAAATTTAACAGCAGAACGCCCGATAGCCAAGAAATATAAAAAATAAAATATTAAAAATAAAATGTTTTTACTTTTTGATATTTGATATAAACCAACTATCGATAGAATAGAAAAAATCGGTCCTAATCCCCAAAAGAATATGTTTTTAAGATAATAGAGGTAGGGGACAGTCCCAACGTATTGCAGGGTATAGGGAAAAATATATGGGTTAGAATTCATTTTGAGCTGGGTTGATAAATCGACAAAAAATTGCTGATGCTGAATAAAGGCATAAGGCATGAAAAGAAAGTAAAAAGTTAAAAGTGAGAAGTGAAAAGTTATTAAAGAAATTGCTGAATTTTTCCATTGCTTCATTGTTTTCCATAAAATAACAACAATTATTATTGGCAAAAAAATTATGGCAGTGAATTTAGTAGCCATCATGGCGGCAAAGACTAAACCAAGAATGATTGCCTTTTTTATTGACGGAGACTTTGAATAAACAAGTAATATATATATTAATCCAGTGACAAAAGTATTTAAAAAGACATCTACAACGAAAAAATGAGAATTTTGAATCGGAAAAAAGGCAACTGTATAAAGTAAACTGGATAATAAGGAAATTTTATTTTTTTTAAATAGTAATTGCCCGATCCTATAAATCAAAATAATTGTCAATAAATCAAATCCGACCGATAAAATTCTTCCCGAGATTAGTAAGCTATCATAATGACCATTGGGAGCAATTATTCTTAAAAGATATATTGGCAAACTGCCGTAATTAAAGAAATCCGGGTTTAGATTAGAAAAAAATTTAATCCTTTCGGCTACCATTATCAGCATTCTTTCATCGGGATGAAGATGAAAGCCTTGGTCCCAATTAATACCATAAAAACGTATAAAAAATGCAGACAATAAGATTAAGATAAATAAATTATACTAAAAACCATGCTACCGATACTGTTAAATTTAGGATTTCTGAAAATCTATACTTTTGGGGTATTTTTGGTTTTGGGATTTTTTTGGGCGATTTTCTTACTTTGGAAAAATATTCGCTTAACATCATTCAAAGAAGAAGATGTCTTTGATGGATTATTTTTATCTATGTTCGGCGCTCTTTTTTTTGGACGGCTAATTTTTGTTTTTTTAAATTTTAAAGATTTTGGTTTTAATTTATTGAAGTTTATTCTTATCAATGGTTATCCTGGGTTATCTCTTTACGGATCAATCTTCGGTGGTCTTTTTATTTTGTATTTGTTTACCAATGCACGAAAATTAAATTTTGCTGATTTAATTGATTATTTAATTACTCCTCTTTTTATTGCTCTGGCTTTTGGAAAAATTGGAGCATTTTTTTCCGGAGTGGAAATTGGCACAAAAACAAATTTTTTATTTAAAATAAAATACGTGGGCTTTGATGGCTTTAGGCATTTAGTTGGTCTATATGAAGGTTTGATGTTTGTAATCGGTGTTTTGATAGCCTACAAAATATTATTTGAAATAAGAAAAGAAAGGTACTACAAAGGTTTTCTTTTGAAGTTCTTTCTTTGGTTTTTAGCTTTAACTATTTTTCTGTTTGACAAAATCAAAGATAATCGTTTATACTTCGTAGGTCTTAGTTTAAACTTTTTGGTTTCATTAATAATTCTGTTGACAATAAGTTTTCACTTTGTATATTATTTTAGGAATGGAATTTTAAGTTTTATAAAACATTATGGACAAAAAATTTTCAAAACAATTCGTGTTGGGACAAAAAAAAAGGTTGGAGGAGGAAAGGAGAAAAAATCTTAATCAGATAGAAGATCTTAAAAAAAATGATCCCTTTGCCGATCCTGACCATGCTTCGGATAATGCGGCTGTTGACACTGATGTCCGTGAACAGGTTGGACATGATACCATAGAGGCTGAAATTAAGGACTTACAAAAAAGAGCCACTGAAATAGATAATGCGTTAAAAAAAATAAATAAGAACCTATATGGTTACTGTGAACGATGTAAAAAATCAATTCCTCAGGCAAGGTTAAAACTGATTCCAGAAGCTTCATTTTGCATTGACTGCGAAAAACGTCTTAGAAAATAATAAACAAGCAAATTATTTATTAATTTATTACGAGTTTAGCGGGTTTAACGAGTTTGTTTTTAACTCGTTAAATAAATAACTCGCAAAATAAAAAATAGATAATTCTTCATTATAAAACAATGCTATACTTTTGTTTATGGGTGAGATTTCGTTATCTTTAGTACTAAATTTCTTTATATATTTATCAATTCCTTTCGCCTTAGCCATTATTGCAAAAAAAGCTAAGTTGTCTCCTCTAATCGGTTATATAGCTGGTGGTTTAGTAATCGGAAATCTATTTCCGACGATGGTAACCAGCGAAGCCATAATAAATTTTGCTTACTTTGGAATAGTTTTTTTACTTTTTACTTTAGGGTTGGAAACAAATTTTAATAGGATTTTTATCCTAAAAAAATTTATCATTATAGGAGGGTTACTGCAGCTTTTTTTATCAATGTTTCTTGTCTTTTTATTTAGTTTATTATTTAAATTTTCTCTGCTTGAATCCTTTTTAATTGGAATAGCCTTATCATCTTCATCAACTACAATTGTTGCAAAAATAATTCAGGATAGGGGAGAAGAGTCTTCATTTATTGGGGAGATTGCCATGGGTATTCTAATTTTTCAAGACATTGCTTTTATTCCATACCTAATAATATTTACCTCAATAACCAGTAAAGATATTTCAGCCTGGACAATTATTAAAGACACAGCATTTGGTTTAATTAAAGCAACTGCCATTATTACTGCATTATTTTATTTTGGACAAAAAATTGTACCCAAAATTTTTAGTAAAATCGCTAGGATTTCAAGAGAATTATTTGATCTTTTTATCGTTGTTTTTATTTTTTTTGTGGTTGGACTGTCAATAGTTTTGAAAATCCCGACTTTAATTGGGGCGATGCTGGCCGGGGTATTATTAGCGCAGACAATAGAGCATTATCATATCTTTTCTGAAATTAGGCCGCTTCGCAATCTTCTTGGAGTAATTTTTTTTGTCTATATTGGCAGTCATATTGAACTACGCTTAGTAATTCCGTATTTACCATCAATATTGTTATTTACAGTTGGAGTGATAATTATCAAGGCTTTAATAATTTTAATAATTTTTTTATCTTTAAAGTTTCATTCAAAAACAAGTTTCAATCTATCGATGTATCTATTCCAGATAGATGAAGACGCTTTTATTTTAATGTCATCGGCATATCTAACTAAGATAATTACACTTGAAAAATATCTGTTTGTAATTACTTCAGTACTAATCACTTTTATTCTTACGCCAGTATTTATTAATAATAAAGAGAAGTTTTATAGATCAATAAGAGGATTTATAAAAAAATATGTACCTTTTTTGGAAAAATTTATTGCCTATAGAATCGATAGTAATCAATCTCCAATTGATACTTTGGAAATTAAAAATCATGTCGTGATATGCGGTTATGGCAGAATAGGAAGTTATGTTGGACGCTCATTGATGCTAGCAAATATACCATATGTAGCCATTGACTATAATCTTTATCAAGTGGAAAAGGCAAAAAAACGGGGTGCCAATATCATTTATGGAGATCCAGCCGATATTGATATTCTTGATTATGCCCAAGTTGATGTAGCAACAATAATAATCTTAGCCGTTCCAGAAAGATCGGTGCAAGAGGCCATTGTCCTTAATGCAAAAAAACTTAATAGAGATATCTATATTATAAGTCGAGTTCACAGACAGGCAGATCAAGTAAGAATGAAAGATATGGGTGCAAATTTGGTTGTTCAACCGGAATTTGAAGCATCTCTTTCAATCATAAAAAGAATCTATCATTGGCATAAATTAGACAAAGAAGATATTATAAATAAGATAAGAAGGCTTAGAATAGAACATGGAATATCATAAGAAAATTTTCAATTTTCAATTTTCAATTTTCAATAAAAAGAATTTATTTATTCTTTTTGTTACTTTGGGTCTAACCTATTATTTGTTTAAATCCATTACTTCCTCAGTGTTTTTGAAAGGAAGAGATAAGATTAATGTGGTTTTTTATGGAGAAAAAACACGATTTTATTCGTTAGACCAAAAAAACGTCAACTATCTATTATCCTTTTCTAACTTAGTTAAAGTAATTGTTCCGGGCGGTTACGGTAAATATAAAGTCGGGGCAGTTGGCAAATTGGCTAGTTTAGAAAAAAAACCGGACATTATAAGAAAAACTTTTTCGGCAACAACTTCGACTTTAGTAGACCTGTATTTTTATCAAAAAAAAACCACTATTTATTATGATAACTCAATTTTAAAACAAACACCTACCGTTATGGAAATTCTTTTAACGAATTCTAACGCCAACCTAATTGATAAGCTTTTTCTTCTCTATATTTTTTCAACCAATGGCAAAGAGAGCTTTCAGATAATTGATTTAGAGCCTTTTGAATCAGAGGGTAGCAATAGTATGTTTGACTATAATTCTTTTTACAAAAAATTTCAAGGTAGTTTCTTTCAAAGAGCCTATAGAAATTATGATATCAATGTTCAAATTGTATATACAAAAAGTTATAAAACCGCCCAATTGATTGGTCAGATGATTGAAGGAGAGGGAATTCGTGTTGTAGATTTGTTAAATCAGGAAAAAATTATTACCGATTGTTTATTAATAACTGACAAAAAAATAAGCACAACAAAAACTTATCAACGTTTAGCAGATTTTTTTAAATGTAAATTGAAGATAGGGGAGACAACCGTATCTGATATAATTTTAGAGTTAGGGGATTTAGAGAAGGAATGGGCGGTTAACTAAATAATAAATAACTAATAACAAATATCAATTGAATTTTAAATATCAAATAACAAAACGTTTTAAATATTTATTATTTGTTATTCAATTGTTATTTGATGTTTGATATTTGTTATTCAAAATATAATATGTTATTTACTTTTATACTGATTCTATCTCTATCTTTTATTGTTGCTCTTCGTTCAATGAAAGATTTTAATGTTCCGGGAGAAATCACACGAATAGTTCAAGGAAAGAAATTAAAAGGTAAAATAGTTTTTTTCAAAAATAAGGTAGTTCATTACCGAGCAAAGCGAAGCTAACCGTTACTCTTCACCCTCCTCACTTTTTTCTTCATGATCAAAAGGTAGGTAATCTTTTTCTTCATTATTCAAACTTTCGGCGAGCTTTTCTAAATCAAGCAAACTAATTTCTTCGCTATCTTCCTCATTATTTTCTTCCCCGGAAGAATTTTCCATTTGAGAAAGATTAACACCTAAATCTGATGGAAAGGCAATATATTTTATCATTTTGGCACCTTTTTTTTCCTCCTTGATAAGGACGATAGTATGCTTTAAAGAGGTTTCTTTAATATAGACGGAGAAAATACCACCGTTTTTAATAAATATTGCCAATCTTTTTGAAAGATCATCAGGAAGGCAACCGGCATATTCTTTATTTTCCGTTCTTATTTCTACTCTTCTTTTTTTGTTGATTAAAAAAACTTTCTGTCCAACTGCGAGCTTTGCAAGAACGTTTTTTGGACCGCAATTAACTAAACTGACAGTTTTAGTTTTACCGGGAATATCGACAAAAAGTAAAGGATCGACTGGAGGAGCGTTTAAGTAGGTTAATTTTTTTGCTTCTAAAATTTTTATTTTTTCAAGATTTTTTTTAACAAAAATATTATTAGGTTGAATTTTTAGAGCTTGTAAATAGTATTGTTTTGCCTTTTTTATTTTATTTGTTTGAAGATAGGCAAATCCAAGTCGAAGAAAAGCTTCAATATTTTTCTTATCGATTTTGATAATATTTTCGTTAAATTTGATGGCTTCCAACCATTGACCATTCATAGCATTATTTATTGCCTGCTTTTCAAGAGCTGAGAAATCTTTCATAGTTGTTTATGGACAAGTATATTTTAAAATTATTAATTGTCAAGTATAATGGGGGGAGATATGTCAGGACATTCGAAATGGGCTAATATTAAAAGAAAAAAAGGGGTAAATGACAAGATAAAAGCAAATGTCTTTGCTAAGATGTCTCATTTGATTACAATTGCCGTTATAGAAGGTGGGGGAATTATTGATCCAGTTAACAATGTTAAACTGCGTTTGGCAATGGATAAGGCTAAGTTTTCCAATATGCCAAAAGAAAATATTAAACGGGCGATTGAAAAAGGATTTGGACCTAATAGAATAATGCTGAAAGAAGTAATCTATGAAGGCTTTGGTCCATACGGCGTTTTTTTACTAATTTTATCTACCACTGATAATTCAAACAGAACAACATCTGAGATTAGGAATTTCTTGGAAAAAAATTCCGGTAAACTTGGAACCCAAGGCTCAGTCGCTTATCTGTTTAAAAAATGTGCATTCGTCAGTTTTCAGAAAACAGAAGTTAATGAAGAGGCGGTTTTCAAGATTGGAGAAGAATTACAGGCTTTTGATATTAATGAGGATGAAAGTCATTTCTTTGTTTTTTTTCCTTTCAATAATTTTGGCTTACTAAAAACCCATTTAAATAATATAAAATATGACTTAGCTGAGATTGATTATCTACCTTCGACTCCGATAGTACTTGATTCAGATAAAGAAAAAAGAATTTTAGACATCGTCGAAGCCTTAGAAGACTTAGATGACGTTCAACGAGTTTTTACCAATTTAGGTTAATCATTTATGTTCGGTACAAAAGAACTAAGACAGTTTTTTGAAAAAAAAGCAATGAAGATTGACAAAAGAATCCGTTTGGTCATTTCTGTTTTGATTTTAGGCTTATTAATGCTTTTTTCTACATTTTTTAATTTTGATAAAGTTATTTTTTTTATGCCGGTTTTTATAATAACTACTTATTTATTATGTTATTTTTCCTTGCTGGAAGGGATAAAAAAAATCGGTTGGTTTGGACTCTTTTTAATACCGGAATTAATTACTTTATTTTTTTACTTGTTTTATTTTCTTTTTCCGGCTCGATGGTTAACACGCTTGCCATTTATTTTTATTTATGAAGTGTCAATTTACGCTGTTTTGCTTTGTGCCAACATTTTTAATGTTGGAGTAGAGAAGAACCTTCAGCTTTACAGGGCTGCTTTTTCAATCAATTTTTTTTATCAGGCGGTCGTTTCATTTTTATTTTTTAATGTCCTTTTTTCCTTCAAATATAATTTTCTAATTAATATAATTGGGGCGGGGATAAGCGCTTTTTTATTGAGTCTTCAACTATTCTGGTCTATCAGGCTTAATCGCTATCTTGATAAGGACGTCCTCTCTTACTCTTTTTTTACAGCTTTAATAATGTTAGAAGCGAGCTTAATAATTTCTTTTTTGCCTTTAAAAACAGCCGTATACGCACTATTTTTGACGGCAACCTATTACAGTGTTACAGGAATAATCCATCATCACATTGACGAAAAATTGTTTAAAGAAACAATCAGAGAGTATGTGAGTGTATGGGTTTTCGTATTGGCTATCACCCTGCTTTCACTCAGTTGGTAGAGAATAGCCTCAAAATATTAAATCTTAAACAGTTAAATGTTAAATAAACTGTTAAAGATTAAACAGTTAAACATGAAAACGTTTAATATTTAAATGTTTAATATTTCTTTAACCTTTAATATTTAAAATTTAATACTTAACCAAGTCGGGGAGAGGGGAATGGCATTCTCACGAACGTGAATAAATAACCTATAGTAATTATGTGGATAATAGTAAAAAATCAAGGCTAAATTAACTATTTAGATTATAAACACGCTCTAAATATGATCAAACTACATTATAAAGTTATAATGTAGTAGCCTCAAAAACACTTATTTATATTATCTCGTATAATACGTTCCTCTCATAAATAGATACCTTCTGTTTCTGATACTTTTAGCCTCAAAAACGCTAGTTTAGGACTTTAAAACGCTCTAAATATTTGTTTGTTCAAACGACACAGAGAGAAGTGATCATCTCTAGCAATTATTTGTTAATTAATTCGTTAACTCTTTAACTCGCTAACAGTATTATTAACACGCTAAACTGAGAGAAGGATATGAACTTGTTTCTCCGGAAGATAATTACACAAATTATGCCAAACCGATCGGATGACGTATTAATGGATATATATAGTCGGAGAAAAGAACCTATACAACGTCGTAAAATGAAGCTTTTACGACGTTAACCACGACGGGAGGAAGAGAAGCGGCATGTTGGTATAACAATCTAAATTGATAATAATTATTTTTTTATTATTTAATTAATTCTTAATTAATCAGTAATTAATCCCCAATTATTCCCTTTTCCGCTTATCAGTCCTTGTCCAGGTTTTATACGCATGAATCCCCTATTTAATTTAATAGTTTATATTGTCATGAAGACCTAAAGATAATAATTAATAATTAATTGCTGGGACTTCTCTATTCTTTTGAGGTGGGAGAAGTGCTGGAATTAGAAAAACTTTAGAATTTCACTTTTTAGCCGTGGATGGCAGGATATGGTATTGTATGCCAGCTTGGGGTTATTCAGATCAAAGTTGACTGGTAAGCCTTTAAAATCCATCATAATACCTCCAGATTCTTCAATGATTAATTTTGCTGCGGATATATCCCAAATAAACGTATGACCGTTGACGACGATATTAAAGATATTTTCTGCCAATAAACAATTACTTAAGGCCATGGAAAAGATAGACCTGAAACCGGAAACATAAGGAAAAATTTTTTCAAAGCTCTTAAATAGCCCTGGATACTTATCTGGTCGAGAACTAACAACCCCGTCAAATAAGCATTCTTTTAATGGTTTTTTAACTATTTTTAAAGGTTGGCTATTTTTATAAGCTCCTTTATTTTTTTGGGCATAATAAAAATCTTTTGTGGTTGGACGATAAATTAAGCCGGCAGTTGATAAGCCTTCATAGAAATAACCAATTGAAATGCTAAAAAAATCAAATCCGGAAGCAAAGTTAGTGGTGCCGTCAAGTGGATCAATAACGAAAAGATGTTTTTTATTCACAGACACGTTCAAATTTTCTTCACCGATAAAACCAATTTCTGATTCACCGATAGCTTTCTTGAGTAAAAGCTTAGTAATTATTTCTTTAATAACCTTTTGGCTTTCAACATCTGCTATAGTATAAAAATCCTTGTGAGATGTCTTATAGTTTAGAGTAAGATTCTTCTTATAGTAATTTAGGAGGATAGTCCCAGCCTCAGTTGCGGCTGATTTCATCACGTTTATCATAGACACTATTATATACCATATTATTTATAAGGGTATCTATCGTCATTTTTATGTTGCTCTAATAATCTAAAACTGCATCTTTGTAGGTTATAAGCGGTAGACACTAGTTTTATAGTATTTTATGATTGATTTATTATTAGTTATTTGTTTAAATAAAACCCTATGATTACTGATGCGGATGTAAAAAAATTAGAAAAAACGTTTGCTACAAAAAAGGACTTAGATGGTTTTGCTACAAAAAAGGACTTAAAAGATACTGAATTAAGATTAAATACAAGGATTGATAGGATGACAAAGTACGTTGACTTTGAACTAGAACCGGTTAATGATTTCAAAAAAGAATTTAAAGATTTTAAGAATAAGGTTTTTGATAAGCTTGACTGGTTAATTGGAAAATATAATAAATTTGAGGCAGAACACACTGTTTTAACAGAGCAAAATAATCGAACGAACAATAAAATAAATAATCATGAAGAACGAATCTTAAGCTTAGAACAAAGGGTAATTACTACGTAAATTTTATAAGAGAATTATTAGAGGAACTAAGATTATTCCCAGAACCATAGTAAAGGCGACCAAGGCGCTCGCAAATTTTTGATCCAAATCATGTTCAACAGAAAAAGCTACCGCAAGTGCGGCTGCCGGTGAGACAGCAGAAATTAAAATTACTTTTTGACCGATTCCGCTAATATCAAATAGCGAGGTAAACATAAAAGCTAACAAGACTGAAACCCCCATAATAATACCAGCAGAAAGAAATAGTTTGGTTAGATTTTCTTTTGATAAAAAATATTTAAAATCTAAGAGAATACCAATGGAAACAAATAACAATGGGTTGATGAATCCTGACAGTGTTGTTTTAAATTGAGTAAAAAACTGAGGTAATTTTATATTTAATAAACCAAAGATAACTCCAAAAAATAAAGCAAAGATCATGGGATTTTTTACAAAAGATATTATTCCCTTTTTAATCCCTAACTGTTTTTTATTTCCCAGATATCCGGTTATCAAGTAGACAACTGTCCAAGCCATGAGACCGTTACCGAAATCATACATAAATAAATACTTTAGGTTTTCAATTCCATAGAAAGCCTGAATAAAAGGCAGTGCGAATACTAAAGTGCTGGTGATACCTGATGCAGCGATCAGTGTACCGATCGTTTTATTATCAAACTTCAGTAATTTTCCAATAAAATAACTAATCACTATTAATATACTTTGAATAATTATTGAAATTATTGGGTAAATTCCTAAGGATATATCTAGTTTAGTTGTGGCAAAAGATAAAAAAACTAAAATTGGTAAAGGAAGAAAAAATAAAAACTTAATGGCTTTTCTCGCAAAATCTTCATCAATTATTTTAAAGGCTTTAGAAATATAGCCAACAAAAATTAGCGAAAAAACAGAAAGAAGAATTTGAAAGTTGTTGAAGTTCATATTGTATTTTACTAAAATTTTCGAACTAATCTTTAGATAAAGATAAATTATATTCTATTAATTGATTGGCTAATGCTTCAGCTGCATCATTAATTTCACTTACATCAAGACCAATGCAAACTCTAATTTCTTTTTGAGCTTGTTCAAAATCTCCTACTCTGAAACTTGCAGAGCTACCGTCAGGAAAAGTAACGGCCATTGGTACAAAGGAAGTAGCATGTTTCTTGTCAGATATGTTATGACCAATAAATTGATTCATCGAAAAATCAAAAAAATCAAGAGCGTTTACCTTATTGCCATCCAATAATAAGGGTATATACAAGCCACCCTCAGGTTCTCTTGACTTATTCAATACATGGGCTCCCGCATTTTTGTAAAACTGCTCGTAAAATAAATGCATTTTATGAAAATATAACTTTCTTCGTTCTTCTAAAATACTTTTTTTTTCAGGTGATCTATTTTGCGTATAATCTTCAGTCAGACGGTCCAAAATATAAGATGATTGTAGTTGACCATGATTTTGAGGATTACCCCTAACACTTAAAGCTCTTCCTAATTGATCTCTTAAATTATCATTAGGGACAAAGTTTATTCCGATTCTTTCTCCTGTTGTTGTTGCTAATTTTGACATACTGTCGAGGAAGACTAATTTGTTATAAACTAATTTTCTTTTATCCTCAAGAAGGTTTTTTAAATAATCCATTAATGTAGGGTTATTGCTGTAGTTGTAAAGGGAATATACTCCGTCCATAACAATAAAAAGGTTGTTTCTCAATGCAAAATCGACCAAAATATTAATTTCTTTTTCTGTGTAAACTACTCCAGTTGGATTTGCCGGACTATTAATATAGACTGCTTTAATTCTTCCTAAAGGCTGATTTTCCTTTTTTTCTTTAAAGGCTCTTGATAAATCATCTTCATTAAAGTGAAAACCATTCTCTGCTTTAGTTTTAATCGGGACCCAACCTGCTCCTTTCATAGCTAAATCAACGTCAAATGGATTGTAATGAGGGTCAAGAGTCATAACTAAATCACCCGGCGCTAATTGAGAGGCAACAAATCTTTGCCACATTTCCGATGCGCCATTCGAAGCAACGACCCAACTCTGATTTATGTTGAGGCCCCAAAATTTTTGATAAAAATTAGCAACAGAATTTCTTAATTCAGGTAAACCCTGAGAATTTGTATATCTTTGATATTTAGAGTGTTCGTTAATAAAATTGGCTGCGTCAAGATTAGCTTGATCAATTATAGGTTGAATTTCTAGATCTTTATCCATCGGCATTCCGATGTCAGCATTATGTAGGATGTCAAATCTTTGTCTACCTGTTTCAATAGCTTTTGTTATTTGTTCTGCTCGCATGATATTCTGCGGGATATCAGCTCCCAATTTCATCAATTTGGAAATTCCCCATATTTGCGTCTCTCTCCGTAAAATTTCTAAGGATCCTCCCATAACTTGAAAGCCCTCTTTTTCATTTGGAAGAGGTTTATAATTAAATGTCTCATTTTGTATAGTCATGTTATTGATTGTATTATATCACCACAACGCTCTTTTTTAAAGTTTCTACCTATAAATAAACTGATATAATAAAACTATGGCAGTCCTACAAATAAAAAATCTAACTAAACAATTTGGTTCGTTTACTGCGGTAAATAATATTTCCTTTGATTTAAAAGAAGGAGAAATATTGGGTTTGCTTGGGCCAAACGGAGCCGGGAAGACAACAACGATTCAGATGTTGCTTGGCATTACTACTCCTAATTCAGGAAGCATCAGGTATTTTGATAAGGATTTTTCTACGAATCGTCAGGAATGTTTACGAACGATTAATTACACATCGGCTTTTAATGCACTTCAGGGAAGAACAACAGTTTGGGAAAACCTGATTGTTTTTGCAAATCTTTATCTTGTAGATGATCCTAAAAAAAAGATTTTAAAATTAGTTGACTATTTTGAAATTAAAAATTTATTAAATAGTCAATATAAACATTTATCATCTGGTGAAAAAACCCGGGTTAATTTTATCAAAGCTTTGCTAAATGACCCAAAAGTAATTTTAATGGATGAACCAACCGCATCTCTTGATCCGGATATTGCTGATAAAACTTTGAGTTTAATTGAACAAATTAAACAAGATAATAAAATTTCTATACTTTATACAAGCCACAATATGAATGAAATAGATCGTATTTGTGATCGGGTAATTTTTTTAAGTAATGGAAAAATAGTTGCCGAGGATACCCCGATTAATTTAACTAAAAAAATTGAAACAACGACTTTGCGATTAACATTTGATAAAGGTAAAGAAATTATTGAAAAATATTTAACAGAAAATAAACAAGAATTTGAGTTTAGTAAAGACAACATTGTCATCATCAAAACAAAAGAAAAATTGGTGCCAAAAATTATTTTTGGTATCAGTAGTGAGGGAATTTGGATGACTGATATTGAAATTCAAAAACCAACCTTAGAAGATGTTTTTTTACAAATTTCCCGATCAAAATAATATGTCTTGGAAGCGAATAAAAGCTATAATGTTACACGAATTTTTTATTACAAAAAGATCGTTAGAAGTAATAAATGATATTATTATATTTCCACTTTTGTCAATAATTATCTTTGGTTTTTTAACTAATTATTTATCAGGAACCACAGGGTTAATAATTAGTAAACAAGTTTTAATTGGGATGATTTTATGGCAGGTTATCAATATGACCGAATATTCGATTGCCGTAGGTTGTCTATGGGATGTCTGGGCAAGAAATTTAACTAATATTTTTATATCTCCAATTTCTAATCTGGAGTACCTAATTGCCTATACGATTTCCGGATGTGTAAAGTCGTTAATAGTATTATTATTTGGAGGTATTATTTCCTTCTATTTTTTTGGTACCAATTTACTTGATTTAGGAATAATTAATCTAATTATATATTTTGTTAATTTGGCCTTTTTTGGTTTTGGGTTTGCAATCGTAATTCTTGGTTTAATTTTTCGTTTTGGAACCAATGTTCAAGCACTTTCTTGGGGTTTAATTGCCGTTCTCCAACCACTAATGGCGGTGATTTACCCGGTGTCAATATTACCTAAGCCTTTACAAATGATGGCTTATTTATTACCACCAACTTATGTCTTTGAAGCAGCACGAGCCAATGTTATAGATAAGGGAATTCAATGGCAACTTATCCTTATGGCTTTTTTTCTCAATTTTATTTTTATTTTTTTAGCAATAACATTTTTTAACTTTATGTTTAATCAATCAAAAAAAACCGGCCAGTTTGCCCGGTTGGAAGGGTAAGCTCATAATCATTTTAAAGAAAGTTTATTTGATGAAGCTTGGGTCAAAATATTAGAATTAAAAGTATAAGTTATTTGTTTTTTCTTTTGATATTTTTCTTCGGCAAAACCGATAAGTTTCTTTAACAAATCTTCAAATTCAATTCCTGTTTTTTTCCA
>LBPR01000013.1 GCA_000990305.1 Candidatus Roizmanbacteria bacterium GW2011_GWC2_34_23 | reverse complement strand
TTCTTAACCCCAAATGCCAATCTGTACAACGGGTATGGGTAACGGCTATTTTCATTATAAGGGATTTGATAACGACCGTAGGCGGGATCATAGGCAAAAATATTTCCTTTAGCATCAATGTCAGTTATCCAAAAATAATGACCGCAACCTTTTTCGCAAAAACTTGCTAAAGTAAAAAATGTCCAGCCGGCACTTAGATATTTTCGGAGTTGTGGGACAACTGTATCAGCTTTTTCTAAATCAAAAACAAGATAGTCGGTAGTTTTCAGACCAAACGATTTCAAAAGCTCATGAGCATCAGAATAACGGGAACCATCACCTCCTAAAAGATAATTATTTTTATCATATAGACCAACAATAGTTTTTGGATCATATTTTTTATCAACATAACTGGAAGAGATCATTGCTACAGTAGTTGGCCCGCAACCAGCACTACATAAAGTTCCACCATCGGGTAAAGGTAAACTACCTTGGTCACCACATTGAGCATAATATGTTAAAGAGGTTGTAGGTTGTAGGGGGTAGGGGGTAGAAGATAAAGAGTTAGAAGATTGCTTGATTATTTCATTGTTCGATTGCTCAGAACCTTTGCCGATGCTGTTCAAGTCATCTATCAGCTGAAAGAAATCTTTTACTTTATTTTCAAGCTTATGGATAGAGTCGCTTGGGGTAGGAATGATTTTATTTTGTGTAAATAAAATATTTTTTTTACCACCAGTATTACTAATAACTTCATTTAATTGATTTTGATCGATCCATTGGTTAAACATTTCCTCTGCCTGCGGAGTCTTCTTTTCAACAACGATTTTATTTAGAGTCGGAACATAAGCGGCTTTAAAATCAAGTGTTTCAATAGGTTCAAATGAATTTGATAAATTATCTAAATCTTTTAATCCTTGGTCTCCGCCAGTTGTTTGAGAAGGGGTATTCGTGGAAGATTCATTACCTTGTTGTCCGGTTTTTCCCCGATCAGGAACGCTTGTTGGAAAAGGAATATCCTTCTTTGTCTCAGTGGTTGTTTTTTTCTGAAGTGAAAGAAGCATTGAAGTAATCACAAGAAGGATCAGGAAGGCTCCGGCAATGACCAAATAGATTCGTTTCATAAGGTTTAAAAGCTTGATCCCGAAAATTTTTTGACGGAAGAACTTAAACCGCAAAAAATTTGGTATCTTCGCTTTAATAAAACAACCTGAAAACTGTTGACAATTAATGTCATTTTCTTGATAATGAAAATATGGCTGACTATTTTGATTTTATTAAAAAACCGACTACTAATGCAACAGCAAATCCAGTAGGGCAAAATCAAACTTCAAATATCAAACCTCAAAGCCAAGATCAAAGTTTAAATCCTAAAACCAACATAACCCAACCGCCAACGGGAAATGATAAGCCTACTGTGGCAACATCTGCACCTGTCAAACCTGAAATTAAAATTCCTAAAACACCCCTAGTCCCTAGTCCCCAGTCCCTAATCCCTAATAATCTCGATCTAATGACCCATCTGACCCAGCGCTCTAATCGCGTTATGATGGCGGCCCAGACAAAAGCAAAAGAGCTAAAATCAGATTTAGTCGACAGTGAACATCTTTTATACGCTTTGACAACTGATAGTGAAATCTACAACTTACTGGTTGAATCTAAAATCCAACCCCAGTTAATCACTGATGAATTAAATAAAATTTATAAAAGAGGGACTGTCGATCGAATTGTCCAACTGTCCCCAAGAATAAAAAAGATTTTCAATGACGCCTTAGTGGTTGCTAGAAAACTAGGATTTGAATTTATTGCCCCGGAACATTTATTATTAGCACTATTTGAAGAGGGAGAAGGAGTGGGCGCTCGAGTGTTGGTTAAATTAGGCTTAAATAAAGAAGAGATAAATAAAAAAGTTGTTGGAAAAAAAGAAGGTTTAAATGAAGAAGAAAAAAAAGCCCAGAATAAGAAAAAAGCATTGGAACAATTTACGATTGACTTAACGGCCAAGGCGTCTCAGGGATTACTTGATCCGGTTGTTGAGCGATCAGCTGTTATTGAACGGGTGATACATATATTGTCACGACGTACTAAAAATAATCCGTCGCTAGTTGGAGAAGCGGGCGTTGGAAAGACCGCAATAGTTGAAGGATTGGCCGAAAAAATAGTTGCCAAAGAAGTTCCAGAGCCATTATTAAACAAGAGAATTCTTCAATTAGATTTGATGAGTATGTTGGCCGGTGCTTCGCACCGTGGTGAGTTTGAAGAGAGAATGAAAGATCTGATCGAAGAGGTTAAAGCGAGTCAAGGTCAGATAATTTTATTTATTGATGAAATTCATAATATTGTTGGGGCTGGTGCATCTGGCGAAGGGTCTCTTGACGCTTCCAACTTTTTAAAACCGGCCTTGGCTCGAGGTGAAATTCAAATAGTTGGGGCAACCACTTTAACCGAATATAGAAAATATGTGGAAAAAGATCCGGCCCTTGAGAGAAGATTTCAACCGGTATTAGTTCCCGAGCCAACTGAAGAACAGGGAATTAAGATGCTTAAAGCAATCAAAGATAAATACGAAGCTTTTCATCGAGTCAAAATTCCCGATGACGCCATTGAAGCCGCCGTTATCTTATCAAAACGTTATGTTGGAGACAGATTTTTACCGGATAAAGCCGTTGATTTGATTGATGAGGCAGGCGCCGCTGTTCGTCTACCTTTAATCTCCTTACCCGAGGAAATAAAATCTCTTGAAACAAGAATCGCCCAGTTAAATCAAGAACTAAAAGAGTCAGAAAAAAAGGCAGATAAAGTCAAATCAAGAATATTACGATCAAAAATTGATGAGATAAATTCCGGTCTAAGCGAAAAAAAAGAAGAATTTAATCTTAAGAAAAGCCAATCTACTGGAGCCGTGACCGTTGAAATAATTAAAGATATTATTGCCCGTTGGACAGGGATACCTGTAGCTAAAATTTCGTC
The DNA here is from genome assembly GCA_000990305.1 of Candidatus Roizmanbacteria bacterium GW2011_GWC2_34_23. Taxonomy (GTDB): domain Bacteria; phylum Patescibacteriota; class Microgenomatia; order UBA1406; family GWC2-37-13; genus GWC2-37-13. The sequence continues at coordinate 35,665 of LBPR01000013.1, read as the reverse complement.
ATCCGAAACGGAAAAATTAACCCACTTGGAAGATATTATCCATAAAAGATTAATTGATCAAGAAGGCGCAGTCGCCTCTGTCTCCCAAGCAGTTAGGCGTGGACGGGCTGGACTTAAATCAGCCGCCCGGCCAATCGGTAGCTTTATTTTCCTTGGACCAACCGGGGTAGGAAAAACTGAACTTGCCAAAGCCCTCGCTGACATTTTATTTGGCAGCGAAGAGTTAATGATTAGATTTGATATGACGGAATTTATGGAGAAACATGAAGTGGCTAAATTACTTGGAGCGCCACCAGGCTATGTAGGATATGAGGAAGGTGGAAAGTTAACAGAGCAGGTGAGAAGAAAACCATACAGCGTTGTTCTTTTTGATGAGGTAGAAAAAGCCCACCCTGATATATTTAATATTCTTCTTCAGATACTTGACGATGGAAGACTTACTGATAATAAAGGTCGCACAATTTCTTTTAAAAATACGGTTGTAATCTGCACTTCTAATTTAGGGACGAAATTAATTCAGGATGAAATGATTAAAGATAAATCCAAAGACGTAGGGGTTTTGCGCGCAAAACCCGTACAGAAGTCAAAAGTTGAAGACGAAAAAGATAAGAGTAACTTTAAAGGGATAAAAGACAAAGTAATGGGCGAATTAACTAAGTTTTTTAAACCGGAGTTGATTAATCGTTTTGACGAAGTAATTGTATTTGAGCCATTAAGATTTCAGGATATGGTGGAGATAGTTAAGTTGCAAATGAAAGGAATAATTAAGCTAATAGAAGAACAAAACATGGGATTTGCTTACACAGACGAAGTAATTCAAGAGATTGTTAAAGCAGGTTTTGATACTCTTTACGGAGCGCGACCTTTAAGACGGGCAATTCAAAGATTGATTGAAAATCCGATTTCTAATTTAATCATCGATGGAAAAGTAAAACCTGGAGATTTAATTAGGGCGAGAGTAGATCAAAATGAACTTATTTTTGAAATTGAAAAAACTGTTTTTGTTCCTACAACTAAAAAAAACTATCATTGCCAAGGTTGTGGTTGGAGTTTTGAAAATGAAGTTATTCAAAATTCGACCATAATTTGTCCAAAATGTTTAAAACACGATGTTAAGATCGTTGTAGGGGTCGATCATGATCGACCCATTACTGAGGAATTAAATGTGCCAGAACCAGCCGTTAAGGAAGCTGAAAAGACAACCGATATTAAGCCAGCTGGATTCCCGCCTCCGCGGGAATGACAATATCCCGTAAATTAATTTTATGATTGTTTTTTTACTTCAGATAATCGCAATTTACATTATCTCAAGACTAATACTAAAAGAGCTTTTTTTATTTTTAAGAAAATTTTTTGAAACTGATTTTCCAGTTTTTATTTTAGTTTCTTTTATCTTTCTTCCTGGAACAATTATCCATGAAACCGCTCACTTTATCACGGCGTTATTTCTTATTTTACCGGTCAAAAGTATGTCAGTTTTCCCTAAATGGGATAACAACGAGATAAAGTTAGGAGAAGTGCTTTTTGTAAAAAAAGATTTTCTAAGAGCAATTCTTGTTGGAATTGCTCCAATATTTTTTGGAATAGGAATATTATTTTCGCTATTTTATTTTCATATATATCCAGCCAATAATATCGGATTAAATATTTTATATTCATATTTAATTTTTTCCATATCAGCCAATATGTTTTCCTCAAAACAAGATCTTAAAGATTTATTATTGATTATTCCGGTAGTAGTTTTACTGATAATAATATTTTATGTTTTTGATATTAAAATAAACATGAACAGTATAAATGCTATAATGAATCAAATTAATTTATATATTTTTTTTGTTTTAATAATAGACATTGTTTTGTTTGGAGTTTTAAAATTATTAAATCGTTTTATTAAAAAATGAAACATTTTTTAGCCCAATCTCTACAAATCAGCGGTACACAGATTGAAGGCCCGCTTGATGATAGTGTTAGCTCTCTAGGTCAAATTATTTCTAAAGGTTTAGGTTTTATTATGCCAATGGCGGGGATAGTTCTTCTTTTTGTTTTGATTTCCGGAGGTTATGACTATATGATGTCACAGGGAAACCCTGATAAAATTAAGGCGGGTCAAGCAAAGATTACTTCAGGAATTATTGGTTTTATTCTTCTAATTTTGTCCTTTTTAATTACCAGAATAATCGCTCTCATCTTTGGTCTAGGAGACGGAATCTTTTAAGGTATAATGTATTATCATATGCAAGAATCTCCAATTGTTATTTCCGTTGGCGGTAGTCTGATTGTCCCTAATGGAGGGATTGATACAGATTTTTTAATCAAGTTAAATAAATTAATAAGAGAAGAAGTCGCAAATGGGAAGAGGTTCATGCTAATTGCCGGTGGAGGCAAATTGGCCCGACGGTATCAGGAAGCAGGTTCAGCCGTGATTGGAAAGCTGACAAGAGATGACTTAGACTGGTTGGGTATTCATTCAACTCATCTTAACGGACATCTTCTTAGAACGATATTTCAGGATATTGCCAATCCTCGAGTCATCCAACATTATGATCGAAAGCTTGAAAATTGGACCGAATCGGTAGCAATCGGAGCTGGATGGATGCCTGGTTGTTCTACAGATTATGATGCAGTAATATTGGCGCGTGATCATAAGGCAAAAATGATAATTAACATGTCAAATATTGATTATGTTTTTGATCGCGATCCTGGTAAATTTTCCGATGCTAAACCACTAAAGAAAATCACATGGGAAGCAATGAAAGAATTAGTTGGAGACAAATGGATGCCGGGACACAACTCTCCTTTTGATCCGATTGCAACAAAACTTGCTACAGGTTTGAACCTAACTGTTGTGATAGCTAACGGTAATGATATGCAAAATATTCAAAAAATTATTAATGGAGAATCTTTTAAGGGAACTGTCATAAGCCCATGATCCTCAAATCAATTTCTTTCCACAACTTTCGAAATTTTGACAAAAAACAATATAAAATTAACCCTTATTTAACGACCATATTTGGAGATAATGCTCTGGGAAAAACTAATTTACTGGAGGGAATTTACTTCATATTAAAGGGGGAAGGATTTCGGGAAAGTAAAGAAGAACAACTAATTATTTTTAATGAAAAAAACGGTTACGTTGATGCAAAGATTGAAGACAAAAAAAATAAAGATATTAGTAATTTAAGAATAGATTTAACTGTTAATGACTTTGGTTTAAGTAAAACTTATTTTTTAGAAAAGACAAAAAAAGGTCGTCATTCATATTTAAAAAATTTAATTCCTGTCGTGTTATTTTCTCCGGAACAAATAGAAGTAATTGATAGAACAATGTCGTATCGCCGTGAATATTTCGATAAATTTTTGTCTGGGATCGATTCAGAATATAAAAAATGTTTAACAAATTATAATCAGGCGCTAAGAAAAAGAAATAAGATTTTAGAATCGAGCTTTAATAGTCAGAACCTTGATGTAGAACTTGATTACTGGAATAAACTTCTCATAGACAATGGTTCGTACCTAATTATGAAGAGACGAAAATATATCTCTTTTTTAAATTCAAACAGTATTATTGATTCAAAAAAATTTGAGATAAAATATAAAGAAAATAAAATTAATCAGGAACGATTTACCGAATCACTTCAAAAAGAATTATTAATCAAAAGAACTTTAGTTGGCCCGCATCGAGACGAATACAATATTTTTATGATTGATAAATCGTTAGTTAAAAAAAATATCCACATGTACGGTTCCCGTAGCGAGCAACGCTTAAGTTTGTTCTGGCTGAAGATTAATGAATTAAAATATTTAGAAGATTTTTTTAAGAAAAAACCAATTTTATTACTTGATGATATATTCTCAGAGCTGGATCACAATAATCAAAAACTAATATTTAACTTGATCGGCAACTATCAAACCGTAATTACTTCGACAGAAAAGGAATTGATTAAATTAATTAATCTTTCTGATGACACCTCTTACGATACCATAGATCTGTAGATCATTAATTGGGTAAAAAGGCGGGTATTTGGGATTAGCGGCCTCCAGATAATTAATATGTTTTTTCCGGTCAGTCTTTAATATTTTTAAAGTCCATTCGTTATCAATTTGGGCAAGAACAATACTGCCGGTATTAATATCTTTTTTTCGCTCAATTATAACAATATCCCCTTCAAATATTCCGACTCCGGTCATTGAATCACCCGAAACCTTAAGGAGAAATGATGTTTGGGGATTTTCAATTAAATAGTCGTCAATCGTCAGATAATCTTTATTTTCTTCAGCCAAAATTGGAAAACCGGCTTTTATAATTCCAAGAAGGGGGAGAGCAAAAAACTTTTTTGTTGGGGATAATTTTTTACTTTCTTTTTCAATGAATCCGAGATCAATTAATTTATTAATTATTTTAAAAACAGCATTCTTAGAAGAGATATTAAAAAGCTTCAACATCTCAGAATAAGAAGGAAGTCGGCGATTCTTACGGAAAAATTTTTTAATACTAGAAAGTCTGTCTTCAATCATAGACAACTATTATAGTAAACACTTGTTCACTATGTCAAGAGGGAGTTAATTTAACCAATCCGACCAATCCAGACCAATACTACTAATAATATATTAGTAAACAAATATAAGAATTATTTTGAAGCTTTAGGTGCAGAAGTAGCTAAAGTTTGTTTTGGTAGCACCGCCTTGGAAACATTTCCCCCTTTTGCAAGTTCTCCTAAAATTTCTTTTACAACTTTTCCTGTTTGTTCAGCATCCATTTTTTGTCTTGCAGCAATTCTTTCTGGATTCAAACCCACTTGTGGAAAACGATCAACTTGTTCTATTTTTTCAAAAGGTGTTTTTGCTTCATTTTGTGCTTGATATTCATCACGCCAACCGGTTTTATTCATAAATACATCATCACCTAATAAATCCCTAATTGTTCCAATTGCTTCAGAAAGCTGCTCTACGTCCTTTATTCTCCTTTCAGTGGCTCTACCACCGTCACTATCTTTCATATATTCATCTCGCCAATTGGATTTAATTGTAGGGGTATCACCCAATAAATCCGTAATTGTTTTAATTGCTTGATCAAGTTGACTTGCATCAAGTACTTTCCTACTAATAATTTTTTTGACTTGATCAAAATTAAATTCTCCCGGTTCGTGGATTGGATCAGCTTCAGCAACCTTTTGAATTGCGTCCATGTCAAGTCCTGCTCCTTTAATTTGTCTTGAACCTTTTAAGCTATCTAGCTGTTCAATTTCAGAAAAACGTTTACCTCCGCTTTTTCCTGGAGCTTTAAGAACGTCAACCTGTTCAATCACTGAAAAAGGTGTGCCTCCTCTCCCATCTGCACCTGGAATTGTTTGATCTCCACCTATCATATTAAAAATCATACTACTACTACTACTACAACAAAGTCAAGCGAATTTTGAAAAATAAATAATTTATCTTGTAAACGATCGTTAAGGAGATAATATAAGCAAGTGATTAAACCAGTGATTAATCACTTGACAATTAATATAACATTAGTTAATATATTACTTATATGAATACAATCATTCCTATATCTGATTTAAGGAGAAAATTTGGAGAGATTGAAGCGTTGCTTCCTTATGTTGAGAATTTTACAATTACAAAAAAGGGGAGACCTTTTGCAACTCTTACCGCAACTGATGATATAAAAAAGTCGATTATCAAAAAATATGCAGGAGCTTTTAAGAATACAGATTTGGATAACGATTCTATTTGGGGAGAAGTTCTTAAAAAGAAATCGAGAAAAAAACAAATAAAAATATGAAAACATATTTTTTGGACACTTCCGTAATTATTGATTATCTTAGAGGAAAAGAGGAACAAGTTACATTAATAAATGAACTTAAAGGAAAATTAGTCTCAAGTTATATTTGTTTATCCGAACTTTACGAAGGAATTTTTAGATCAAAAAATAAAAATGCAGAGTCAACCATTCTTGAGTTTTTTTCTGGTCTTAGTAAAACCTATGGACTCAATCAAAAAATAGCGCAAGAATTTGGTAGCTTGAGAAAGAATTTAAAACAAAGAGGAGAAATCATAGAAGATCTTGATATTATGATAGCGGCTACTTGTTTAGTCTACAATTTAAGTTTAGTAACTCTTAACAAAAGACACTTTTCGAGAGTAAAAGGATTAGATATTGTTTAAGAGGAAATTTTAGTTCTGGATGTTATTTATACCACTCTTCATTAAGAGTTATTTTTCCAGACTCAGAATCTATTGTTAAGTATTGGGCGAAGCCGTAGAGAATAGCTCCACAACAAGCAAAGTGATTTTTTTCGTCAACCTCAGCCCAATGGTTGTGACCGACGATAATAAACTCATTATTTTTAATTGCTTTAATCGCTTTTTGTTTTGTTGCTATATTTCGGTAAGCAAATCTAAGTTTCAAAAAATTTCTTCCAAAAATATTGACTAAGTTTTGTCTTTTAAAATGAGCAATTCTAACAGCAAACGAAACGATAGGTTTAAAAATTTTTTTGATAAACAAATCGGGGGTTTTGCGAAACTGTTGGCCGTGGGTGAAGAAGAACCTGTAACTTGTAACTTGTAACTTATAACTTGTAACTTGGACATCGGAAAAAAGATTTAATCTCTTATCAGAAAATTTTTCCTGATCGTGGTTGCCAAAAATATAAATAGCTTTTTTCTTTTTTAAAAGAGGAAAAAGCTGATTCCAAGGAGATTTAATAAATTCATCAAAACTAATCATATAATCATCAAAAAAATCACCATTGATTATAACTTGGTCAGAGTCAGAGATTATTTTTTTGAGAAAGTTAAATTTTTTCCCATCGAAAGGTAAATATAAGTGAGTATCAGAGAATACTAATATGTTCATTCTTTAATTATAAGGTATATTTAGTCTGGATTCCCGCCTTCGCGGGAATGACGTTTTGTTTGTAATTTAAAATTTATGATTTATTTGGAGCTTGGAATTTAGGATTTAGAATTTATTTTTTTAACATGAGAGCAATCACATTCTTTGGTACTTCTTCGTAGTGACTTGGCTCCATGTAGAAAACGCCCCGGCCTTCAGTTAACGATCTGATAATAGTTGCGTATCCTGAAAGTTCTGATAGGGGAACGTGACTTTTAATGACAACGGCTCGACTTCGTTTTTCAGTTCCCAAAATCTTTCCTCTTTTTGAAGAAATATCGCCAATGGCAACTCCCATAAAAGCCTCGGGAATGGTTACTTCCAATTTCATAATTGGTTCAACTAAGGTCGGGCCAGCTTGTTTAACTGCTTCGTGTAAAGCCATTGATCCGGCAATTTTGAAAGCAATATCTGAAGAATCGACGTCGTGATAACTTCCGTCAACCAAAGTGACCTGAATATCTGTGATTGGATAACCCAAGAGAACACCTTTTTCAGTTGCCTCCATAACACCTTTTTCAACAGAAGGAATAAATTCGGAGGGAATAGAACCGCCCTTAATTTTATTGACAAATTTGACTCCTTCGCCTCGGGCGAGAGGTTCAACATTAATGACACAGTGTCCATATTGCCCGTGTCCTCCGGTCTGTTTTATATATTTTACTTCTACATCAACAGCTGGTTTTGTGATGGTTTCTTTATAGGCGACTTGAGGTTTTCCAACCGTGACATTCATACCCATTTCTGTCTTCATACGATCAACGAGAATTTCCAAATGAAGTTCTCCCATTCCGGACATAATGGTTTGATTCGTTTCGTGATTGACTTTGACTCTGAAAGTTGGATCTTCTTCGGCTAATCTTTGGAGGGCATAAGATAATTTTTCTTGATCAGCTTTAGTGGTCGGTTCGATCGCAAGCGAAATAACTGGTTCTGGGAAGGTAATTTGTTCTAGAATAATTGGGTGATCTTGATCAGATAATGTATCTCCGGTCTTTGAATCTTTTGGTCCAACGACCGCAATAATCTCACCGGCGTAAGCCTTGTCAATCTCTTCGCGGTTATTAGCATGCATCAATAATATTCGACTGACTCTTTCCTGTTTATTTCTGTTGACATTATAAACATAAGAACCCGATTCCAAAACACCGGAATAAATTCTGACATAGGTCAATTTTCCAACGTGAGGGTCAAGTTGAATCTTAAAAGATAAACCGGTAAATGTTTCCTGCTGATTAAGAGCTCGTTTTTCTTCAAGTTTAGTTAGTGGATTAATTCCTGTGATTTCTTTTAAATCGAGAGGAGATGGTAGAAAGTCAACTATAGCATCAAGTACCGGTTGAACAGCTTTATTACGCAGTGAAGTTCCGCAATAAACAGGAACGATTTTATAAGCAACTGTGGCTTTTCTTAAAGTCGCCTTTAGTTCCTCAACGGTAATTTCTTCACCATTTAGATATTTATTTAAAAGAGAGTCATCGTGTTCGGCTATTTGCTCAACCATCTTTGACCGGGCCTTGGTTACTTTATCTTTAATATCTGCTGGAATTTCGTCAGTTGTTGTATATTTGACGCCTTGGGTATCTTGATCCCAAATTTTGGCTTTTCCTTTAAATTCAGATTCTTTTCCAATCGGAACGGTCATGATAATTGGGTTGGCACCTAATCTTTCCTTAATTTCCTCAACGGTTGCTTCAAAATCAGCGCCGAGCTTATCCATTTTATTAATAAAACAAATACGGGGAACTTTGTATTTATCCGCTTGACGCCAAACTGTTTCTGATTGACTTTGTACTCCTTCTTCAGCATCAAAAACGACTACTCCACCGTCGAGTACTCGAAGAGATCTTTCAACTTCGGCTGTAAAATCGACGTGGCCAGGAGTATCAATGATGTTGATTCTATAGTCATTCCAAAAAGTAGTCGTGGCGGCCGAAACGATTGTGATTCCTCGTTCTCTCTCCTGTGGCATCCAATCTAATTGAGTGTCTCCATCATCAATATCTCCGATTTTATAAGTTTTTCCGGTATAAAAAAGAAATCTTTCGCTAGTGGTAGTTTTTCCGGAATCAATATGAGCAATCACACCAATATTACGAATTTTATCAAGAGGAACATCGCGATTTTTTGTGACAACGGGTTGTTGAGCCATGAGTTAAATATTAAATCTTAAATTACAAATCTCAAATAAATTTTAAACGTTTAAAATTTTAAATTTAAAAACTATTTGGAACTTGTGATTTAGAATTTAGGATTTTACCACTTTAGGTGGGAAAAGGCCTTATTGGCGTCTGCTAATTTTTCAGTTTGTAGTTTTTTTGCTATAGCGGCTCCCTGATTTTTTGATGCTTCAACAATTTCGGCCAATAATTTTTGGTCAAAGGTATGAAACTCTTTATTGGTACGGGCCTTTGCGGCATCAATAATCCAATTAAGGGCGAGTTTTAGTTTTCGCTCCCGTCGTACTTCAGTCGGAACCAAATAAGAAGCACCCCCAAGACGGCGAGCTTTAACTTCGTGAATAGGAGCAACGTTTTCGATAGCTAGATGCAATAATTTTAAAGGTTCGTCGAACTGTTTTTTTAATTCGTCCATGACTTTATAAACAAGTCCTTCGGCGACTGATTTTTTACCGTTAATCATTATATAATTGATTAATTTGGCCACTTCAAGACTGTCAAAAAGCTTATCTTTCTTGAAAACCCGTTTTTTGTAACTATGACGTGGCATATTTTTATTTGTTGTACGGAACAAAAATTTTTGTTCCCTACGATTTAACTCTCGGTTTCTTTGTTCCGTATTTTGATCTTGAGCTAGTTCGTTTATCAACTCCGGCGGCATCAAATTTTCCGCGGACAATATGATATTTAACTCCTGGCAAATCTTTTACTCTTCCACCTTTAACTAGGACAATTGAATGTTCTGCTAAGTTATGACCGACACCTTGAATATAGGCGGTCACCTCCATCTTATTTGACAATCTAACTCTGGCCACTTTTCTTAAAGCTGAATTAGGTTTTTTCGGCGTCATGGTTTTAACCACGGTACAAACGCCTCGTTTTAATGGATTATTATCCTTAGTATATTTTCTTTTCAATGAGTTAAAACTCATTTTAAGGGCAACAGATTTTGATTTTTTAATCCTGTTTTTTCTCTTCCTTTTTATCAGTTGGTTGATTGTTGGCATATTGATTTGCAAATTTACCGTAATATTTACTAATTAACTCGCTCGTGACGGGAATTAATCTGCCAATTATAACATTTTCTTTCAGTCCTAACAAGTAATCTGTTTGACCTTTAATAGCGGCGCTGGAAAGAACTGTAGTTGTCTGTTCAAATGAGGCGGCCGATAGCCAAGAATCAGTATGAATGGCGGCGCGAGTTATGCCAAGAATTGAAACTTTTCCAGAAGCAGGTCGCTCTCCCTTTGACAAAACTCTTTTATTTTCTTCAGTAAAACGAATTTTTGAAACAACTTCGTCTTTAATCAGGGAGGTATCGCCCTCATCTTCAATAATAACTTTATCACTCATTTTTCGAATAATAACTTCAAAATGCTTATCATGAATGGCAATTCCTTGAGATTCGTATACATCTTGAATTTCATCTAACAAATAAATCTGAGCGGATCTTAAGCCTTTAATAGCTAAGACATCATCAATGTCAAGATAACCTTCAGACAAAGGAGTTCCTAAACTTATCAAATCACCATCTTTAATTTTTAGTTTTTGAGCTTTTGGAATTGTGAATTTTTGTTCTTGAATAGTTGATTCTTTATTGAGAGCAGATATTGTAATATCATAAATCTCCTTCTCCGTATCTTCAACAATTGCAACTTTACCCGCAATTTCCGCAATTGGTGAAACGGTTTTAGGTGTTCGAGTTTCAAATAGTTCTTCAACTCGTGGTAATCCTTGAGTCACGTCGGAAATAACGATTCCCCCAAAATGCCTAACTCTCATTGTTAACTGAGTCCCTGGTTCTCCAATTGATTGAGCAGCCATGACTCCAACCGGAACCCCAATTTCTACAATTCTATTTGTTGATAAATCTGTTCCGTAACATTTTTGACAGACTCCGTAGGGGGAAGCACAATAAAGAGGTGAACGAACAACAATTTTATTAATATTATTTTTTTCCATTAAAGCTATTTTTTCATTATCGATCAATTCATTTGCTTTAATAATAACCTCTTTATTTTCATTTAATAGATCATTGAGGATAAAACGATTTTTAATTCTCTCTTTAAATTTTTCTCCTCGAGACATTGTGGTTGAGATTGTTAATCCTTCCTTAACCTGACAATCTTCTTCACGAACAATCATATCGTGAGATGTATCAACAAGTCTACGGGTTAAATATCCGGCGTCAGCAGTTTTCAAAGCTGAATCGGTCAAACCTTTTCGAGCGCCTCGAGCAGAAATAACATATTCAAAAATAGATAGACCTTGGCGGTAGTTAGATTTAGTTGGTACTTCGATAATTTTTCCCATCGGGTCAACGACGAGTCCCTTCATAGCTGCCAACTGCTTTAACTGTTCTTTTGAAGCTCTAGCACCTCCTGATTTAATAATTATTTTCACCGGGTTTTCTTCGTCCAAGGCATTCCAAGTTTTATCAGCTAATTTTTCTGTGACATCAATCCAAAGTTTATTTGAATAACGTCTTTTTTCCTCCGATGTTAATAAGCCTTGTTCAAAATTTTTTGTAATTTTTTTAATTTCATCTTCAGTTTCGTTAATAATCTTGTTTTTTTCCGGAATTATTTGACAGTCAAAAATTGAAAGAGATAGTCCGCCGGCAATTGTGGAAGCCCAGAAACCAATCTCTTTTAATTTATCAATTAATTCTCCAACTTTTTCATTTTCAAATAATTTCATGGCGGCAACAACAATATTTTTTAAATCAGAAGCTTTGACTTCGCTATTCACAAATCGAAGTTCTAAAGGCAAAGCTTGATTAAAGATTATCCGACCAACAGTCGTCTTAATTATTTTGCCATTAACTCCAACATTTATAGGTTGACGAAGTTTAATTTTGCCAATCGCCTGAAATCTCATCGCTTCATTTTCGGTGGCAAAAAATTTTAAATCTTCAGAATTTTCAGTTTCCATGTGGCTATCAATCGTTGTTAAATAATAACAACCAAGAGCCATTTCTTTGTTTGGAAGAACGATAGGTGAGCCATCAGATGGTTTGAGTAAATTATGGTAAGGGAACATTCTTTGTTTAACTTCATCGATTGCCATTTTGGATAATGGTAAAAATACACCCATAGCATCTCCATCGAAATCAGCATTATATCCGGAACAAACAGCTGGGTGAAGTTTTATGGCATTATCATCTGTAAGAACAGGATAAAAACCTAAGATAGAAAGTTTATGCAAAGTCGGAGCACGGTTAAGAAGAACTGGATGATCTTTAGTAATTTCTTCCAAAATATCATAGACAACAGTGTCCTTTTTTTCCAGGAATAATTTAGCGCTCTTAATATTTGGGGCCAAACCTCGAATAATAATTTCATGCAAGAGATATGGTTTAAATAATTCCAATGCCATTTCTCGTGGCAAACCACATTGATTAAGTTTTAATTCTGGACCAACAACAATGGTTGAACGACCGGAATAATCAACCCTTTTTCCTAATAAATTTTGTCTAAATCGACCTTGTTTCCCTCTCAAAATATCAGATAAAGATTTTTGTATTTTTGTATTGGATCCAGTTGAACGACTTTTACCTCGAGATTTTTGTAGATCAATTAATGAGTCAACCGCTTCTTGAAGCATTCTTTTTTCATTTCTTAAAATAATTTCGGGAGCTCCAAGATCAATTAACTGTTTTAGACGATTATTGCGATTAATAACACGTCGATAAAAATCATTTAAATCAGAAGTGGCAAATTTTCCTCCCGGTAATTGAACTACCGGACGAAGATCTGGGGGGATAACAGGAAGAACGGTTAGAACAATCCACTTAGGATCAATTTTTGCTTTAATAAAGGCTTCAAGAACTCGGGCTTTTTTAAGAAGTTTATTCCTTTTATCTCCCTTTGCCTCATTTAAGAGTTCTAAAGTTCGGGCATATTGTTTGACAAGGTCGAAGTTCGAAAGAATCTCATACAAAACTTCCGAACCCATACCAACGCTTAAAAAGTCGGCAACGTTGTTGTCTTTAAAAAATAAATAGTCATCCTCTTCAATAACATCAAAAGGTCTGATTGATCGGGCAATTTTAGATACCCTTTCAAAATAGGCAGATTTTTTGGTTTTTGTATCAGTTTGTTCATTTGATAACAACTTCAATTGCTCTCGCTTTTTAAATTCAACTTCTTGTTTAGCAATTTCCCATTGTTCTTTATGAGTGATTTTTTTCTCGAGAAGTTGATATTGTTTTTCAAAGTTTTTATTGATTTCCTCTTCCTTAATAACAAAATCTTCCTCAATTTTTTTTAACTCGTCTTTTTGTAGTTCATCAATAGTTTTCAAAGTCTTTTTTTGATTATCTTTATCAACTTCTTTGACTAAGTAAAGCGCATAATAAATAACTCTTTCCAAGGCTTGTGGAGGGACGTCCAAAATAATACTTAGCGTTGATGATGTTCCTTTAAAATACCAAATATGAGCAATAGGGGAAGCTAATTTAATATGACCCATTCTCTCTCTTCGAACGGCCGAAGTAGTAATCTCGACTCCACAGCGGTCACAAACAATTCCCTTATAACGCATTCTTTTATATTTTCCGCAATAACATTCATAATCTTTTGTCGGTCCAAAAATTCTTTCATCAAAGAGACCGTCTTTTTCAGCTCTAAAGGTTCGATAGTTGATAGTTTCCGGTTTAATAACTTCTCCGTGAGACCATTTAATAATCGTCTCAGGGGAGGCAAAAGTAATTCGGAGTCCGGAAAAATCAACAGTATTTATATCTTCCATAATTATTTAGCGTAATCAATTGACAATCCTAATGCATTTAACTCTTTTACCAAAACATGAAATGATTCCGGAACCGATGATTGAGGAATATCAATACCTTTAATGATTGATTCAAAAGCTTTAGTTCGTCCACGAACATCGTCACTTTTTATTGTTAATAATTCCTGGAGCGTGTATGGTACTCGATGTGATTCAAGAGCCCAAACCTCCATCTCTCCAAATCTTTGTCCTCCTAATTGTGATTTTCCTCCCAATGGCTGTTGAGTGACTAAAGAGTAAGGTCCGACTGATCGGGCATGGAACTTATCTTCAATCATGTGAATTAGCTTGATAATATAACTTGTTCCAACTAGCGCCTTTCGTTCATAAGGTAAACCTGTTTGTCCATCAAATAAAGTTACTTTATTATCAATCGGCAGTCCTGATTTTCGGAGTTCGTTAGAAATGAAATCTTCTTTAATTTTTTCAAAAACTGGAATAGAAATATTCGTATTTGTATGTTTGGCAATTACCCCCATAAGATTTTCAAACAACTGACCCAAATTCATACGGGAAAGAATTGAAAGAGGGGATAAGATAACATCAACTGGTGTTCCGTCTTCAAGATAAGGCATGTCCCAAGCAGGAAGAATTTTTGAAATAACACCCTTGTTTCCGTGTCGTCCTGCCAATTTATCTCCAACGGTTATTTTTCGCAGTTGAGCGGTATTAACAATAATTCTTTGCAATACGCTTGGCTCAAGTTCATTTGGATCCTTTTTACCATTAATAGTTTCGATATCAATAACTGATCCTCTTTTTCCGTAAGGAATTCGGAGTGACGTATCTTTAATGTCTTTGGCTTTTTCCCCGAAAATTGCACGAAGCAGTCGTTCTTCTGCGGTTAACTCTTTTTCGCCCTTCGGGGCAACTTTACCGACCAAAACATCTCCACCTTTTACTTCAGTACCAATAGTAACCAATCCATCTTTATCCAGATTTTGAAGAATTTCCTCACGAACATTTGGTATATCTCGGGTAAGTTCTTCCGGTCCAAGCTTAGTATCGATGACGTCGGCAATGAACTCTTCCATTGTAATTGAACTAAGAACATCTTCTTTGACCAACCTGTCAGAAATAACAAAACCATCTTCGTAGCCTAATCCATTCAAGGAAGAATATGCAACTAACAAGTTTTTTCCTAAAGCCAAACGGCCTTTATCGGTTGAAGGACCGTCAATGATTATCTCACCTTTTTTTACTTTTTGATCCTGGCTAACTTTTGGTCTTTGATCAAAAGAAACATTTTTATTGGTTCGAGTAAATCTTTCTAAGTTATATTCATAAGTTTTACCACTTTTTCCTTTGTAAACTATTTTCTGTCCGTCAACGTATTTTACAACACCGTCTTCCGACGCTTTTATGGTTCTCCCTAAGGCAATGCTGACTTTTTCTTCTAGTCCAGTTCCAACGATTGGTGCCTCAGGATTTATTAAAGGTACGGCTTGACATTGCATGTGTGAGCCCATCAAAGCTCTCGAGGCATCATCATTTTGAAGAAAGGGAATAAGAGAAGCCGATGCCCCTAATACTTGACGGGGAGAAACATCTATTAGGTCAATTTTTTCAACCAACGTTTCAATCAAGTCGCCTTCGTGACGGGCTGTGACCATTTGATCGGTTAAATAACCTTTCTCGTCCGTATTAACGTCCCCTGAAGTAATGTAATATTTTTCTTCATCATCGGCCTGTAAATAAACGATTTCATCTGATATTTTTACTTTTAATTTACTTCCACCTTTTTCTTTAACTAATTTTTTATAAGGAGTTTCCAAAAAACCATATTTGTTTACTTTAGCATAAAGAGCCATATAGGTGACAACGCCAATATTTGGCCCTTCTGGACTTCTGATTGGACAAATTCTTCCGTATTGAGAAGAAGAAATATCACGAATTGAAAAGGAAGCTCTTTCTTTTTCAATTCCACCGGGGCCTCCGACTGTAATTCTTCTCAAATTATCAAGCTCTGATAATGGATTAGTTTGATCAACGATAGTAGATAATTGGCTGGTTCTATAAAATGAATTAATAGCGACGATCAATGGTTTTGAATTAACTACCTGGCTTGGCAAAACATTTAATTCTTCACCAGATATCAAACTCATTCTTTCTTTTATTTCTCGCTCAACCCGAACCATTCCAACCCTGATTCCGTATAGGCTGATTAATTCTCCAACTGTTCGGAGTCTTCGATTGCCTAAATGATCAATATCGTCAAACTCGCCCTTATTTTTTGTTAAGTTAAGGAGATATTTAATAGAGGCAATAATATCTTCCTTAGTTAACAAACGATTTTCTTTTTTTATTTCGATATTTAATCCTAATTTTTTATTAATTTTATATCGTCCGACGTCGGCAAGTGAATATCTTTTTTGATTGAATAAAAGATTATTTATTGTTTCATAAGCATTTTCCAAAATAAGAGGCTCACCTGGTCGAATTTTTCGATAAATTTCCAAAACAGCATCGTCCTTACCTTTTGTTTGATCTTTTTTAAGAGTAGGAATGAGATATTTTTCGACTAAACTTCTATCAATGTCAGAAAAATAATTAATAATGTCTGATTCCGAATCATTTTCAAATATTTTAAGAAAAACTGTCGATAAAAATTTTCTTTTTTTATTAATCTTCATTTCAACTAAGCCATTTTTATTAATTGTCATATCAAGCCAGGCTCCAATATATGGTCTTATTTCTGCGTTATATAAAGTTAATCCAGTTGTTTTGTCAATTTCAGCGGTAAAATAAACTCCGGGGGAACGGACAATTTGATTGATAATGGCTCTTTCAATTCCGTTGATAATAAAAGTGCCTCGATTCGTCATCTTAGGAAGATTGAAGAAATATATATCTTGTTTTTTTTCGCTGTTAGTTTTTTTGTTAACCAATCTTAATTTCAAATAAACAGGAGTATCGTAAGTTAATTTTTTCTTGTGACAGAGATCAATATCATATCGTGGTTCACCAAAATATAGGTCTTCAAAATAGATAGTAAACTTTTTTTTCGTATAGTCGTCAATAGGAAAGAATTCATTAAAGATTTCTTTTAATCGGACATCGGTAAATTCAGCCCAAGAATTTTTTTGGACTTCTATTAAATTAAAATTTTCAAGTAGTTCGTCTTTCCTTCCGAGGAATAAACTTTTGTGGGGTAAAATGCTTGATTTAACAGTTTTGCTCATCGAGTAGATGGAAATAATATTTTGTTAACAACAAAAACCCCACTATCCAAGACGGGGAGTAAAAAAACTAATATATCATACAAAACGCAATAAGTAAAGTCAAACGGTATTTAATTTTCACCCACAAACTTAAAAGTCGAGAGGATTTGGTCATAATTAATAATTATTTTATTGCAAGCAATGAATCGCAGATTGAATTAAGATCGGTTTGAAAATCCTTAATAGTTGGTTTTTTGTTTTCAACCCATTTAATACGATCTAACAGTACAATCGGAAATTCGATTAATCTTTTTGCAATATCTGGAGGAAATATGCCAACCGCCTTTGAATTTGCGGAAAGAAATATATCTTTCCAATCAATCTTATTATTTTTTGCAATTACCCAAATATCTACAACATCTTTAGCTTCATCACGACTTATCAAAGCTGATAACTTATTTGACAAAATATTTTTTACATTATCTACATTTGAAAAAATTATCTTTTTTTTGAGCTCGCCATATCTAAACTGCACATCATTTACCAAATCAATTTTTAATATTTTATCAACTTTTATTGAAATGTAACTTTCTGTTTTAATAATTATTTCTACTTCAAAATTTTTCATTAAATTGGATAATATTTGTTCAGATGCTTTAGCAAAATTTAAATCCTTATTTACAAAAAAGTCTAAATCATCAGAATACCGGTGATTAAAATAACATCGGGAAAGTGCGGTGCCGCCAGTCAAGTAAAATGATGTTTGGAGTTCATCAATTAGTTTTAGTACCTTATTCTGTAATGGATACAGGGTATCGTTGTAATAAGAATTCATAGCCATTTCTAATGGAATTGTTAAATAATTGACCTTTAACTTTACTCCAATTATCTCTCAACATGTTCAATGTTATTAGGTTCATAGCGTCATAATAATTTAAGTTTTCCAAAACCCTGACAATTGCCCAGCTTTGGTTCATATTTCCCAGAACTTTCTTTCCATGTAAAATCGCCTCAAATTCATCTTGAGTTAAATTATAGTCCCAAACCAATTGTTTAAATAAATCAGATTTCATAAACTAATTATACATCAAAGAAGAATTAATCGACAAACTTATCCCACTTCGTTAAAACTTCGCGGGATCATTTTAGAAATTGAAAAGTCGAGAGGATTTGGTTAGAAAATTATTGAAGTTAATAAGATAATTCCTAAAACTAAAAAAATAATTACTATCAAATAGTTTGGTTTACTTTGTGGAACATTAATTTCAGGTGAACTTTGAACAGGTTCTTGGGTTGGGGGTTGAATTGGGCCCATTAATTTTATTCTATCAGATTATTGATAAATACTTCCTCGAAATCCAACATCGTGAATGTAGATAATTTTGTTTTCAAAATCAACTTCAAAAATTACTCTGAAATTTCCAATCCGCAAGCGAAAACTTCTTTTTGTTGAGGCAAGTTTTTTTACGTTTAATTCTTCAGATAAAGGGTTTTTATCCAAAATTTCAATTTTCTCTACAATCCTTTTAGCTTCCTTCTTAGATATTTTTGTTAAAAATTTGAAGACTCTTGGATGATAAACCAATTTATACATGTTTTTTTATTTCTTTGTGAGAGATCCACTTAATCTGATCTTTATTTTCCTTTTCGTAATCTTCAGCCTTTAAAGATAGGTAATAGTCTTCAAGAGCGTCTGTCATTTCCTGGTATTTCTCAAAAGAGATAATCACACTTGTAGGAGTGCTACGATTAAATAGAAATACTGGCGAAATAGCCGCTTTATTAATCACCTTTTTTGTTTTGAATCTTAGATCAGAAATGGTGCTGATATTGTTTAGAGTTATCATAATTATGTAATAGTAATATAACAATTAACATAACAGATGTCAAGACTTAAAGAAAGTTCTATATGGTTGGGTTTTTCCAAATACAATCTGAAATCTGATCTGGAACACTAAAATCATCAGCTTTTTGATTATAAATATCAACAGAGAGACAATCTTTTTCAGAACGTTGTTCTGTACAACGAACAGAATAATTTTGTTCAGCAGTTAGTTCAACAGAATTGGTTTCAACTTTGTAAGAAGGAACGCAAATACTTGTATTGTCAGTAAACTTAAAAGTCGAGAGGATTTGGTCGAAATCTTTCTCTAAAGCGTTTCCCTTAACATAACCTACAGGATATGCAAGGGTAATTGAATAAGTTTTTTTGTTAACTTCAAACACACCTAGAGTGTTATAAAGTAAGGTAGATATTCCTACTATTTGAGTTTTGTCATAATCACTTATTTTTTTATAGAGATACAGATTGTTTCCATCTAATATAAACGACTTTCCTTGATATGTTTGACCTTGTCCACCTATTCCATCCATATTAAAATACATCTTTATTTTTGCTTGATCATTAATTAAATTAATCTGTGCGTTATATTGGTCTTGGTCTCCTTTTTGATCAATTTGCCAAGTCGTAGGATATTTAAACGTAATTCCATGAATTGAATTAGTATATGATTTCCACTCCGTCGTTTCGTCGAGAGGGAGAGAGATTGAGGAAATTGTTTTTGGAGTTGGTGACGGGACTTTAATAGTCGGGGAGACTGGTAGATTTAAAACTTGTTTTTGGAGTTTTTGATTTTGAAAAATTAAATAGATGATTAATCCTAATGTGATAATTACTAAAACTGAGAAAATAATTGTTTTTAAATAGTTTGGTTTAGGTTGAAAATCAGGAATTTGAGTTGGGTCCATTAATTCATTATTACATACATATATATTTAAAACAATAAAGAATATTTAGTCTGGATTCCCGCCTGCGCGGGAATGACAAACAACCATAACAAAGCAAAGAATTATTTACGACTTAAAAAACTTCTTTTTTGAAGAATGAGGATGAGAGATGTGTCGTTTCATCTGATCAAGTAAAGTGGTCAAATTAATTCTTTTTTTTGTTATTTTATCTTTTTTTCCGCCAGCTGGCGGATTGTCCGGAATTTTAACAGAAGTAATACTTTCTTTATCATGATCTTTCTTTAAATGTTTTAATAAAGATATTAACTGAACGCTAACGATTATCAAAAGCACAGTAGTGATGGTGACGGCTGTTGAAAGCAATAGTTGAGTAGTATCCATATTTAAAGTTGTCCCAATCTGACTTTTTCAGCAACCAAGTTGTTTGCGTGAAGAAGTTCGTCGTGAGAAGTGCCCGCATCAATCCACCAATCAAGAAGACCACACTCTAAAGTTCCCTCTTTAAGATAAAAATTATTAAGGTCTGTCACTTCCAGTTCTCCCCGAGCTGAAGGTTTTTGTTTACGAATAAAATCAAAAACTCTTTTGTCATAAATATAAATGCCAGTTTGGGCTATATTTGATTTTGGATTTTCCGGCTTTTCCACAATTGAAATAATTTTTCCAACAGAATCAATTTCGATTACTCCATAGTGTTTTGATTCCATTCCCGGCATTTTTATTCCAAAAATCATTGCTCCTTTATCTTGTTTTTTAAATTTTTCTACAATTGGCTTCAAATTATAACTAAAGATATTATCCCCTAAAATTACGGCAATTTGATCACCTTTTGCAAATTCTTCTGCCAGACCAATCGCATGGGCAATTCCACCCTTTGGGTTTTCTTGGACTGAGTAATATAGTTTGACGCCAAACTGATCGCCTCCTTTTAGAAGATTGGCAAATTGACCGGCGTGATCGGGTGAAGTGGAGATAAGAATTTCTTTGATACCCGCATTAACAAGTGATTGCAGCGGATAATATATCATTGGTTTATTGTAGATAGGTAAAAGATGTTTATTGGTTACCCAGGTTAAAGGTCGAAGTCGAGTTGCCAATCCTCCGGCAAGAATTAATCCTTTCATAATAAATGTTCAGGGCAAAATAATAATTTTAAGTAAAAATATTATTATAAATGCGATCAGGATATATTCTACCACAGTTTTTAAATGGAGGGTTTCATTGATAATGTGATGATAGACGCCCCAAATGATATAAAAAAAGGCAAATGAAACGAGAACAAAAAATTCAATAACTCTTTGCCCGCGGAAAATATTTAACAAAATCAAAAAAAATATACCAGCTGTAAATAAAAGTAAATAATCAAATAAATGATTTTTCAATTCCATTTTTAAATGTAAATAAAAATGTTTAGGCATATTTTAAATAATCGTACCGATTGTTGACATAAATAGCCCAATCAGTATAAAAATTATAAACAATAAATGAGCGGTATTTTTTCCAGCAATTCTGATGACATTAAATTTTGAAGCATAGTACAAATCAAGAACCAAGGCCAACAAAAGAAAAGCCATAAAGATGACATTAAGATTAAAAGAAAAATTTAAGGCACTAATTTTTGGTTGAACGGGAACGATAATAGATTCACTGGCCTGGACTGCTGGAGGAGTAAAGGAACTAGTTATTGGTTTACCAAACTCTTGAACGACCAAAGTAGTTTGTTCCCCATTCAATATACCATTAACGATGGCATATCCGACTTCTGTGTATTCTCTTTTCAAAATATTTTCCCGATGGCCAGCGGTAGAGTTCATCCAGGCGTCAACAACACCGTTACTGAATAAAAAATTTTTTGCTAAATTTTCACCTGCATACTCATATTTATAACCGGCGCCTAATATAAAATCCCAGGGGGTTTTTCCGTCGGGAGAATAGTGGGACCAATAATTTTCTTGAAACATATTTTCGGCTTTTTTTTGAGCGGCCAAAGATAAAGCAGAATTCATAGAAAGGGATGGCAGGTTATTTTTTTGTCGTTGCTCATTGGTCAACTGAGCAAGTTTTTCAACGCTGATGTCAGTTGCAAATCCCAAAACATCACGGATATTACCTTGTTTAAAAACTAACATCATTAAAAAAGCGATGACCAAATAGACTGTCAAAAAGTCGGTATGAAGGCTTTTGGCACGGAAATTATTCTCTTCATGAGGAATGAAGAGGTGGTGAATAAAAGTCTTTATTTTTTCCATACAATAATTTCATTTTAAATAATATTGAGATGATAGTCAAAAGAGAATAGGAAGCGGAAAGAATTGTTAAAAGATTAATCAACGATTTGTTACTTGGAAAATTTATCATTAATTCATCTGAGGTTCCTAAAACTTGTCCTGTTGTTTTTATTTCGACCGGCGTTAATAAGTTTTTTGTATCAATTAATCGATTAATTGATACAGGTTTATTTTGAGGGGCGGATTTAACAATTGGAGATATTTTGGTTTGAATAATATTTTTTGTTGGAGTAATGGTTGGCGTTGGATCAATACATAGATTATTGGCAGAACTTTTGCTGGGTTCCTGAAGGCAAAAATAATCCGACTCTAGAGAAGTTCTTCCTAAGGTTTTCCCGGTTTCGGTTTTTTGATACTCAAAATCATCTTTAAGATTTTTATTAAAATCCAACAATCGAACACTGTCTCCATCATTATTAAACATTGAGGAAGTAAGATTAAAAACAGCGTAATTTTTTTCACTAATTTCTAAAGAAAATATCTTTGGGGAAGATCCGGTATTTTCCAGATCATCAATGAAAAATCATTATCATTATAAATTTCCACCCATTCTTTCTCGCCTATTAAGGGATTGATCATCGCCTCAGAAATGTAAATATTGTTATATGACAGTGATTCTGTAGGGGACGGGTTCTCCGTCCCTTCCGTCGGCACAATTGTTAACGTTGGAGTTATGGTTAACGTTGGTATTGGTGTCAGGCTTTGACAAGCTGTTTCATTGGAATCATTTTTTGTTGAGAGATTTAGAATAAACCAATTACCATTAAAATCAGGACATTTAGCATAAGTTTTAGTTGAATCAAAACTAGCAGAATATGTGGCAATCTCAATTATTTCTCCTAGATTATTTTTCAAAGATAATGTATCGCCATCATTGTTTAAAACTCCAGATGAAGTCGCAATTTCAAAACTTAACGGCTGAAGTATAGTATTCGTAAACTTTATTTTTTTATTTGTTAAATCGTAGAGTGAATATTGAGATAGATCAATAATTGTATTTTCATCATTATATATTTCTACCCATTCATATTCTCCGGGTATTGGCGCAGGATAGACTTCATTGATTTTTAGAGAAGCATAAGTATTTTTACTAAAAATTAAAACAAGCAACAATATAATGATATTAAACATTATTATTTATTAACTTATTACGAATTTATAGAGTTTTGCGAGTTTATTCTTAACTCGCTAAATAAATAACTCGTTAAATAGAAAATAATGAATAATGTATATATTAGTCAACCGCTTATAACCTACAAAAGTATACGATTAGATTGTTATATGGCTATATTATTGACGAAGTACCTTATTTATTGAACATGCAGATAATAGCTAATTAAACCGTTGCCGTGATCAATATATTTAATGTTTATGTTTGAAGAACCACCACAACCTTGAGATGAGCTATATAGAGTTCCGTCAGATGGAGCTCTTATTACTGCACTTCCATTACTTACCATGTCAACTCCCGTATGAACTCCACCACTATATTTATACCGCCATGACCATGGAGTGGCGCCGTATCTTTGAGTAACAATTATGGGATCAGATAGTGGCCAGTCCCAAGAACCACTACCAATATTATTATTACCACCGCTTTGTTCATCATAAACATTTTTTGAATTTAAATAATTTTCTGGGTCAACCCAAGAATTATTTTGGTGGATTTCAAAATGAAGATGAGCCCCTGTTGAACAGTTAGGATAACCACTATTGCCAACCAAAGCTATTGGATCACCTTTTTTTACAGGACCAATTTTTGATCCAGTAGCAATAGCTTGTTGTACCGCTTGATATTCAGCTAAAGCTTGTTGTAATAATTGCTTATATCGAACATTATTGTTTTGTGTATCTTTAAGAATAATTTGCTTTTGTACTATTAAATAATCAAGTTGACTTTTTTGAGAAAACAATTGCTTTTCCAATTGATCTAGCTCAACCTTTTTTTCTTCACGTAATTTTTTCTGTTCCTCATAATTAGTTTTTGTTTCTTGGACAGTGTATAAAAGTTTTTGGTTATTATCTCGGGCAGTTTTAAGGTATTTTACTTGATTGAGAAAATCATTAGCGTTTTTATTATCAAAAAGAAGAGAAAAGATTGAAAGTGGTTTTTTCTTATAACCAATAACTATTCTTTCAATAAGTTGTTTTGATAAATAATCTAAAGATTGATCCAATCCTTCTATTCTTGTTTCAAGGATATTAACTTCTTTTTGAGTGCTTTCTATTTTATTTTCCGTTTCTTTTATTTGCAATTCAATAAGATAAGCTTTATTATCGAGTAATTTTTTTTCTGATTCTAAATCATTAACTTTTTGTTCACCTGATTTTACTAATATATCCAAACAATTAATTCTGTCATTACCAGTTTTATTATCACACTCAGCAGAATATATATATTTCAGTGAAAAAACCGAAAGAAATATTATAAAGAACAGAATAAATGCAGTTATTTTTTTGACCATGATTTAATTATACCTTTAGATACTTGTTAGTGGCGATGTAAGAGGCGACTGAAGCAATGACGGCTCCAAATATTGAAATAGAAACAAAAACAATCGTGAAAAAAATATAATTTAATGGCCAAATTGTTAGTTGATAATTAAATATGTCAACCGATAGAGTTGTTATTCCTTTAAAATATGACTGTAAAAATTGATTGAAGTAGAGAACAATAAAAGAAAAAATACTGAAAGATAAAGTGGAGGCAGCTATCCCTAAAAATAAACTTTCCAAAACATATGGCTTTCGAATATAAAAGTTAGTAGCGCCAATTAATTTTAGTAAAGTGATCTCACTTTCTTTAAGAGCAATTTTAAAAAGTATCATTGTTGTCAGAACGACGATTGACATAAGAATCAAATAACTAAAAAAGATCAATGCTGACATCCTTATCGTATTAGTCAAAACAAGTAATTTATCAATAATATCTTTTTCATACTGGACTTCATCAATATCTCCCTGTTTTTTTAAATATTCAGCAATTTCGGGAAGATAGATTGGTTTTTTTGCGTAGATCTCAAGTGATGGGGGAAGAATGTCAGCTGAAACCATCTCCAAAAGCAGGGGATTATCTTTGTTTAATTGTTTATAAATATTAAAAGCGTCATTTTTAGATATGTATTTTATATTTAGCACCTTTCCTGAACTCATCAATTCATCACGAACCTTAAAAATCTGATTTTCTGGCGTCTTATTTTGAAAATAAACCGTTACCTGAGGTTTTGTTTCAAGATAGTTCAAAGTTCCGTAAAGAAATGTCAGAGAAACAAATAATATCAGTGTTAAAAAAAGGGTAAAGAACAGAATCAAAAAAGCAGAAAACGATTGATATGGGGTTCTTCTAATTGATGTCCAGATATCTCTCATAGTTCATATCCTCCTTTTCTTTGGTCTTTAATTATTTTTCCCTCTTTTAATACAAGAACTCTTTTTTGAAATGAATTAACAATATCGGTATTGTGAGTAGCAATAATAACAGTTCTTTTTCCTTCAAGCTTTTTAAAAATTTTCATAATATCCCAGGCAGTTTTAGGATCAAGATTACCAGTTGGTTCGTCGGCAATAATAATATCACGGTTCCCCACTATGGCACGTGCAATAGCCACTCTCTGCAGTTCTCCGGCTGATAATTGAACAGGAAAAACAAATTCTTTTTTAGAAAGACCAACTAATTCAAGGGCTCGCTTTACCTCGGTTTTTATCTCCGATTGATCTGTCCCAATTACCTTAAGACTAACAGCAACATTTTCAAAAATATTTTTGTCAACCAAGACTTTAAAATCCTGGAAGATAACTCCAATTTTGCGGCGCAAATCAATTTTTTGAGAGAAATTTTTATCTGTGACATCAAAATCATCAACAATTATAGATCCGCTAGTTGGCTTTATTTCTTGAGTAATCATTTTTAAAATAGTAGTTTTTCCCGCTCCTGATTGCCCAACTAGAAATACAAATTGATTATCATCAATTTCAAAAGAAATATCGCTTAAAGCAGTATTACCTAAGGGGAATTTTTTAGTGACTTTATCAAAATTAATCATTTTTATTTTTCTATTTCCACCAGTCCCACGTCCATCAACCATCCGGCTTTTTGGCCTGAAAAAGTTTGCCCCCAGACCTTGACTTTTTTACCAATATAACCAGATAAATCAACCGTGCTGGAAGTCAGATAGGCATTTTGTGAGACTCCACCGGGACGCTCTATATGAAAGTTGCCTTCACCATCTATTCCTCCCTCCCGGAGTATTCCTTCAACACTATCTTTAAAAGTTTTTTTGTCAACAATGCCGGCCGATTGAGCCGTATTTTTTACTTCATTTCCGTTATTATTTATTGTAGTTTTTTTATTAAAACGGGAAAAGCCAAAGCCAAAAACAGTACCAATAACAACGGCAACTGCTATCATAGTAAAAAAAGAAATGTAAGACATTCCTTTAACATCCTCCGTTTCCAAAGTATGAATCAAGTCATTATTTTCCATATAGGATTAGAATAGCAACTTTTAGAAAAAAAATCAAAAGTAAAAAATCAATTGTTTGATTGCTTCATTGTTCGACCTGCCTGCCGGCAGGCAGGTTGTTGTTTTAACAATGGAACCATGGAACAATTTAACAATCATTAATTTGTTTTTAACTTTTGACTTGCTTTAGGTAGGCTTCGATATATCCATCCAACTCTCCATCAAGCACCTTATCAGTCTGAGTTTCTTCGTAGTCAGTACGCAAGTCTTTTATTAATTTATAAGGATGCAAAACATATGACCTGATCTGGTGTCCCCAGGAAGCCATTGTTTCAGTTTTAAAACCGGCAATAGTCTTAGCCTTTTTTTCTTGCTCTAACTTCCACAATTTTGCCCTTAAAATTTTCATTGCACTGTCTCTATTTTTACCTTGATCTCTTTCCGTTTGACAAGTTATTATTATTCCTGACGGCTTATGAGTTAAGCGAACAGCAGTTGAGACTTTGTTGACATTTTGACCTCCATGACCGCCCGATCTATAAAATTCCCAATCAATTTCATCATCACGAACGCTAATTTCTTTATCTTCGATCATTGGTAAAACTTCAACTAACGAAAATGAAGTTTGCCTGAGCTTATCAGCATTAAAAGGGGACTGACGAACTAAACGATGCACTCCAGCTTCAGCTTTTAAATGACCGTAAGCAAATTTTCCGTAGATGTTGATAATTGAACTTTTGATTCCGGCTTCTTCTCCAACGACTCGATCAAACTCTTCAAATCGCCAACCCTTCCTTTCAAAGTAACGGGTGTACATTCGAAAGAGCATAGATGACCAGTCCATAGCTTCAGTTCCGCCCTGGCCGGCATGAATTGAGAAAACGGCCCCTCCTTTGTCATAAGGTCCGGAGAGAAAGAGAAGAACTTCATATTTATTTATTAATTTTTCCGCATCTTCCAATTGGCCTTCTTTGAGTAGTAGCTCGATCATTTCCAGATCTTCTATCTCTTTTTTAAGATCGGTAATTTTTTTCATTGTTTCACCGGCCTGTTTTGGGTCGCTCCAAAAAGACGATTCATAACTCTGTTTTTCCAAAGTTTTTAACTCTTCTTTTTTCCCGCCAAGATCGGCCCTGCTTAATATTGCCTTATATTTATTTCTTAGTATCTATTTCCATGAAAACAATTATACCTCAAGAATCACTTATTTGAAGTCGGCGGCGAAGATTAAAACAAGATCAGATGCTTCTTTATCATCTAAGACTGTGATTTTAGGTGAAGTTATATAATCTTTTAAATCATTTTTCATCATTTCTCCCAACTGTTTTTTATCATTTTTTACTTGAATTTCAGTAACTGTGTAATCAAAATTATCAGCGTTATCAGTAAGGATTTCTACATAACCTTTTTTTCGAAGAATTTCTTTTATTTCAGTTGCTTTTCCTTTAACGCCAGAACCATTTAAAATCTTTATCTTAACCTCTTCCTTTTTAAAGTTTGGGGTTGGGGTTGGAGATGGAGGAGTTTCGGTTGGCGTTATAGTAACAATATTTTTTCTAGCCAAAAAGTTCGGCAGTTTAAAATTATTCCCAAATTTAGAAATTAAGACAAAAAGTAAAAAAGAAATAACAAAAGAACCAACAAAAAGAAAGACCTCTTTTTTTGGCATTTTAAGTTTTGGCATCGAAACTTTATTTCTGTATAAATTATTCTTTTTTAAAAGAGAAAAGCTTTTATTCTCTTCAGATAATATAAAAGCGCCAAAACAAACATCGTAGGTCAAAATTGGAAAAGCTTTTCCATCTTTAGGAATTAACATTTTCAAATAACTTTCATAAAAAGTTGGAACGATGCGCTTTAAAGGATTAGTCCAGACACCGACTGATTTGGTAAAAGTATCCTGGCGGATAGTGTCAGATTTTTCCCCGGAAATAATAATCCGGTTAATTTTTTTCTTATTAGTCACGATTTCGTCAATCTTTGTTTTTAGAATATCGGCTATTTTATCTTCTTCGGAATATTTAATTAATATTTTTTTATCATCAATCAGCCCGCAAGAATCAAACAAATAACCGCTTAAAATATCTTTTCCCAATTCAGCGTATAAAATCGTCTCTTTCTTTTCTTTCCGCAGAGTTTTTTCAAATAATTTAAAATAAGCCATCGTATCAGGAATGATAGAAATGATTTTAAAATCGATTAAAGTAAGAGCCTGTTTAATACTAAGAAGCGTTTCCTGATTAATGCCAAAATAAGTGACAACTTTTTCATTCTCCGATTCCTGGACAAAGTAATCGCTGGCCAAATCAGTGTTATCGACTGGTAAAATTGAACGGGCCTTATCAGAGATAAAAGAATTAAGGGCCGATGCAGCGATGTCAGAGGGAACAGTGGTACGGAAAAAACTAAAAAATTCTTGAGGAAGAATAAGACTAATTTGATTATCCGCCACCGGTTTATTGGATGAAGAAATTACTTCTTTGATAGCCGAAGCTAACAGATCGACGTTTATTATTTTTCCCTTATCAATTAAGTCAGATTCATAAGTTTTTTGATTATAAAGGGTTTCCTGCTGGCCGAGAAGGGTTTTTTTCAGATAGAGAAGCTTGATAGTGTTTTTGTCTAAATAAAGATAGATCATATTATAGATACAATATAGAAGATTAAATATCAAATATCAATAGGCGTTTTTAGGCTCTAAGTGATAGAATAGAGTTGATGGAAAACCAGATCGAGGAAATTAAAAGGAAAATTGATATTGTTGAGTTTATTGGCAGTTTTATTACTTTAAAAAAAGCCGGTCGTAATTTTAAAGCCGTTTGTCCTTTTCATCAGGAAAAAAGCCCTTCATTCGTCGTCTCTCCCGATCGCGGTATCTGGCATTGTTTTGGCGCTTGTGGAGAGGGTGGGGACGCGATTAAGTTTTTAATGAAATGGGAAAATATTACTTTTATTGAGGCTTTAAAAGAGTTGGCTAAAAAGACTGGAGTCAAACTAACATTAAATAAAATTAGCTTTGAAGATAAGATCTGGCAGAAAAAAGAAAGATATTTGGGGATGAATCAGTTGGCTAGCGAATTTTTTCATTATATTCTCAACAAAACCAATTTTGGAAAAAAAGCCGGGCAATATTTAAAAAACAGACTTCTAAACCAATCAATTATTGATAAATTTGAACTTGGGTATTCGCCCTCTTCCTGGGACTCTTTGAAATTATTTTTGAAAAAAAAGAAGTATGAAGAAGAGGAAATGTTGGAAAATGGTTTACTGGTAAAGAGTGAAAGAGGTAGTTATTACGATCGGTTTCGCGGCCGTCTAATGTTTCCATTAAAAGACAGTCGAAGCAATGTTCTTGGTTTTTCCGGAAGAATTTTAGAGGGTAGTGAAAAAGAAGCAAAATATATCAATACCCCGGAAACGCCAATTTATCATAAAAGAGAATGTCTTTTTGGGATTAATTTGGCCCTTGAAGAAATAAAAAAACAAAAGAATGTTTTTATTGTTGAGGGCGAGCTTGACATGATTACGCCATATCAGCACGGATACTCAAATTTTGTTGCCGTCAAAGGAACGGCTTTGACTAATGAACAATTAAAACTGCTTAAACGTTATACCGATAAAATTACTTTAATGATGGATGCTGATGCGGCCGGTCTCGAATCAATTAAACGGGGAATTGATGAGGCGGAAAAATTTGATTTCGAAATAAGAGTCGTCGTAATTGATTTTGCCAAAGATCCCGACGAAGCTCTAAAGAAATATCCGGATAAATTTAAAAAGTTAATTGCCAAACCGATACCGATCTATGATTTTTTGATTGAAACGGCCCAAAAAAATTATCCTGAAGAATCAGCTTTTGCCAAGAAAAAAATTGGCGAAGAAATAATTCCGATGATTGAAAAAATTTCCAATCCGATTGTTCGAACTTTTTATATGAAAAAATTAGCCAGTATTCTTGAGGTTTCCGAAAATACTATTGAAAATTTAATATTTCAATTAAAAAGAAAAAAGAAACAACTATCGTTAAATAAAATTAAATACAACAAGCCAGTTGAAGATAGTCGAGAATTAACAATTGACAAATATGTTCTAAGTGTCCTGTTCCAAAGCGAAGATCCAAATAATATTTATCGCAATGTTTTTGAAATTTTAAAGCCGGAATATTTTTTACATCCTTCCTACGAAAAGATCAGCCGTTTATTTTTTGAGGAAATTGAAAAAAACAAAAAGGTTAATATTAATCAATTTGGTCAGAACTTATCCGACGAACTTCAGCCGGTATTTGATGAAATATTTTTGTTTGCGTCGACCGATCATAATCTATCAAATGAAAGTTTGGACAGGCTAATCCACGAAATAAAAAAATACTATTTTAAGCGCGAAATAAAGAAAATTCTTAGAGAAGAAGAGAGTTTGGAAAATAAAAAACAATTAGTAGAAATTTCGCAAAATTTAAAAGAGGTAGAAAAAAAGCTAATTTCTTTATAGAATAGAAGTGCCACTTCGCTATTAAATATTATTTAATAGCTTCGCGGCATAAACATCTTATGATAAAACATCACTTACCAAGATCTTTAAAAGAATTAATCAGCCAAGGAGAAGAAGATGGATTTTTAGTCCAGGACGATATCTTATTAGTTCTCCCTAACCCGGAAAAACACATTAAAGAAGTAGATGGTTTTTTTGATGACGCTTTAAAAATGGGGATTGATATCTTTGAAACAATTTCAACCCGTGAAGAAAGCGAATCGCAAAAAACGGTTGAGGAAATTGAAAAAGAGTTGGAACATTTGGTAGTTCTCAAACACGGTGAATCACTTGATCCGATAAAAATGTATTTAAAGGAAATTGGAAAAACTCCATTGCTTAAATTTGCCGATGAAATTGATCTGGCAAAAAAATATGAAAAAGGTGATAAAGAGGCCAAGGATAAATTAACAAAAGCCAATCTTCGACTGGTTGTTTCAATTGCCAAAAAATACTTAGGCAGAAGACTATCATTTTTAGATTTAATTCAGGAAGGAAATAAAGGATTAATTCGTGGAGTAGAAAAATATGACTGGCGACGTGGATATAAATTTTCTACATATGCCACGTGGTGGATTAGACAGGCAATCACGAGAGCGATTGCCGATCAGTCAAGGACAATTAGAATTCCGGTTCACATGGTTGATCACATTAACCGTTTTTATAAAACCCAAAGACGATTAACACAAAAACTGGGGCGAGAACCACTTGTTAAAGAAACTGCAAAAGAAATGCTTATGACGGTTCCGGAAATAGAAAATTTGATGAAAATTTCCCAACAGCCAAGGTCACTATCTACTCCAATTGGCGATGATAAAGAGGCGACTTTAGAACAATTTGTTGCGGATACTAATCAACCATCTTTGTATGATAAAGTGTCGAGAGAACTTTTGAAGGATGCCTTGAATACAGTTTTAGAAACGTTGTCTCCACGAGAAAAAAAAGTATTAGTAATGCGTTTTGGTTTGGAAGATGGAAAACCAAAAACACTTGAGGAGGTTGGAAAAGAGTTTAAAGTAACTCGGGAAAGAATTCGTCAGATTGAAGCCAAAGCAATTCGCAAACTCAAACACCCAACCAGAGCGAGAAAACTAAAAGATTTTCTGGAATAATAGTTTTATGAAAGACAAAAAAGTAACTCCTACTCAGAAAGCTTTAAATCTTTGGGCAGTAATCCTTATTGTTTGGAGTATTTATAGGACTTATTTTAAACTTCCGGAATGGTTTGACGAATTTATTGCCAAGCCCTTAGTTTTTGTGTTGCCGGTTTTAGTTTATATCAGATCGGTCGAAAAAAAAGAAATTCTTTCTAGTTTATTTATCAATAAAAACTTTAAAAGTTTTATAAAAGAATTTTTTATTAGTTTTGGGGTGGGTTTAATCCTTTTATTAACGGCTTTAATTTCTGTTTATCTGAGATTTAAAAAAGTTGGTCTATTTGGTCATTTTCCAAGTTTAAACCAATTTGGATTAATTGTCTTGACAGCATTGGCAACCGGAATTACCGAAGAAATTCTTTCCCGTGGTTTTGTACTCAAACGACTTTATGAAGAATCAAAAAATGCTTATTCCTCGGCTTTCTTTGCTAGTATATTATTCTTTTTTCTCCACGTGCCAATACTTTTTGCCGATCTGCTTTTAAGTATGGTAACAGGATTAATAATGATTCAAAGAAAAAGTTTAACAGTCCCCATTTTAATTCATGCTTTTTATAATGTAGTCGTTGCGGTTTCTTTTATATAGAAAATTGTTTCCGTGCCCACTTTTATTTCTTTTAAATTCGATTTGTTTGTATTGGGAAAATCGTCGGGAAACCCGACGACTACAGAATTATTTTCTTCTTTTGTTGGTAGATCAAAAATAAATTTATCAAACTTTTCTACCTGACCAAAACCATATTCGTCGGGCATTGATAAAGATGATTCTTTTTGATATTTGTCAGGTGAGTATTGAAGATAAAAAAGTAGAAAAATATATGGTTGACCATTTTTCCTAGTGATATAAAATTTATCATAATTATTGTAATTAACTTTAATATAATCAGCTAATTCTTTATAGCCGGCTTGCCAACTGTGAAGAACTATGGCTCTTTTTGGATAATGATTAAAATAGAAATCCCATGAATAAAAATTAAAAAACAAGAAACAAGGAACAAGAAACAAATAGAATATATATTTTTTATTAACAAAATTAATAACTCCGTAAGCTGAAATTATAAAAATTGGAATAAAAATAAAAATCGAACGAGTAATCGATTCACCATTCCAAGAAAGGGAGGCAGAAAGGGGTGAAAAAAGAAATATTAATAGGATTAGATAACGCCATTTTTCTTTGTTCTTGAATAAAAAATAAAGCCCAATAAAAATAAAAATATATTCAAAAGCTGTTATTGGAGATATCCCCGGAAATCCAAAACGAGAATTTCCGTCACCATTAATCACTAAAAATTGTGGAGAAAAATATTTTAGGTATT
Source organism: Candidatus Roizmanbacteria bacterium GW2011_GWC2_34_23 (assembly GCA_000990305.1). GTDB lineage: Bacteria > Patescibacteriota > Microgenomatia > UBA1406 > GWC2-37-13 > GWC2-37-13. The sequence goes on along the minus strand of LBPR01000013.1, from coordinate 2,137 downwards.
CAAACGATAAATCTTTTAGTCCAACCGTTAATTTATTATAAACTAAACGACTTCCACCTTCAGACCTCAGTTCATTAATTTTTAAGGAAAAGCCAAGGTTATTAAAAAATAATAGATTTTTAATTCGAGTTGGTTTATAAATTAAATCTGTAGTTCCAAAAAGCAAGATGACCAAGATAAAAACAAAAATCGACCATTTAGATAGTATTTTTTTTAATATATAAAATAGAAATAGCAAAAAATATAGTCCAGCCCAAAGGCGGGAAAAATGATAACCAAACAAACTGATGAGTAAGGTGATAAAAAACAAAAAATAATTAAGAATATTTTGTTTTTTAATTAATTTAAGAAAAAAATAGAAAACGAGTGTAAGAAAAAATACCGTCATATATCCCTCATGGGCCTGGCGACCAAGGAGCTGCAGTCCAGGAGCGAAGGCTGAAAGGAAAGATGCCAATAAGGAAACGTTTTTTTTGTCAAACAATTCTTGAGTTAATAAAAATATAATTAGTGGAAATAATAGAACAAAAGGAAAGTTAACCATTCTAACACCTGTTTCGGTTAACCCAAATATCTTAATAAAAGGAATAGCAAAATAGGTTAAAAGAGGGAGTTTGTAATCGCCGAATGATTTAAACCTTAACGGCATAAAATTTCCGTACTGATCGCGACCTGTTTTTAAGATTGAGTAAGCATCGTAGGCATTAGTGGCTTCGTCGGCGTTTAAAGCAGGAGGAGAGATGTTCATCTTGTAAAGGAATAGACCAACAGAAAGGAGAGAAATTATAAAAGCTTGATAACAAAATTTTTTATCGGAAAACATCAAACCGAAAAAAATTTGTTATCTTCGCTTTTAACTAAACAGACTCAATATTTCTTTGTCTGTTTTCTTGAATAATTTTACTGTTTTTTTTCTTACTTGTAAAATATTAGGCAATCTTATAAGGGCATCAAAAAATCCAGGGATAAAAATAAACTTGGGAATATTTAACAAATGTTTCATAATTAAATCTTGGTCAGTCATATTTTTCCACTGGAAAATTAATTGATTACGGAAAGCGATTATTGTTGATTCATGATGATGTTCGACTTTAATATTCGGGTCGTATAAAACCTTATATCCGGCTTTCCAAGCCCTGTAGGAAAGATCGATATCTTCCCAATAAAAAGGATTATAAAGTTCGTCAAGTAATCCTAAATCAACAAATAGTTTTCTTCTAAAAATAGAGGAACCGCCTTCGGCCCAGAAGATAGGGGTTAGGGAATAGGGATTAGGGAATAGAGAAGAATGGTTAATCAGCCCGTTACTAAAATATGCACGGTTGGCGCCGACGATTTTTTCATCTTTTTCGATCTGGGCAAAACCGATCGCGAATAGATCATCATTTCGCTCAAAGTGTTTCAAAGCAGTTAAAAAAGAATTATCTATTAGAACTACATCGGAGTTCATGAGAAAAACATAATCTCTTGTTGCTTTTAAAACACCCTTATTAACATTACCGGCAAAACCAAGATTTTTTTTATTATTAACAATAATTACTTCAGGACAAATTTTTTTTACTTGTTCCGTTATGTTTTCCAGCGGGTAATCGTTCATCATAATTACTTCACAACCATCGAAATATTTTTTATTAATTTCTAAGTATTTGAAGAACATCTCGTAGTTTTTGTAGACGGGGATGATGATGGGTCAGTCCTTCGTAGAAGGTCTGACCCTAAATAATTCTGTTACTTTAGAACGGAAAACCTCATACGAAAAATTTTCTTTTACAAATTGTTTTCCGTTATTGATAATTTTTTCTTTTTTAATATTATCATTGTTAATCTCAATCATTTTATCAATCAATCCATCAATATCAGAAAATAGAAATCCGTTTTCGCCATCGATTATTAACTCCTTAGGTCCGCCGGCAGAGTAACAAAATGTCAAGCAACCAGAGGCAATAGCTTCAAGGGGGGTAATACCAAAGTGTTCAACCATTTCAGGATGTTCATTTTCATCAATGCCGAGTCCAGTAAAATGCCAGAAATAGTTAGAAAGTTTATAAAGTTTATCAAGTTTATCAAGAGAAACGTTAGTTTCAAATATAATCGAAGAATCATTTTTAGCTAAAGACTTTAATTGATTAAAGTATTT
>LBPR01000012.1 GCA_000990305.1 Candidatus Roizmanbacteria bacterium GW2011_GWC2_34_23 | reverse complement strand
CCAAAAAAATAATTAAGGAAAATTATTTACTAAAAACAGTTATCGTTAAAAAAGTTTGGCCGAACAGTCTAAAAATATCAATAACTTTTTATGAACCTTGTGCTTCCTTAATTGTAAATAATGGCTTTTTTAATCTATCGTGTGACGGAAGAATTTTGAAAAAAGCCAAAGAAACTCCGCAGTTTTTACCAATAATTAATTATTATCAAAAATTAAATGCGGGTTCCTTCCAAACAGGAGATTGGATTGATTACAAGGATATTAAACAAACCTTATTCTTTATAGATAAGTTAAAGCAAATAAATTTAAGACCATTAACTATTGATATCAAAGGACAGGATATGTTAGTATTTAATTTGAACGATAGCAGGATAATAGTATTTAGTAACAGTAAGGATAAAGACGTTCAGAATTATCAATTAGAATTAATTGTTAAGCAATTTAAAATTGAGGGAAGAGAGTTTAAAAAAATTGATTTAAGATTTAATAAACCGATTATTCAGTTCTGACAGATAGAATCGGACGGAGTCGGATAAAATCGGATAAAATCAGACAAAGTCGGATAGAATCAGCGAGACCGATTTCATCTGATTATATCTGATTGTATCTAATTTTATCTGATTTCATCTGATTATATCTAGTTAAATCTATGACAGACAATCTAATTTGCGGAATAGATATAGGCAGTTCTAAGATAGCTACTGTTGTTGGAATGGATTCAGCTGAAACAGATGAGCTAAAAATAATCGGTTTTAATACAACTGTTGCGAGAGGAGTACGAAGAGGGTTGGTAGTTGATATAAAAGAAGCGACCGAAGCGGTTGAAGACAGCGTCGAGAAAGCAGAAAGGATGGCTGGTCATAAAATTAATAAAGCCTTTGTTGCCGTCGGGGGACCTCATATTTCGTCATTAAACTCTCATGGAATTGTAGCTGTTTCCAATCCTCAGGGGGAAATTAACGAAGAGGACGTAGCAAGGGTGATTGAAGCAGCCAAAGCAATTTCCCTTTCTTCTACCCGTAGAATTATTGAGGTTATACCCCGCGACTATATTGTTGATGGCCAATCGGGAATAAAAAATCCAGTAGGAATGAGCGGAGTGCGGTTGGAAGTGGAAACACATATCATCACCGCGTCAACTACCAATTTAAAAAATCAAGAAAGAATATTAAGTGATTTAGGAATTGAAAATCAAGGTTTTGTTTTTTCAGGATTGGCATCAGCCGAAGCGGTGTTAACCGACACAGAAAAAGAACTAGGAATAATTTTAGTAGATATTGGCGGTGGAAAAATTGATCTATCAATCTACGTTGATGGAGCTCTATCTTATTCTTCTTCAATTCCAATTGGAGCCCGTCATATTTCAAATGATATTGCAGTTGGTTTACGGGTTTCTTTAGACTCAGCTGAAAAAATAAAGATTTTTTTAAGCAAAAATTTTGACGGAAAGAAAAAAACACCACAAATAAATTTAAAAGAACTTGATTTGCCGGAGGATATAACGGAAGTTTCCCTAAAAACTTTGGTTGACGGAATTGTTGCTCCAAGGCTTGAAGAAATTTTTAAATTAATTTTTGAGGAAATTGAAAAAAGCGGATTTGGACAGCAAATTCCATCGGGATTAGTTATTACCGGAGGCGGGGCTTTAACTATTGGAATGCTAGAAACAGGTAAAAGAGTCGTTGGCTTGCCAATAAGAATTGGTTTTCCGGAAAAGGTGTCAGGGCTAGTGGACGAAATTATTGACCCTCAGTATTCGACAACAGTTGGCTTGCTTTTATATGGGAAAAATAATATTTCTATTGACAAAGACAACTTTAAAAATTTTGGTAAAATATTAAGGGACTTTAAATTAGGAAACTCTATAGGCAATTTAAAGAATTTTTTTAAGCAGTTTATACCGTAAACGGATAAAATCAGACAGAGTAAGATAGAATTGGATGAAATCGGATAAAACTGATTATATCTGATTACATCTGATTTTATCTGATTAAATCTATTATGTTAATCAAACCCCGAGCTGGGCAAGCGGCCAGGATAAAAGTAGTCGGAATCGGTGGAGGCGGTGGAAACGCCCTGTCTTTTATGGTGGAAGAAGGGGGAATTAACGGTGTCGAATTTATAGCTGTCAATACTGATGCTCAGGCCCTCCTTAATAATAAAGCTACTGTAAAAATTCAAATCGGTGAAAATCTGACCAAGGGACTTGGGAGCGGAGGCGATCCTGAAGTTGGTCGTCAGGCAGCGGAAGAATCAAAAGAAAAATTAAAAGAAGACCTAAGTGGGGCTGATATGATTTTTTTGGCTTGTGGAGAAGGAGGAGGAACTGGAACTGGGGCCGCACCGTTAATCGCGGAAATAGCTAAGGAAAGTGGGGCTTTAACAATTGCTGTGGTTACCAAACCGTTTGAATTCGAGGGGAGTAAACGAAAATTTTGCGCAGATGAAGGAATTATGCGGCTTAAAGAAAAAGTTGACACTTTAATCGTCGTTCCTAATCAACGAATCTTAAATATCATAGATAAAAAAACACCAATTCTTGAAGCCTTCAAAAGAATAGATGCGGTTCTTCATCAAGGCGTTAAAGGCATTGCCGAACTGATTACCACGCCTGGTTTGATTAATGTGGACTTTGCGGATATAAGAAGCATTATGCAAGGATCGGGAACGGCCCTAATGGGAGTTGGTATCGGCAGTGGGGACAAACGAGCAATTGCGGCTATAAAACAGGCGATTTCTTCTCCACTCTTAGATATATCAATAGAAGGGGCTAAGGGAGTTCTCTTTAATGTAGTTGGAGGACCAGACCTAACAATGGCAGAGGTTGATGAAGCCGCTTCAGTTATTGCTAAGTCGGTTGATCCGGACGCCGATATTATTTTTGGTGCAGTAATAGATGATAAATTGATGGATCAAATTAAAGTAACAATAATTGCCACGAAGTTTGACAATAATCGGTTAAAATTGTTCAGATTTAAAAAGTCTGAAGAAGTAGAAGCTACCCCTCAAAAATTAACAGGTAATGAGGAGTCAATAGAAAAAAACAATATAAATGATGAGGAAGAATTTATCGACGATGACTCTTCAGAGTTCGATATTCCTGCCTTCTTGCGTAAGAAATAATCGTTATAATCTTTATAATTATTATAATTTTTATATTATAATATTTGCTTATGTTTAAACCTGTCGAAAGCAACCAAAACTTTCCCGAAATGGAAAAGAAATGGTTGAAACATTGGTATGAAAAGGGAATTGTAAAAAAGTATTTGGACAAGAATAAGAATTCAAAAAAATATTTTTCCTTCTTAGATGGGCCAATCACTGCCAATAACCCTATGGGTGTTCACCATGCGTGGGGAAGAACTTATAAAGACCTTTGGCCGCGTTTCTATAATCTGTTAGGTTATAAACAAAGATTTCAAAATGGGTTTGATTGTCAGGGGTTGTGGGTTGAAGTAGAAGTTGAAAAAGAACTGGGACTTCATTCAAAAAAGGATATTGAGAATCTTGTTCCTGGTGATACAAAAGCATCAGTTGCTAAATTCGTTCAGCTTTGTAAAGATCGCGTAAAAAAATATTCCGGAATCCAAACTGAACAGTCAAAAAGATTGGGTTACTTTGCCGATTGGGAACATTCTTACTTCACGATGTCTGACGAAAATAATTATATGATTTGGAATTTTTTGAAAAAATGTTTTGATCACGGTTGGATTTACAAAGGACACGAATCAGTCCCTTGGTGTCCAAGGTGTGAAACAGCCATTTCTCAACATGAAATGTTGACGGAAGATTATAAAGAACTCGTTCATGAATCGGTAATATTAAAATTAAGAATCGTAGAGACGAGGCATGCCTCGTCTGTACAGAAAAATAAAAATGAATATCTATTAGTGTGGACGACGACTCCATGGACGATACCGGCCAATATTGCTGTAGCCGTTGATAAAAAGGCTGATTATTGTTTAGTGCAAGGTTTAGTAAGTAAAGATTCATTTTTTTGGGTAATGAAAGATTTGGTTGAAAAAGTGTTTACAGAAGGATATGGAAAAATAATAAAAACTGTTAAGGGAAAAGAATTAATTGGCTTAAAATATAGTTCTCCGTTTGACAGTTTGCCGATTGTCAAAGAAATCGCAAAAAACAACTTTGATACTTTTCATACAGTCATTCCGACCGACGACCAAATAATGCCGATTTCTGCTACTGAAGGAACCGGGCTTGTTCATACAGCAGTCAGTGCCGGTACAGAAGATTTCATGTTGGGTAAAAAACTAGGGTTACCTATGATTCCGGTCATTGCAGATAATGCCGATTATCTTCCGGGTTTGGGATTTCTTTCCGGTCAAAATGCGAAAAAGCATCCGGAAATTATTCTTGATTTTTTGAGAGAAGAAGACAAAAAAGGTAATGACTGCGTTTTCAATATTTTCAGATATAAACACAGATATCCAGCTTGCTGGAGATGTAAGACGGAGTTGGTATGGAAAGTGGAGGACGAATGGTACGTGGCGATGGACAGGCCATCGCAATTAAAAATTAAGAATGAAGAATTAAGAATTAATAAAACATTACGTGAGAGAATGGTTGAGGTTGCGAAAAAAATAAAATGGATGCCGGAGTTTGGGTTAGACCGAGAATTAGATTGGTTAAAAAATATGCATGACTGGTTGATTTCAAAAAAAAATCGTTATTGGGGATTAGCTTTACCGATTTATGAATGTGAGTGCGGTGAGTTTGAAGTCATCGGGTCGAAAGAGGACCTAAAGAAAAGAGCAATTTCTGGTTGGAAAGAATTTGAAGGTCACACTCCTCATAAGCCATATATTGACGAAGTAAAAATAAAATGTCAAAAATGCGGAAGACCGTTGTCACGAATTAATGATGTAGGAAATCCTTGGTTGGACGCAGGAATAGTTGCCTTTTCTACAATAAGAGAGGGAAATCAAGGGGAGCCTCTTTACAACAAAGATAAAAATGAATGGCGAAAATGGTTTCCTGCAAATTTCATTACAGAGTCATTTCCCGGTCAATTCAAAAACTGGTTTTATGCCCTTATTGCTGAATCAACCGTTCTTGAAGATGAGGCTCCTTTTGAACGAGTATTGGGTTTTGGAACACAATTTGGAGAAGATGGCCGACCGATGCATAAAAGTTGGGGAAATGCGATTGAATTCAATGAAGGAGCTGACAAAATTGGAGTTGATGTAATGAGGTGGATGTTTGCCCGTCATAATCCGGCTGATAATATGCTTTTTGGGTATAAAAAAGCTGATGAAGTAAGACGCCAGTTTTATTTGATGTTATGGAATATTTACAAATTTTTTGTGGAATACGCAAATTTGGATAAATTTAATGTAGAGACGAGGCATGCCTCGTCTCTACCAGAATCCAAAAATGTTCTTGATAAATGGATTCTAAGTCGTTTTGTTAGTTTGGTTATTACTGTTGAAAAAAATCTAAAAGAATTTAGCGCTAAAGACGCGGCTTTGGAAATTGAAAAGTTTGTCTCTGATCTCTCGACTTGGTATATCAGACGGAGTCGTGATCGGGTTTGGGTTAATTCAGATAACAAAATAGATAAGAATAATTTTTATGAAACGCTTTATTATATTTTGGTTAATCTATCAATCATTATTTCTCCTTTCATTCCATTTGTGGCCGAAGAGATTTATACAAATCTAACAGGCGGTGAGTCGGTTAACTTGGAGAATTGGCCCACAATTAATTTAGAATCTAAAATTAAGAATTCAGAATTGGAAAACGAGATGAGTTTAGCGAGAAAAATAGTTGAAGCAGGACAGGCCGAAAGAAAATTGACAGGAATAAAAGTAAGGATTCCGTTAGCTAATTTACAGGTAAAAACTGAACTGACAAGTAATTTTAAATCAATTTCGAGTGAAGTTTGGAATGTTGTTTTAAAGGAATTAAATATCAAAAACATTACTATAAACAAAAATTTTCACTATCCGGAAAAAGAAATAAAAGTTACTGATGAGCAATTGGAGAAAGAAGGAAAGCTGAGAGAATTAATTCGCGAAATTCAATCTCAACGGAAATTAAAAAGCTTAAAAACTGACGAAAAGATTAACTTGACAATTCCCAGAGAATTTGAAAAAGAAGAAGATTTTATTGCTAAAAGAGTATTAGCAAAAAAAATCAGCTTTGGAGATAAAGTCGAGGTGCAATAACATGAATATTTTTTCCTTAATCTTTCTTTCCGTTTTCGGTCTATTTAATTTACTTGGTTTGAGTCAAGAGCTTTTCCTTCGTCAACTTATTTATTTATTTTTAGGATTTTTAGGATATTTTATAATAAAATCTATTGGCTCGCATTTTTTTAGAATAAATAATAAATTTTTTTACTGGTTTTTTATCACTGTTTTAATAGTCACATTTATGGTGGGTCTTGAGGTAAAAGGTTCAAAGCGTTGGCTAAATTTTTATTTTTTTAACTTCCAAGGCTCAGAATTTTTTAAAGTTTTTTTTATATTATTTATGGCGGAAATTTTAACTATCAAAAATTTATTAAGTAATTCATTTCTTAATTTTATTAAAGTCTTTTTGTATTTTTTGATTCCATTTATTATTATTTTTAAACAACCGGATTTGGGAAATGCCATGATTTATTTTTTTATTTTTTTTACGCTTTTGATATTTTCTAATTTTTCAAAAAAATATCTTGGTTATCTGGTTGGTTTAATAGTTACTTTTACGCCGGTTGGTTGGCTAATAATGAAGGATTATCAAAAAGCCAGAATTCTAAGTTTTATTAATCCACATTTAGATGTTCAGGGTTCTGCCTATAATATGATTCAATCAGTCATCACAATTGGATCTGGAATGTTTTTCGGTCGTGGTTTAGGATTGGGCACTCAATCGAGGCTATTTTTTTTGCCGGAAAATACGACCGACTTTGCCTTCGCGTCCCTTATTGAACAGTTTGGATTCCTTGGCGGTTTTTTTGTTTTAATTTTTTTTACAATAATAATTATTTACTTAGTTAAAAAAACCGTCTATTTTTATTATCAAAAGTCAGAAGTTGATCAAAAGAAATTTCTTTATTGTTTGGGAATGCTGACTTATTTTGTTTCTCAAACAATTATTAATTTGGGCATGAATATGGGGATTATGCCAATCGCAGGCATAACTTTGCCTTTTATTTCATATGGCGGGTCTTCAGTTATGGCATTATTGATCGGCTTTGCATTAATACCATAAATAAAACAAACAGTTAAATATTAAACTGTTAAAACCTAAAAAAACTATTAAACCTTAAATTACTAAACATATTTAATATTTAAAGTTTTAATAGTTTATTTAACTGTTTAATATCTGATTGAAGTTATGTGTTTTTATTGTATAATTTATATCTATGATTATGTATTCAGTCGTTAAAACAGGCGGAAAACAATATCTCGTCCGCGAAGGAATGGAGATAACAGTTGATAGAATTAATATTGAACCCGCCTCCGTCCCGCAAAAGACGGGACTACGGCGAGGCAAGGAAGGAAAAAAAGTAGAATTAGAAGCTCTATTAAAATTTGATGATGGAGGAAAAACGTTTGAATTAGGAAAACCTTTCTTAAAGGAAAAAGTCACCGCAGAGGTAATTGATAATGTACTCGGAGAAAAAATAAGAATTGCCAGGTTTAAAGCGAAATCAAGGGAAAGAAAAGTGAAAGGGTTTAGAGCAAAACTTACAAAGTTGAAGATAGTCAAAGTTTAATTGAAGTCAAAAGGCAAAAGTCAAAAATTAAAGTCAAAATTAAAAAGTTTGAAAACTTTTGACTTTTTAATTTAACTTTTGAATTCTAACTTTTGAATTTTTACTTAAAATAATATGGCACACACAAAAGCACAAAAGACTGTTAAAGGAAATCGTGACTCAAGGTCAAAAAGACTTGGAGTTAAGGTTTTTGGAAATCAGGAAGTAAGTCCCGGCAATATTATAATTCGTCAAAGAGGGACAAAAGTACATAATGGAGTTGGAACTATTTTAGGTAGAGATTTTACAATATCTTCAAAGATTAAGGGAAAGGTTGAATTTTACAAGAAACTGGGAAAGTCTTACGTTAGAGTAGTATAATTATTCAATGATTCAGGATGTTACTTCGTTATTAAATCAAATTAAAATAGATAGGGACATCTTTCAAAAATCAAGATTACTCGAGTATCTAATTAAAGAAAAAAATTTCCGCATCATTGATCTTGCCAATAAAATCGGTTACAAATCTTCCTATATCTGCCACCTTTTACGTCTTAAAAAAATCCCCGACGTTGTCATCGATGGCTATTATTCCAAATCCATCAGTTCCAGCCATATTCATATTCTCTCTCGTCTCAATGATAAGAAACAGATGATTAATTTATATGAAAAAATTTTGGGAGAAAATTATACCGTTAAACAAACAGAGGTGGCTGTCAGAGAATATCTTTATCAGATAAAAAGCGTTGGCAAATATATTAATAAAGAAAGTACAGAAAAATTGACTCAAAAAATTAGGGAAAAATATCCGGAATTGAACATCCAAATTATTCAAACGAGGATTAAGGGAAAGGTTATTTTAGAAGTGAAGGGAGATTTGGAGAAAAGTTCAAAGGAAATTAGAAAAATATTAAATAGATTAGCCGAAAGCTAACTGTATTACCGATTAATCGATGATACAAATTGTACAATCGTTTAATCGATTGTACACTCCATAAAAATAAAATCACTTGATTTTGGAAGAGAGAGAGAGAGTATCATGAGGCGGTATGGCAGAAAAAAAGGCTCATAGTGCTAATAACAAAAATATTTTGCGAAACTTGGTTAAATCGGCTACCATAGTTTATGGTTTCTACCAATTATTGAACTTATCAATATTTTTAGGAAATCATTTTCGTAATCAAGATTTAACAGAAGAACAGATTAAAGCGATGGATCTTCATAATAAACATCATCATCAGACAAATTTGATAGATATTCTTGGTAGTGGTCTAGGTGCAGGACTTAATATCGTAAATTCAGGTGCTTCTGAACAAATAAAGAAGATGATAGAAGGCAATTTAGCAGAAGAAAATGGAGCTCTAGATCAAGAAGTAGCTGATCTTCCTCCGCCATTGAATCATAAACATGGATCTGTCGACTCCACGGGATGATATCTATCATTAAAAAAATCCTTTACCAACAATCTGAAAGCATACTTTTGTAGGTTATAAGCGGTTGACAGGATTACTTTATTATATTAATACAATAAAGTATGGTAAGAAATTCACGTTTTATTTTATCTGAGGATCTTTTGGAAAAACTATTTGATTTATTTTTTGAAGTAGTAGGCAATAAATCGTCAAAAGATGAATTCAGAAAAATATTTACTGATCTTTTGACTCCTGCAGAAAGAATAATGCTTGCTAAAAGAGTGGCGATTATTTATCTATTATTAAAAAAAATTGAGTACTATAACATTTGCGATCGTCTAAAAGTTTCTCCTACGACTGTAGCTAAATTCGCTCTATTGATGGAAAAAAGTGAAGGAATTGTTCCTACGTTTAAACAAATAGTTAAAATAGATAAAGTAAAAATTTTTCTCGAAGAAATATTTAATAATATCTTTGCTCCAGGAAAAGTAGGGGTTAACTGGAAGATAGCCTGGGAAAATAAAATCAACCTTGAAAAGAAGAAAACTTTTGGAATATGAATTCACTACATTATAACATTATAATGTAGTATTTGAGGCTAAAGGTTTGTAATTTAGTCTTATTAAAAATAATAATTAATAAGAATGAGTTTTAATATTTGTTATTATTTATCGATATGATATTTTCTTTAATTTTGTTTATCTTAATTTTTTTAATTGCTGTTAATTATTTTCAATTAATAACCTTTGTTTCATTGGTTATTGGGCCAAAAATTAAGACAAGCATAGTTGTTGATAAATGGATTTTGAAAACTATTAAAAATAAAACAGGGTTAGTTATAAAAAATATAACGATCTTTCATGATCAAAGACCATATGCGATGATGGGTGGTATTTATCCTTTTCCAATGTTGATTATTTCCGAAAAAATGTATAAGGTTTTTAATCATGATGAGATGGAATGGGTTATCCTTCATGAAACCGGTCACCATTTACTATGGCACAATTTAGAAGCAATTATTATTGAAGGAGTAATGCTTATTCTTGGAATCAAATTAATTAATTTATTTCAATTAAATATTCTTCTGTCTGGTGTTCTTTCTTTATTTATGGGCATACTATCTGTTCAAATCATAAGATATATAATTGAGTATCAGGCGGACAAATATTCGATCAAAAGAGTGACTAATCCTCAAGGAGTTATCACAGCTCAAGCAAAGTTAAAAAAATATTATAAAACCGGTTTATATAAATTATTTTTAAATTGGAATATTTCTCCAGATTTAAGAATTAAAATGGCGAAGCAACGTTATTCAGGTTGAATAAATGAACTTGTTCTGATATTTTGAGATAATACTTAGGTTTTAATATTTAAAAATTTGGTATTTATTTGATATTTGTTATTTATAATTTATTATTTTTCTGAAATATGGCGTTAATTATTGTTGAGTCACCTACAAAAGCCCGAACTTTTAACTACATTTTAAAGTCATCCTCCTCCGCTAAAGCTACGGCGGATAAAGAAAATAACTACTTTGTTTTTGCGTCAATGGGTCATATACGAGATCTGCCAAAAAGCAGAATTGCGATAGATTATGAACATGATTTTAAACCGGATTTAGAACCGATTTTAAATAAAGAAAAAATTATTACCCAACTGAAAAAGTTAGCCACGGAAAATCAAGAAATTATTCTGGCAACTGACCAGGACCGCGAAGGCGAGGCAATTTCTTATCACATTGCTTATATTTTAGGTTATATTGATGAGAATTGGCCGGACATACGCTTTAAAAAGGGTCTGACCCTCAAGAGGATTGTCTTTCACGAAATTACTTCTAAAGCATTAACCGAAGCATTAGCCAATCCGGAAACTTTGAGACTTGATCTGGTTAAGGCTCAGATGGCTCGAAGAATTTTAGATCGTGTAGTCGGCTATGAACTATCGCCGCTTCTTTGGAAAAAGACCGGTAAAAACTGGCTGTCCGCCGGCCGCGTTCAAACGGTTGCTCTAAGATTGATTGTTGAGCGGGAAAAAGAAATTAAGGCATTCAATACAGAGGAATATTATCAAATAAATGGGGATTTCGAGGCTGGCCACCCCAAGGGTGTCCAAATAAAAGCTAAGCTAATTTCAAAGAGTGAAATTCCCTATGAGCAAAAAACGACTTTAAAATTATTTGCCGGTGATTATGTTTTTACTAAAACATCTATTAACAAAGATAACATCGAGCCGATTAAACAGGATTGTCTCAACGATAAATTTAAAGTCTTGGACGTTGAGGAATCTGTAAATCCCCGTTATCCCATGCCACCATATACAACGTCGCTTTTACAACAGGACGCTTATTATAAACATGGTTTTTCCTCAAAACAAACGATGCGTCTCGCCCAGGATTTATATGAACGAGGTTTGATTACCTACCATCGTACCGACTCTTTTAATCTATCGGCCCGATTCGTTTTTCCAGCCAAAGAATACATAGAGAAAAAATATGGGAAAGAGTATGCGCTGGAAAAACCAAGAGGATTTAGAACCAGGTCAAGATCGGCTCAAGAGGCCCACGAGGCAATCAGGCCAACAAAGCTTCTCGAAGTAAAAGCCGCTTTTAAAGGTAAGAAGGAATCAAAATTGACAGTTAATCATCAGAGACTTTACACTTTGATCTTTAATCGAGCGATTGCAACTCAGATGAAAGAAGCTTCGATAAAGACGGTCAAAACAGAGATTATTTCTGATAAAAATTATTTATTTGAAAGCGAACAGCAGCAGGTAATTTTTGATGGGTTTTTAAAAGTCTTTGACCCATTCTATGTTAACAATCATCAAACAATAATTAAATTGGAAAAAGGTATGGAAATTAGAATAAAAACACTGGAAGAAAAAGCCTTGCTCAGCAAGGCGCCACCTCGTTATAACGAAGCCTCATTAATCAAAACATTGGAAGAAAAAGGAATCGGCAGACCTTCAACTTACGCAATGATTATTTCCCTTATTCAAATGAAAAATTACACTGAAAAAGACGGCCGCTACTTTATCCCAACTTCGATCGGGACTTCTATATGTGATTATCTCTCAAGCAGTTTCCCAACAATCTTCGATCTCTCTTATACAGCTAACCTAGAAGATGGACTAGATCGAATCGCCAATAAAGAAGAAGACTATATTAAGTTACTGAGAGATTTTTATACGCCATTTAAAAAAGAGTTAGAGGAAAGAAAAGAAGATAGCTCAATGCTAAAGATTGAGGACGATGTCAAAGGGATTTGTCCAGAAGACGGTGGTAATTTAATTTCCCGCTTTTCCCGCTTTGGAAAGTTTATCGCCTGCGCGAACTATCCAAAGTGTAAATATACCAAGTCAATTGTAAAAGTGGTCAAAAATAGAAAATGTCCGCTTTGTCAGGGGGATGTTGTGGTAAAATTTACTAAGACTAAAAAAAGATTTTACGGATGTAGGAATTACCCGAAGTGTAAGTGGAGCGCTTGGACGTTGGCAGTTGAAAAAAAAGTTTAAGTTATGAAATACATATTCATTTCCGGCGGCGTGATTTCAGGAATAGGTAAAGGTATTACGGCCGCGTCCATTTCTCTTCTTCTTAAACAAGCAGGTTACCGAGTTGCTCCATTAAAATTTGAAAATTATCTTAATTTGGACGCCGGAACAATCAACCCGATTGAACACGGAGATGTATTTTTATGTGAAGATGGTACTGAAGCAGATATGGATATTGGAACTTACGAAAAATTTTTAAATGAAGACATGGGTAAGGATAATTTTGTCACGATAGGGGAAATTTATAAAACCGTTATTGACAGGGAACGAAGATTTGAATATAAAGGCGAAGATGTTGAAGCCATTCCCCATATTACCAATGAGATTATTGACAGAATTAATTTATTGGGAAAAAAGAAAAAAGCAGACATTGTTGTTATTGAATTAGGTGGCACGGCTGGGGAATATCAAAATATTTTTTATTACGAAGCGTCCCGAATTTTAACTTTAAAGAATCCAGGCGACGTCATTCATGTCCACGTTTCATATGTCCCAACTCCAAATCATCTTGGTGAACCAAAAACAAAACCGACCCAACTATCAGTCAGAACATTAAATTCGATGGGTATTCAGCCAGATTTTATAGTGGCCAGATCGGAAAAATTATTAGATAAAAGGCGGATAGAACGATTTGCTTTATTTTGTAATGTCCAACCGGAAAATATTATTTCCAATCCCGACGTCTCTCATCCTTACGAAGTACCTTTGATTTTGGAAAAACAACAAATAGCGGAAAAAATCTTAAATAAATTTAAACTTAAAGTAGTTGAGCCTGATCTTACTGATTGGAAAAAATTAATTGAAAAAATATATTCTAAAAAATCTGGAAAAGTAATTAATATTGCTATTGTTGGAAAATATTTTGGAACAGGGGATTATCAACTTCGTGATTCATATGCGGCTTTATTTGACGCTTTAAATCATGGAGCTTTCGAAGTTGGAGCCGAAGTAAAAACTCATTGGATTGATGCTGAGAAAGTTGAGAAACACGGGGTAGAAATTATTGGTAAACCGGATGGGTTAATTGTTCCAATTGGTTGGGGTGAACGAGGAGCGGAAGGAATGATCTCCGCCGCTTCATACGCCAGAAAAAATAATATTCCATATCTTGGTTTATGTTACGGGATGCAGTTGGCTGTGATTGCTTTTGCCAGAGATATTTTAGGTTGGCCAGACGCTAACACTAATGAAAATAATTCAAAAACAAAACATCCTGTTATCCATTTAATGCCAGCCCAGAAAAAATATATGGATAAAAGATCATATGGAGGAACGATGAGGTTAGGAAATTGGGATGCTAAGATTAAAAAGGGAACGAAAGCATTTCAAATTTATGGAAAAGAAGAGACCAGTGAAAGACATAGACACAGATATGAGTTTAACGATGAGTTTAAACAGGATTTTGAAAAAAATGGTTTGATAATAAGCGCCCGATCGAATATAGAAAATTTAGCTGAAATTATTGAATTACCTGAGTCCACTCATCCTTTTTATTTTGGTACCCAAGGACATCCCGAGTATAAGAGTAGGCCGCTACAACCGCATCCGATATTTGTGGCGTTCTTGAGAGCTTGTGAAAAAATGACAAATCACAAATAACAAACATCAATTGAATTTTAAATAATAAATAACAAATGTTTTAAACGTTTTAATATTTGATATTTGTTATTCAATTGTTATTTGACACCTATTATTTGTTATTTAGAATTTCGGATTTATCTGATATAATGTTGCTCTATGTCAAATTCATTTCTCTACAAAGAAACCAGATACAAAATCGGTGACACTGTCTCGATAGACTATAAACTTAAAGAAGGCGATAAAGAGAGAATTCAAATCTTTAAAGGAATAATAGTTAAGGTTAAA
>LBPR01000011.1 GCA_000990305.1 Candidatus Roizmanbacteria bacterium GW2011_GWC2_34_23 | reverse complement strand
GCTTTTTCTTCCATGTTTTGGCTTTTCAATGATAGTTCCATACTAGCTAATACTTTTTGCATATATGTATGTAGTCCGATAGATGAAACTTCCATTTTCCTTTTAAGGGCTTCTTCACTAAAGCGGTCAGCCATTTTAAACGATTTCCTCTGGAGTCCCATACTTATCCTTTTAAGGTCGCTGGCTAATGCGGACAGAATAACTTTATTATTCATATAATTCTTTTAAAAAATATTTTGTTAATTTTTCAAATTCTTTTCTTAGTTTTTTGTCTTGTATTTCATTACTACTATTTCCTTGCGACGGTCGAATATTTATCATTGAATTACAATCTATTGTCATTGTTTCTAAATCTATTCCTCCACCCCAAAGATTATTTTGATTAGCTCCTTGATCAAGTAATATTTTTTCTGATTCAAAATGACGATCACAGCCGGCAGAACAATTTTTTTTCTTAACATCAATAACTGTTTTAATATAAACATCAAATTGTTCTCTAAGTTTTACAATTTCTTCTTTTGTAAAAGACTGATTTTTAGTTATTACCATGAAGCCATTATAACAAAATAATTATTTTTTAATTCTGATATAATTTGAGTGTAAATATGCTTCCATAGCTTAACGGATAAAGTACTGGTCTTCGGAACCAGTGATGGGGGTCCGATTCCTCCTGGGAGCACTGTGATGGGCCACTAGCTCAACTGGTAGAGCACTACCCTCTTAAGGTATTGGTTCAGGGTTCGAGTCCCTGGTGGCTCACATTTCTATTGATTTTCCTGTTCGTTTCCTCTATATTGAAGTTATGGCTCGAAAAATAAGCATTCTTTTTATCACTTTTCTATTTCTTAGTATTTTGAACTTATTTTTAATCGAAAAAACCTTTGCTTACTCAAATATTCGTAAAGACTTTACTCAAGTTTTAGGAGAGATTTCAGATATAAAAAATAACAGTACTAATTATCAATTTTCCGCATCATATAAAGCTGATCTCTCGAGTGGATTTACCGCTGAAATTAAATCAGGTGACGCTCGCGCCGCTAATTTGAAAGCATTTTTACGTAAGTACAATTCTGATCTTTATAATCATGCCGAAAAAATAATTGAGGTTTCAGATAAATATGGATTTGATTACCGACTACTCCCGGCAATTGCAATGCAGGAATCAAATTTATGTCGTGTTATTCCTGACAACTCTTATAACTGTTGGGGGTGGGGAATTTACGGAACGAAGGTAACTAGATTTGAGTCTTATAACGATGCAATTGAGACCGTAGCTAGAGGAATCAAAAAATATTATATTGATGAAGGATTAGTGACTGCCTCAGCTATTATGAAAAAATACACGCCTCCGTCTCAGGGTAGTTGGCAACATGGAGTTAATTTGTTTATGAAAGAGATAGGTATTTAATTATTGAACTGATCTCGAGTTAGAAAGTTCCTGTGACATTGAATACTGCGTCCCAGATTTTTTGCTTCTAACAACAAATGCTGAACCTCTTTTTTTCTTTTTAGACATCAAGGCTTGAAGCCAAGTTTTTGATTCTCCGACTTTAGCTCTTAAAGTCCTCAATATATTTAATACGAGCTCTAAAAAACGAATATGATATATACCCGGTTTTTCTGGTAGACTATTAATTGTTAAATTTTCAACATCTTTGACATCATTAATAAGAGAAGCATCAGCTTTCTTAATCATTTCAATCTCTTTTCTAATTGCGTCTGTTAATTCTTGAATTTGTTTTTTTATAAGAGTAGTTTCGTAGTATTCCTGGTAGTTAAAAATTTTAACTTCTTTTTTCCCCGCTTTTGCTTTAGATTCTTCTTTCTTAAAATTAAATTCAGGTCCAAAATTATCATCTTCATGATCATCGGCTCCACCAAAGAACTGGTCAAGCATTCCGCCACCAATTTTGCCAAAAGCATCAGCGGTATTTTTTGCAGTTGAAGTACCTAAATCACGCAGAGACTCAAGAGGGTTTTTAGCTGGATCGTTTTGACTTTTCGCCTTTGTGTTTTGCATTTTTACCATGCCTATATTTTACTACAGGCTAATCAGATAGTCAAGCGTCTTTTGTTTTCTTAAAATGGTTGCGTAATAGTAACTGTTTTGTATAGCCATCTTTCTTTCTTTTTCATCTTTTATATTAACAAAAAGTTTATCTAAATCGGCTTGTTCCACTTTTAAATTTTCCTTATCAGCAATTTCCGCGAGAATAAACTCTAATTTATAAGTATCCTCAGTTTCCTTCTTAAATTGAGCTTTGAGTGACTCCATAGTTAAATTTTTTGATTTAAGATAGTTTTCTGTAGTTAGGCCTATTTTTTGTATTTCGTCGAATAGATGAGTAAGTCGATGATTGATTTCTTCTTCAATTACTAAGTCTGAAACTTCAATTTTAGCTTCATTTAATAAGGCTGCAAGAACTTCGTTTAAAAGTTTATTTTTATCTGCTTCAGGTTTTTTTCCGTCGACTGACGGATCTTTATCTTTGCCGGGTACCCAAATGTTTGTTTTAGCGATTTTAGCTTTGGCTTCTTTGATAACCTTTTTATAGTCCCCAAGTGTTATCAAAGGTTTTTCAGAAACGGTAATTTTTATCTGCCAATCTTCTCCCTCTTTAGCTTTAACCAAATCAACCTTAGGGGAAATGATCGGCTTTAAAGCTTCTTTTGTCAGAACTTCCTGATATATACGAGAGATCATTTTTTGTGCAAGTTCCTGATAAATTACTTCTTTTGTTAAATGCTTTTCAGCTATATCTTTGGGTACTTTACCTTGACGAAAGCCTTCAATAGTTAAATTTTTTTGTAACCTGGAAAATGCTTCAACCTCTTCTTTGATAATGTCCGCCTTAGGTACATCCACTATCAACTGGGTAGCATTTTTTGGAAGTTTTTCCTTTTTGTAACTATACATTCTTATAATTTTACAGGAAGTTGATCTGAAAGCAATGACATTTTTTCTTCTTCTTTTTCAAACTGATTAATAAAATAGTTAACTCTAACAGCCCAAGTCGGACTCTCCGAGTAAATAGGACCAATATCCTCAACTGTTAAAGCACCTTTATTCAAATAGCCTTTTCTAAGACCCGCACCGACCGTGTCAATTCCTTCAGCCCAAGAGTCAAACATCATAAATCCACGAGCCCAACCGAAGGCATTGTGGGAATTTGGCCAAATAAATTTACCAAATGTTGATTCCAATCCCGCAATAGAAGGTAAAAGATAACAGTCTATCTGATATTTTATACAGGCTTTAACAAAGGATTCACTTTCTCCGGCCATAGGGGAACCATATCTATTTAAAACAGATTCAATAGTATTTTTA
Organism: Candidatus Roizmanbacteria bacterium GW2011_GWC2_34_23; assembly: GCA_000990305.1. Classification (GTDB taxonomy): domain Bacteria; phylum Patescibacteriota; class Microgenomatia; order UBA1406; family GWC2-37-13; genus GWC2-37-13. Next base: position 11,279 of record LBPR01000011.1, on the reverse strand, counting down.
ATCTTAATTTGGCGTAATTTTTCTATTTCCTCGTTTTTAATAAACGAATTATAGACTAAAGGAGCCGAAGCACCGGCAATGATTTCGGCTCTTACTGAAAAAGCCGAGAGAAAAAAGAAAAGGAAAAAAATAAATATAGTGTATAGTGTCTTCATAGAGTATAGTTTTCGTTAACTTTTAAAGTATCCTTAAGCCTTTTGTTTAGGTTAATGGATCCGCCATTTCTTCCCTTTCGCCTTGACGGCTCAAGGAGCGAAAAGAGGCGGATTTGAGTCTGTATTTCCGACGAAGTCGGAAACAGACTCATAAAAAAAATCCTAAAGCTTTTCTAAAAATTAGAAGAACCTTAGGATCTAGTTAGTATTATAGCAGAAGACTATGGGTTTGTCAAATATATTTAAGTTAAACCTATATAATATTATTAAATTTTTTATTTAGCGAGTTAATAAGTTTTGCGAGTTTTATTTAACTCGTTAAACTCCCTGCCTGCCGGCAGGCAGGTCTAAACTCGTAATAAATTAATAAATAATAGTTATAATGATAGCCATGAAATCATTCTATTGTTATAGCTTCGGTTGCCGTGTCAATCAAGCGGAAAAAGAAGTAATTGATGGAGAGATGCAAAATAGTGGATTTAGCCTCAAAGAACAGTCACCAAACATATCAATAATCAATACTTGTGCCGTCACACACAAGGCTGAACGTGAAGCTAAGCAGTTAATTTTTAAGTTAAAAAGAGAGAATCCAAACGGTCAAGTAGTTATAACAGGCTGCTCGGCTACCTATTGGAAGAAAAATAATCTTCTAAAAAACTTGCCTGTCGATTTAGTCGTTGATAATATAAACAAGGAATTCCTTGTTAAATTAATTCAAAACAGACTGTCTGGCCAAGCTAGTTCTAACCTCGGAGGTCAGAATAAGATTGGCATGGATAAATATTTAAACTCAGGAAGGGCGTTAATTAAAATTCAAGATGGTTGCCAAAGATTTTGTAGTTATTGCATCGTCCCATACCTTCGAGGAACTCCAAAGTCAGCTAAAATTAAAGACATTGTTTCCCAGATAAATAAGTATCCAGATCTTCAAGAGGCTATTTTGACCGCTATTAACACCGAGGCGTTTGGATTTGACACCGGAGAAAAACTAATCACTTTAATCGATCAAACGATTGAAGTGACTAAAATACCCAGAATTAGCTTTGGCTCTATCCACCCATGGAGTATCAACGAAGAATTTTTAAATTATTATAAAAAAATATTACCTTTAAAACGTTTAGTTAATTTTTTTCATGTTCCCATTCAATCCGGCTCAAATAAAATATTAAACTTGATGAAGCGAGGTTACACAAGGGAAGAAATAATGGAAAAACTTCGATCGATCGAACGATTGAACAAATATGCGCTGATAGCGACTGATGTCATTGTTGGATTCTTGGATGAAACAGATAAAGATTTTCAGGATACCTACGATTTTTTAGAAAAATCTCCAATTTCAAAATTCCATATTTTTAGATTCTCCAATAGAAATAATACCTCTGCTCACTATATGGCGAGGAATTTAAAAGAGCCATCAAATGGAATAAAAATGAAAAGGGCGAAAATATTGGCAAAATTAGGTAAAGAAAAATATGAAAAATTTCTTAAAAAAAATGTCGGCCGAACATCAACTGTTTTGTTTTTGAATAACAAATTTGATGGATACCAAGAAGCCTTACTTGATAATCAACTACAAATTTATATAAAAGTAATCAAGCCTATACAACTGACGCAGTTGTACGAGGCTAAAATATTGGAATATAAAAAAGGCAAACTTTTTGGTAGAATTATCTAAGAAGGACTCGTAGCTCAGCGGTTTAGAGCGCTTCATTGACATTGAAGAGGTCACCGGTTCAAATCCAGTCGAGTCCACCATGAAAAAAATACTGGTTACAGGGGCGTATGGTTTGGTCGGCACTGATTTAGTTTTAGCTCTTCGCAAGAAGTATAAAAGGGATGATATTGTCACTCTTTCCCACAAAACCATCCACAATCAGTTTGATGTAATATCAGAAAAGGGTGACGTTCGTGACGGAAAAAATTTAGAAAAAATTATTAAAAAGTATAATATTGATACGGTTTATCATCTAGCCGGCCTTCTCTCGGTTGCCAGTGAAAAAAACCCTGACCTGGCCTGGGATATTAATCTGGGTAGCCTAAAAATAATTCTTGATCTAGCCGTAAAATATAAATTTAAACTTTTTTGGCCAAGTTCGATTGCGGTTTTTGGGTCAACCACTCCCAAAATAAATACTCCTCAAAGAACGGTTCTTGAACCAAGCACAATGTATGGAGTTAATAAAGTGGCTGGCGAACTTTTGTGTCAATATTATTTTTTGAGGTACGGAGTTGATTGCCGTAGTCTACGTTATCCGGGTTTGATCGGTTATAAAACACCGCCGGGTGACGGGACAACTGAATATTCGGTCCATATTTTTTACGGTGCCATTAAAAACAACAAATACACCTGTTTTTTGAAAAAAGATACCCGGTTGCCAATGATGTATATTGACGATGCCATTTATGGAACCATAAAACTCATGGAAGCACCGGCTAAAAAAATCACCGTGCGCACCAGTTATAATTTTGGAGCAATTAATTTTACCCCAGTTGAACTGGTTCGCGAAATTGAAAAATTATCTCCAAAATTCAAGTGCGATTATAAGCCAGACCACCGGCAGAAAATCGCTGATTCCTGGCCTAAATCAATTGATGATTCACAGGCAAGAAAAGACTGGGGATGGAATCATAGATACGATCTTAAAAAAATGACCAAAGTCATGTTGGATCAATTAAAAATTGTATTAAAAAAATAATATGTCACGCAAAAACTTTTTTTCAGTTTTAAATCAGGAGATAAATAGGATTGACAAAGCCAAAACCTCAAAACGTTTTGAAAAAATTATTACTGGCTTTACAAATGAAAGATCTCCTAAGGCAATTATTGGCAAGAAAAAATTTCAAGTTTTTAATTCTAATGACTATCTGGGTTTGCGTCATCATCCGGCCTTAAAAAAAGCCGAGCATCAAGCTACGGAAATTTTTGGTGCCGGGCCGGGAGCGGTCAGATTTATCTCAGGCAGTCTAAAAGTTCACCGTGATCTTGAAAAGGCTTTGGCTAAATTTCATAAAAAAAACGACGCCATGATTTTTTCTTCGTCTTTCGCCGCAAATTTAGCGGTTTTGTTCTGCCTTATAGCCGGACAAAATAAGGATTCATTGGTCGATTCTGATGTAATTGTTATTTCGGATGCTCTAAATCACCGTAGTATCATTGATGGTATAAGAGTTGCCAATCTTCCGAAAGAGCAAAGAACTATTTTCAGACATATGGACCCAACTCATTTAGAAGAGGTTCTTGAGAATAATAAAAAAATCTATAAAAGAGCTCTTGTGGTGACCGATGGAGTTTTCAGTATGTTAGGAGAATATCAAAAGCTTAGAGAGATTAGAACAATCATTGATAAGTATGATAAAGAATATGTAAATGGAGTTTTGCTTGTAGTTGACGATGCTCATGGAGTCGGGATTGCCGGAAAGACCGGGCGCGGGATTGAAGAAATTGAAGGCGTTAAGGCCGATGTACTTATTGGCACTTTTGGTAAAGCTTTTGGGGCGGACGGTGGATACGTGGTTGGAAGTCAAACAATTATCGATTACCTCAGAGAATCGGCCGCCACTTATATCTATTCAAATTCAATTCCGCCGGGCACAGCCGCCGCCGCTTTGAAGTCTATCGAAATTTTGGATAAACCACTCGGAAAAAAATTACTGGAAAATTCAAAAGAAAATGTTGCTTATTTTAAAAAACAGATGAAAAAAGTAGGTTATTTCTTTGCTGTCGATTCATCTCATCCTATTCAACCAGTCTTAATCGGCGATCCTTTTAAAACCAGCGTTTTGGTAGGCAAACTTTTTAAGAAAAATATTATCGTAACTAATATCAGTTTTCCAGTCGTACCTAAAGGACGTGATGAAATCAGAGTTCAGATTTCTGCTGTCCACACAAAAAAGGATATAGATCAACTTGTAAAAGCGTTTAAACAAGAAAAATAATTTGTCATTGACAGTCATAAAATACATGTTAGAATGAATTAATGAAAATTAAATTTATTTTAATTTGCACTTGCACAACCACCCTCTAGGAGGTGTGCTTTGTGTAAAAGTTACCCCTCCGGAAGGAGGGATTTTTTGTTATATGAGTAAAAATAATTTAAATAAAGTTTGTACTACCACTACCCGATTAGTTTTGGGCGGTGGGTAGCGTGGATTAAAAATTTAAAACCAACCCCGCCCAAAGCGGGATTTTTCTTTTGAAAGGAGGTGATAAAACTATTATGTTTTTTATTGATAATCAAAAAGCATTTGAGAGAGCAAGTAATCCTGAAGCTGTGGCCAGAAAAAAAGCTGTCCAGATGCTTCAAATTTTGAAGATTTTTTCAAGAGGAATTTATAACAGTAACAATATGATTGAACATAGATTTCAACATGCTATTTTAAATGGTCATTCCTTACAGCTCATCAGCTTCTGGGGAGTTGGTGAAAAAAAATCCCCTGATAAATCTGATTATTTATTGCTGGATGAGTACAAAATAATTCATGACTTAATAAAGGGAATAACTTTAAATGAGGCTGAGATTATTATTCTGTTAGCAGACACACATGGAAGATTTAACGGTTACCAAGATTTTAACAATTATCATGCTCGTATCGAACTTGAGGCAAAAAAAAGGGATTTGAATCCCATTAAACTTGACCGCCTTTATGAAGAATGGGGTATTAATTTACCAGATGTAAACCGACCTGTGGACGAAAAACTTTTTAAAAACTTTAGAGAATTAAGGCAAAGTTCTCAGTTAATCGAATCAGCTAAGAAACATAGTCGAAGTGGTATTGAACCTGATAAGGCTGCTTTTCTTTATTGGATGATGAGACGTCAAGAAGCGGAGCCTCTATCAAGAACATTTTCTAATGGTGTGCTGTTTATCAATGGTAGCCGAGATCTGGGAATGGCGACGCTTCCCCGTGACATGCCACACGTTTATTCCCGTTTCGGGCCTGTTTGGTTTCAGTAATTATAAATTAATTTAAATTTTATGAAAAAATTAAATTCAGTTTGGATCAATGAACTTTCTTGGGAAGATGTTAATAATTATCTCAAGAAAGAAAATATCGTTATATTACCAGTTGGCAGTACCGAAGAACACGGACTTGCAGGTCCTTTGGGACTTGATAGTTATGCGGCAATTGCCTTGGCTGAAGATGTTGGTAAAAAAACCGGAGTGCTTGTGGCTCCGCCATTATGGTATGGAGACTCAAGTCATCATCTTGGATTTGCAGGAACAATGTCACTTAGAACTTCAACACTTATATCTGTCATTGAAGATATCAGCGAAAGTTTAGCAAGAAACGGAGTAAAAAAAATACTCATAATCAACGGTCATAAGAGTGCTAATTTACCAGCATTACTTAGTGCTGTTAAAAATTTACATGAATTCAAGTTAAAAAATGTGTTTTTTGCTGTTGCTGACCCAATGAAAATTGCGAAAGGTATTGCAAATAAAATAAAAGATAATATCGAACATCATGTTGGAGAACTGGAAGTTTCGCATATTTGGTATAAATATCCTCATCTGATAAAGAAGGGTAAATTGACAAAAAAAGGAATAAATTTTGAGAAGATATTTTCAAAATATTCCCATTACGACCTTTTCGGAAAATCAGGAGAAATAATTGATATTCCATGGAATAGTTACGAACAGAAAGTTTTTGCGCCGGACGGATCATTTTCCGACTCATCAAAAGCATCTCCTGAAAAAGGTAAAGAGTACCATGATTATATGGTAAACGTTTTGGTTGATTTTATAAGTTGGTTGAAAAAATATAAAGGGCCAATCGGAAATATTAAAAAACTTTAATTAATTAAAGTGAATATAAAATTAATAATTCAATTATGTATTTTTATTAAAAGTTTATATAATAAATAAGTATGGAAAAAAACAATTTGGACAATCTTAGGCATTCGTGTGCGCATTTGTTAGCTCATGCGGTAAAACAACTGTATCCTGGGGCGTTAAATGCAATCGGGCCTGCTATAGAAAATGGGTTCTACCAGGATTTTGATCTGGGTAAATGGAGTATTTCAGAAGAAGATTTTCCCAAAATCGAAGCAAAAATGAGAACAATATTACCAACATGGCAAAAATTTTCATTCAAAGAAGTAACTCTTGAAGAGGCAAAAAAATTATTCAAAGATAATAAATATAAAGTAGAAATGGCAACGGAATTTGCCAAGCAAGGAAAGAAACTACAGACAAATGATCCAGGTGATTTTCTTGATCTCTGTAAAATGGGCCACGTTGAAAATCCAGCCAAAGAGCTTTTACACTTTAAATTACTCTCCGTTGCCGGAGCTTATTGGCGAGGTGACGAAAAAAATAAAATGTTAACGAGAATTTATGGAACTGTATTTCCCACAAAAGAAGAACTTGAAAATCATTTAAAAATGCTCGAAGAAGCAAAAAAAAGAGATCACAGAAAGTTGGGTAAAGAACTTGATTTGTTTGTCATTTCGGAGAATATTGGTAAAGGACTCCCTTTAATAACTCCTAAAGGAAACATTATTCGCAAACAAATTTTAGACTATGAATATGAATTAGAAAAAAAATCAGGTTTTCAGCAGGTATTTACGCCGCATATTGCCAGATCAGAAATGTACAAAAAAACCGGCCACTGGCAGCATTACCGCGATGTTATGTATGCCCCTTTTGGAATTGACGGTGAAGAATATGTTCTCAAACCGATGAACTGCCCTCATCATTATATGATCTATGCAGCCCGTCCCAGGTCATACAAAGATCTTCCAATGAGGTTATCTGAACCGGGTACTTGTTACCGTTTTGAAAAAACAGGGGAGTTGGCTGGCCTACTCCGTGTCCGGGCTTTAAGTATTGATGACAGTCATATTTTAATGAGAGAAAGTCAAATTGAAAGTGAATTTAAACTTTGTATTGAAATGGTTAAAAAAATGTTTAAGGCTTTTTCTTTGAATAATTTTTATGTCAGACTTTCTTTAGTTGATCCTTCCGATGCTGTTAAATATATTGCTGACGCTGCAACTTGGAAAAAGGCAGGGGAAAAGTTGGAAAAAATCGTCAAGGATAATAAATTGAAATATATCATCGCTAAAGGTGAAGCCTCATTTTATGGACCAAAGATTGATTTTATGGTTAAGGATTCACTTGGCCGTGAATGGCAGATGAGTACACTCCAGCTAGATTTATTTATGGGGAAAAAATTGAATTTAACATATATCAATGAAGAGGGAAAAGAAGAACACCCTGTCATTCTACATCGAGGTTTGACTGGCTCTCTGGAGCGAACGATGGCTATTTTAATAGAACATTTTGCTGGAGCATTTCCTTTATGGCTTTCCCCAGTTCAGGTGATCGTATTACCGATTTCGGAAAAATTTTTAGAACCAGCTCAAAAAATTAAAGAAGAGTTGGCAAAAAATAACATTCGGGTCGAATTAAACGCGGACAATAAGTCACTTGGAGGAAAGATCCGTGAGTCCACCTTGCAAAAAATTCCCTATATGGTTATAATAGGAGAGAAAGAATTAAAATCTAATTCAATTTCCGTTCGAAAACGGGAGGGAAAAGATTTAGGTTCGATAGAAATTAATAAGTTTATAAATCAATTAAAATCTCAAATTGAGAATTTTTCATAAAAGAAAGTTTACACAGCGAAAGTTTTACTTTATAAACTTCAGGATTGAGGCCCTTGAATTAAGAGTGCTCGACGGTAAGGGTGAACAGATTGGTGTAATGAGCAAACAAGAAGCGTTAAATAAAGCTCAAGAACTCGAAGCAGACTTGGTTTTAATTGCTCCAAAAGCGGTACCGCCAGTTGCCAAGATAATCGATTTTAAGAAATTTTTGTATCAAGAAGAAAAGAAGGAGAAAGACGCCAGAAAAGGAATAAAAAAAGGAGTTGTTAAAGACATTAATTTGGGATTATTTATAGGACAAGCAGATCTCGAGAGGATGGAAAAACGATCAAAAGAATTTTTGTCTGAGGGACATCAGGTAAGAATAAATTTATTGTTAAGAGGAAGGGAAAACGCCAAGCGGGATATGGCCTTCGCTTTAGTTAACAAGTTTATTGTTAGCTTAGGCGAAGTTAATATTTCCAAAGAACCAAAGCTTGAAGGAAAGATTTTGAGAGCAGTAGTGGCAAAGAAAAAATAATATGGCTAAAAATAAACCAAAAACAAGAAAATCGGCGGTAAAAAGATTCCGAGTCAGTCCTAAAGGCAAAGTCCTTAATCGCGGACAAGCTTTTCGACATTTGAGAGGAAAGAAAAATAAAAGCTGGTTAAGAAGAAAAAAAAGATTATTGGAAGTTTCGGGAAGAATGAAGAGGAAAGTGCTGATGATGCTGGGGAAAAAATAAAATTCTAAATTCTAAATTTCAAGTTCCAAATAAATTATAAACAATAAGCACTAAATACTAAACTGTTTAGAATTTATTATTTAGTATTTATGACTTATTTGTGATTTGTAATTTAGAATTTAAAATTTATCTAAAATATGGTAAGAATAAAAGGCGGAGTCAAAACTAGAGCAAGGCATAAAAAGGTCTTAAAAATGGCTAAAGGTTTTTGGATGACCAGACATAAACAGTTTAAGAAAGCTAAAGAAGCCGTTCTTCATGCCGGAGAGTATGCTTTTGCAGGACGAAAACATAGAAAAAGAGATTTCAGACAGCTTTGGATTATGAGAATGAATGCCGCTCTTCGAGAGTTAGGAATGAAATACAGCATTTTTATCAATAAACTCAAAGTCAATAAAATTGAATTAGATCGCAAAATTCTTTCTCAACTGGCTGTTGAACATCCGGAAGTCTTCAAGAAAATAGTAGAAAAAGCAAAATAAAAATACATTGTTTCACTGCTTCATTGTTATATTGTTAAATTATTATTTTTCTTATATAATCTTCTTTATCATGGATAGAAAGAAATACGAGATAGAAATTAATTCAGCAAAATCCTTAGAACAACTTAACGAGCTTGAGATTAAGTACTTAGGTCGAAATGGTGAGATAAACAAGTTGCTTTCAACAATTAAGGATATTCCTGATGAAGAAAAAAGAGAATATGGGCAGAAAGTCAACCTGTTAAAAACTGAAATTAAAAAATACATAGAAATTAAGAAATTGATTGTTTCCAAACAAAAATCAGAAGTTTTTTTTGATAAGACAATGCCTGGAAAAGCTTATCCAAAAGGCAGTCTTCACATTGTTTCATTAGCCATCGAAGAAATCACAAAAATATTTGAGAAAATAGGATTTATCAGAGTATCTTATCCTGAAGTTGATTGGGAGTATGGTGCTTTTGAATCGTTAAATATGCCCTCCGGTCACCCAGCCCGCGATGATGTTGAAACTTCTTTCATCGATGTTCCTGCGCATTCAACACTTGGAAAAATGGTCCTAACTCCTCACACTTCAAACGGCCAAAATCGCGAGATGAAAAGAGTAAAAGTACCCCCAATCAGAATGATAAATATTTCCAAATGCTACAGGCCAAATTGGGATCCAACCCACACTCCAATGTTTTACCAATTCGAAGGACTATGCGTTGACAAAAATATAACGATTGCAAATCTAAAAGGAACCTTAGACTATTTTGCTGAAAAATATTTTGGCATTGGTACAAAAACACGCCTTCGACCTCATCATTTTCAGTTTACGGAACCATCGTTTGAAGTCGATATTTCCTGTAATAACTGTCAAGGAACGGGGATTATAGGACACCCTCAGGGTGGACAGAATCAAAAAGGCCACCCTAAGGGTGTCAGGTGTAAGGTCTGTAAATCAGGCTGGTTAGAATTAGGTGGAACCGGCATGGTCCACCCGAATGTATTAAAAGAAGGGGGAATTAGTTCGGCAGAATTTTCCGGCTGGGCCTTCGGATTTGGGATTGAACGAGTGATTATGATGAAATACGGACTCGATGACATTAGAAATTATTATTCGGGGGATATCAGGTTTTTAGAGCAGTTTTAACAGGGTCTGACCCTCGCATAGGGTCAGACCCTATATAAAAATATAATGAATATAAAGATCACCTATAACTGGCTTCTTGAATATCTCGACACTGATGCGACGCCTGATCAAGTCCGCGAGTATCTATCTCTTTGCGGGCCATCGATTGAGAACGTTGAGCGAATGGGGGATGATCATGTTTTTGATATTGAAGTGATTTCAAATAGGATTGACTATGCATCGGTTCTCGGTATTGCACAAGAATCCGTTGCAATCCTCCCAATGTTTGGAAAGAAGGCAAAATTTAAAACAAATCTATTAAAAGCATATAATTTTGAAAAATATTATCTTACCCACGACCGTGGTATAGATAATAAAAAACTTAACATTGTAATCAAAGACGAGTCTCTTTGCCAGCGCTTTACTGCCGTTGTTATTGAAAATGTAAAAATTGCTCCATCACCGAAATTCATTTCCGAAAGATTAATTGCCTGTGGAATTAAATCTATCAACAATGTCGTTGATATTTCAAATTATTTAATGTTAGCGTTGGGACAACCGGTTCATACTTTTGATTACGATCAAATAAAGGGTTCTACAATGATTATGCGCGAAAGCAAAAAAGGTGAAAAAATATTTACTTTGGATGAAAAAGAGGTTACTTTGCCAGGTGGAGACATCGTCATGGAAGACGGTTCCGGCAGATTAATTGACCTTTGTGGAATCATGGGTGGATTAAATTCTGCAATCACTGAAAAAACGAAGAATGTTGTTCTTTTCGTTCAGACCTATGACAAAGTGAAAATTAGAAAAACTACAATGACCACCGGAGTTAGGACTATTGCCGCAACTTTTTTTGAAAAAGGACTTGATGCCGAGAGAGTCGAACCTACGCTTGTTTATGGAGTTGAACTATTAGAAAAATACGCGCAAGGAAAAGTAGGATCAAAGTTATATGATATATATCCGAACCCAAGCAAAAAGAAGTTATTGGTTATGGATTACGGGTTATTTGAGAAGAAAATCGGCGTCAAAATACCGGAAAAAATAATTAATTCGATACTCACAAATTTGGGATTTGCCGTAACAGTCGCCCCAAACAAGGGTCTGACCCTCCGAGAGGGTCAGACCCTACAGATCACGGTGCCGTCGTGGAGAGCTAATGATATAGATATCCCTGAAGATATTATTGAG
>LBPR01000010.1 GCA_000990305.1 Candidatus Roizmanbacteria bacterium GW2011_GWC2_34_23 | reverse complement strand
GTGACAAAAACTCCAAAAACAACAAAAAATAATACCATCAAAACCATAAATTTTTTATCCATATACACACAGCTTAACAATATGGAGATAGTTTGTCAAGAATTTTTTGATGAATTATTTCAGGAGATAAAATAGTTTCATTTTCCACGCAGTCAATTTTAACCCAACTTTTATTAGTTTTTAGAATATCCAAATACATTTCTTCAACTTTTTTAAGATACTTTGTATTTTTTTCATATTGATCCTTCTTTTTTTTAGCAATCAAAGTTTGAGCAAGCTCCAAAGGAACATAAAGAAAAATCACTAAACTTGGACGCGGTATGCCAAAAACTTCATATTCGAGCGTATCTACCCAGTTTAAAAAATTTTTTCTTTGGGGAGAGCGGACTTTGACCGCCTGATAAATTGAAGAAGGAGTGTAGCGATTGCAAATAACAAGCTTTCCATCATTGATTGCCTGCCAGATTTTGTCTTTTACTTGCCAGCGGTCGGCCGCATAAGGGAAAGAGGCAAGATAAGGATTAATTCTACTAAAATGGCCGAACTCACCATTAAGAAATCGGTGGGCGAAATCTCCAAAAAATGTCTTTCCATATTGAGGAAAATCAAATGAAGTATGATTGATATTTTTTTCGTTTAAATATTTAAGAAGCATTTTAAGTTGAGTGCCTTTTCCAGAACCGTCAATACCCTCAATGACAATGAGTTTGCCCATATAAAATACTACAAATTAATTGTTTCTCCAGGCTTAGCTTTGTCTTGAAAAATAAGCTTTGACACTTTATCTTCAATTTCATCACGAATCGTTCTTTCAAGATTTCTAGCTCCAAAGCGTGAATCAAAACCTTTTTTAGAAACGAAATTTATTGTTTTTTCGGAAACAAAAATTCTCACTTTATATATTTTAAATATATCTAATGATATTTTTTCGATCATTTTTTTTGCCAAAATTCTGATTGATTCTTTATTCAAAAATTCAAATGTTATTATTCCATCATAACGATTTAGAAATTCAGGAGAAAAAGTATTTTCATTTTGGGCGTTTGAGGTTGCAATAATAACAAGATTTTTACAATCAACTCTTTTTCCTTTTCCATCGATAAAATAGCCTTCATCAACGATTGTCAAAAAAATATTAATGAGATCTTTATCAGCTTTTTCAATTTCATCTAATAATAAAACACCATAACTTTGTTCGCGAATGGTTTGAGTTAAAAGACCGGGGTTAGTACTGTCTCCAATCAGTTTTGGAATATCATATTTTGATTGAAATTCGGACATGTCAAAGCGAAGGAGAAGATCCTCAAAGAAAACATTAGAAACCACTTTGGCAGTTTCAGTTTTTCCCACACCGGTTGGTCCTAGAAATAAAAATGATGCCAAAGGCTTTTTTCGTTTACCTATTAATAAGAAAGATCGTCTCAGCGCTGAAGAAAGTTTTTTTATCGCTTCATCTTGCTGAATAATTCGGGAAGATAAGATTAATTCTAAATTCAAAAGTTTTTCTTTCATTTGTTTGGTAATGGTGATTGGAATATGAATTTTTTCTGTTAGTACTTGATTAATTGTGTCAGGAGTTACTTTAGGGGTATCTTTAGTTTTTGGTGAGTTTGAAACAGCATAAACACATGCTTGATCGAGAAGATCAACTGCCTTTTCCGGAAAAGGAATATACGTTAAATAAAACTTACTTTTTTCAATCACTTCTTTGACTGTTTCATAGAAAATAGAAACCTTATTATGATTCTCAAAAGTAAATACTGACTCAAGTAAGATGTTCTCGGCTTCTTCATCAGTTACTTCATAAACATCGACTTTACTAAACATCTGATTAATTTTTTCGTTGGGAAAAATAAAACTTTGATAGTCAAAAGGAGTCGTTGTTCCTATTATTTGAATTAAATTGCTCTTGGCATATTTTTCAAGAGAAATAGAGAGGTTAATATATTTATCAAAATTATCAATAAAGAGAATAATATTTTTTGCTTGTTGAGCTTCTTCTAATAAGTCTTCAAAATTTTTTTCCTTTAAAATCCTTTCCATATTAAGTTTCAAAATCCTTCGATACATTAAATGAATATTAGTTTTTCCCAAATAAATTTTTTTTGCTAAAGCATCAATAATCGTATGTTTCCCCACTCCCTCCTCACCAACGATAATGACATTGCTTTCGTTTGATTTTGTTAAAATTTGTTCGACCTCAGTAATTTCTTTTTCCCGATCGATAATATTTTTAATATGGTGAAGATATGAAGAAGTGGCCAAATCAGTAGCATATTGATCTAGAATTGGAGTGTAACCAACGGCCCAGTCGCGGGCTAAAGGCGGATAAGTAAACAAGTTAGACAATTTCCACCATTGGATTTTTTCAAGATTCTGTCGATAATATTTTTCAAACCAGTTTTCAACAAAAAACCGGTTTTCTTCAATGAGTAAATGCGTTTCAATAAATTTTTTTTTAAAGATATCTTTTTTTTCTTGGGAAGTTTTTTGAGTGAGAGATATTAAATAGAAAAATGGTGTAAAAAGAAAAAAAGATAGTGCAACAAAAGGCAGTACGAACATAAATATTGTTTGCAATATGAAATAAAAACTAATTATAGAAATTCTCATTACTACACCCATAGAACTAGAAATGAGATTAAAAGCAAAGCGATTAGCCCAATCAGCCAAAGAAAAGCCAACAAAAGTTTTTTTTATAATTAGATTTTTCCAAGGATAAAACAAGGTTTTCAATAAGGCAGAAACAGAGAAAAAATAAGGGAGAAAAATAAAGATATTAATGATACCCTCACCAAAATTATGAAGGCTATCCCAATAGTATTGCCAAAAAGTTTTACGCATAAATTCAGTATAAAGGATTAATTACTATTTGTTAATAGTTAATTCAGTTTGTAATTTATCCATGTATAATTGCGTTTGTCATTCCCTGCTCCGGAGGGGTGACATCTATCGTCAAAAAAATTCCTTCTTGACAATCTAATTCCCCATTTTTGTAGGTTATAAGCGGTAGACAACAAAATAAGTAGTTTATAAAGTTATTTAATCGGTTAAACAGATTGCTCAATTGATTAATCGATAATACACATGGTCAATTTATCTAAAACTCAGATTGATGATAAAAAATTAGTCAAGGTTTATCAATTAATGTTTGAGATATTAAATAAAGCCGATGATAAAGATGATTTTTTAGGAATAATAAAAGATATTTTATCTCCTCCAGAGCAATTGATGGTAGCCAAAAGAATTGCCATTGTTTACCTTCTTCTAAAGGGAGTTGACCATACAACAATTGCAAAATATTTAAAAAGCTCAAGAGCCACAGTCGCCAAATTTTCATTATTATTTTATGATAAAGAATCCAGATTAATTGGAGTAATTGGTGAATTATTAAATCAGGAAAAGATAAGTAATTTCTTTGAAGATTTATTTGCTGATATATTTATTAAACCAGGATTGAAAATTGGTCACTGGCAAATGCATTGGAATCATAAAAGAAGACAAAAGGAAAGAACAATGATTGACACCTAACTGTATCATCGATTAATCGGTAATACAAAATGTTCAATTGATTAATCGATTGTACAATCGATGTTATTAATTAATTTTATTTAATCGATAATGTATTTTATTTAACAAATGTTTTATTTATCATTATTGATAATTGATAAAATCAACAATAAATTTAAAAATATAGAATGAAAATATTATTACTAAGGGATTGTTATATTCGAAAAAAATTAAGGTTTATGATTAGAATCAAGAGGGTCATAATCACGTGGTAGCCAGCCCTTATTTTCGCGTTCATATTTAGCGTTTAAATAGCTATTAACACCAATTAGTGTTAAAGGAATATATATAGCTGGTAAGCAAAATGCATAGCCCAATGGGCCCAATTTATTATACTCAACAACGCCATAAACTATAATTGCTGGAATAGAAACTTGGCAAGCCAATATTGACATTAATAACGCTACGCCTGCGCAATTTTTAAAACCGTTTTTATTAGGTGGGATATTTTTATTTTCGGTCATACCGCCTTGATTTTACTTCTTCTTCTTCTTCTTCTTGTCAAGAGGAGTGCGATACAACGCTCCTCAGGGTGATTTTAGTCTGGATTCCCGCCGGAGTTTACACTCGCGAAGGCGGGGGCGAGAATGACACCTAGAAATACCGCTTGACTTTCGGTAAAAATAATTGATAATTTTGTTATTGCGAAAAATGAAAAAAATAAAAAGACGAGCGAGTAAAAAACCTCCCTCAAGAAAAAAAGAATTAATTATTTACATCTATAATGTTGTTGAAGACGAGTGGTCATTTCTGTCATCAATTCAACCAATTGAGAAAAGATACTCACTGATAAATGACTGTAATCAATCGTCAGAATGCTACCTTTTTTCCAATGCCAGTGAAAACGAATTTATTTATATTTCTCCTATTGAAATTTCCAATACTTTTAAAAATTATTTTCAATCAATTACCAATAATAAAAAAGTTGATATATATGTTCCTCAAATGAAGACGGCTTTAATATGTAAAGATTTATATACTGATAAGCAGTTATTTGGAGAGATTATCACAAAAGCAAAAAAATATCATAAAGTGACCTTGATCAGTTATGCCTCTTCCCCGGAATTTCTAGAGTTAAAAGAAAGAATGATTCAACTTGGCATAAATGTGGTTACCCCGGAAGCCCCCGAGCTGGAAAATGCTTGGACGGTGAATTTTTTTGGCAGTAAATCAGGGATAAGACAGTTAGCTCAACAAAGCCGGGCCGAGGAACCAGATTTTATCATGCCCGATGGAGTTATTTGCGTGGGGAAGCTGGACGCCGCCAAAATTGCCGCTAATCGTTATATAAAAGAAAAAGGCGTCGTTTTAAAAACAAATAAAGGCAGTGGCGGACAGGGGGTATTGATTTTCCGCGACGGAGAATTGCCTAAAGATTATAAATCCTGTGAAAAAAGAATCTATGAACTTTTAAGCGAGGATGGCTATTGGGAAAGATTTCCAATCATAATTGAAGAATTGATTAACGTTAACTATGCTACGCCCGGAGCTTTTCCTAATATTGAATTTAAGATTCATAAAAGCGGCAAAATTGAGATGCTTTATTATTGCGTGATGATGGTGACAAAAGAAGGCAAATATTATGGACTGGACATTCATGAAGACGTAATTAATGAAAGAACGGCCGCCAGGATTATAGATACTGGTTATTATATAGCCGAAAAATATGCGGAAGCAGGTTACCGCGGCCACTTTGATATAGATATGATTGCCTCAAATAGTAAACACATTTACGTTGACGAATCCAATACTAGGAATACGGGTGGTACTGATATTTATAAATTAGTTTATGATTTATATGGTGAAGATTTTTTTTCTGATGTATATGTTATAAATCGCAATAACTATAAATTTAATAATCAGGAAACGGTCAGTTTCAGAAAAATAATTGATACATTAAAACCAATCCTTTATGATAAAAAGAAAAAAGAAGGACTAATTTTATCTTCGTCTGCCTCGTTGCAATCTAATCAACTTTTGTATACGGTTTTGGGAAAAAATAAGAAAAAAGCTTATGAACTTCAGGAAAACTTTTATGAACTATTAAAACCTTTTGGTCAACCAAAGTTCTAACTTCTAATATATGAATATAGCATTTTTATATAATGTTCGTCATAATTTTTCAGTTTCAAGGGATTATAGAAATCAATTAGAGGGAGATTTTGATGACCCAATAACGACCAAATGGCAGATAAAACATTTAAAAAGTTTGGGATACAGCATATTACCTATTGAGGCAAACGAAAAAGCCTACTTCAAGCTTTTTCGTCTTCGAAAAAAAATTGATTTGGTTTTCAATGTAGCGGAAGGAATATATGGGAAAGATCGAGAATTGCAGATGCCGGCGATGCTTGAAATGCTCCAAATTCCCTACACAGGTTCCTCTCCGTTAACTCACGCGTTTTCTCTTAATAAGGCAAAAGCCAAGGAAATTTTTTTAGCCAATAATATTCCAACGGCTGATTTTCAAGCAGTTGAAAGTACAGGTTTTACACTAAAAAAAACATTAAAGTTCCCACTGATTGTTAAGCCAATTGCTGAAGGATCTTCAATGGGAATTACTAATCAAAGCGTCGTTTATGATGAAATTGGTTTGAAAAAACAGGTAAAAAAGATATTAAAAATTTTTAACGAACCGGCATTAATTGAGCCTTTTCTTGAAGGCCGGGAATTTTCAATTGCGATGCTTGGCAACCCGCCGGTGATTTTACCTATCATAGAATCAAATCATAGAATTCTTCCAAAAAAATATCTCCCCATTGACTCCTATGAAGTTAAATGGTTTTTTGAAGAAGAGGGGCACGCCGATTATTTAATCTGCCCGGCAAAAATCGACAAAAAACTTGAAAATAAAATAAAAAAAATATGTTATAAAGTTTGGGAGGTTCTTAACGTCGTTGATTGGTGCAGGATTGATATCAGATGTGATAAAGATGAAAATCCATATGTCCTGGAAATCAATTCTCCATCCGGAATAACCCCCCCCGAAGTATCTATGACTTCTTATTTTCCATTAGCGGCCAGAGTGGCTGGAATAGACTATAAGAATTTATTAAAAAAAATCGTCGAAACTGCCTTGAAGAGGTATAACTTAAAAAGCATCTAGTTTCTTTATTCGTTTCCAATCGTAGAGAGACTTTGTTGTTCGATACTCACGAAGATAAACTATTTTTTTATCTTTAAACTTGGCAATAGTTATTCCTTCAATGGTTCGCTTTTCTGTTTTGTCTGACGAAAATTCAAAAACCCATTCAAAAACTGTAGTATTTTTAGAATATAAAAAGGAAATAATATCCCACCGATTAACTTTGTATCCATCTTTTTTCCAGCTATTTACCCAATCTTTAACATCGTCTGTCCCATGATAGGTTGGTCCATGAGACTCAACAATTACACAGCTATTAGTTAGTGCTTTTAATATTTTATTAATATTATTTTCTTTCCAACCATCAACATATGTTTGAATAATTTTTCTAGTTCGATAAGAGTTCATATTTGTGGACGCTGAGGGGCTCGCCCATGAACCACTTCGGGTTCAGGGTAAAAACCCCCGACTTTTTGTGGAACGTAATAAATCTTCGATTTAAACGTTCCAACAACGTTGAAATTTTTAAGTAATAAAAATTCCTTACGTTGTGGACTTGGAGGGATTTGAACCCCCAACATCTTCGATGTAAACGAAGCGCTCTACCGTTGAGCTACAAGTCCGAGGTTCAGGTGTGGGCAAGGATAGAATCGGACTATCGGTCTCATCTTTATCAGAGATGTGTTTTACCATTAAACTACATGCCCAAACGCACAAAATTATAGCATATTGTATTATGATTTCATATATAATGAAGGCAGATACTTAAATTCAAAATCATAAATTCCAAGTTCCAAATAAATACTAAGTATTAAAAAATAAATTCTAAATAGGGGTGTTTTTTGTTTTTTATTTAATATTTAAGATTTATTTGTTACCTGCCTGCCGGCAGGCAGGTTTGTGATTTAATATTTATTATTTAATTTCATGCTTTACTTCTCAGAAATTGTTAATAAAAAGGTTTATACGGAAGATAATATTCGTATAGGTTATTTGGAAGACCTAATATTTTTGGTCGCCGAAAATCCAATTGTAACCAAAATTGTTATCAGGGATAAATCAAATCAAAGACTAATTATCTCCACAGATTATCTTCAGAAAATCAATAAAATCTTAACGATTGAAAAGGAATTTTTGATTACTTATCTTGAGGAAAACGAACTATATTTAGTAAAAAATTTACTTGATAAGCAAATCATAGATTTGAAAGGCAATAAGATTGTTCGCGTCAATGATGTGGCCTTACAAGATAAAGAAAAATTATCGATTGCCGGTGTTGACGTTGGAGTTTTAGGAATATTTAGACGACTTCGAATTGGGGCCGATAATTTTTATAAAATTGCTTCCTTTTTTCATTTTAAATTAACTTCTCAATTTCTATCATGGGCCGATATTCAGCCATTAGAATTGATCAGAGGAAACGTGAAATTAAGAAAAAAAGAAGAAAAATTAGAAAAAATCAGACCGGAAGATTTAGCCGATTATTTGGAGAAAACAAACGTCATTAATGCAAGAAAATTTTTAAAAATATTAGACACGGAGAAAGCAGCTGAGGTAATTGGAAACCTAAATATAAATTATCAGACGGCTTTATTTAAAAATTTTCATATTGATAAAGCGGCCAAGCTGATTTCTTTTTTGGATCCGGATGAGGCGGTTGACGTCCTTCTTACTTTATCTAAAAAGAAAAGAGAAGAAGTCTTGGAAAAACTAAGTCCAAAAATAAAAGATCAAATCATTCATCTTCTTGATCTATCAAAAGAGCCTATAGGTGGATTATTGACTACAGAATATTTAACCGTTGGTCCAGATGACACAGTCCGTCAAGTAATCGAAAAAATAAAAAATGAAACAAAGGATTTTTCCTCATTGTACTGTATCTATGTTGTCAATAAAGAAAATCAATTAACTGGCGTCGTAAGTTTACAGGAAATTTTAAGAGAGGACTTAGATATGCCTTTATACAAGTTTATGACTCAAAATTTAATTGTCATACATCTGACAACCCCGGTTGAAATTGCCATGAAAAAATTTTTGAAATACCATCTTTCATCTTTACCTGTTACCAATCAGGAAAAACGATTGGAAGGAATTGTAAATTTTGATGATATTACAAATTATGTACTGGATCGAATAAAATAATTCTATGAAAAAATTAATCGTCGTCGCCGATTTAGCTTTTGATGCCCTTTCCCGCGCTGAAATTAAAATAACAGTTGAAGGTTTCCTAAAAAATTCGAATGCTTCCAATATTAGTTTTGTTGGTTCGACTCCTTCAACAATTCATACAGGTTTTTTGGTTAATCAACTAGTTGAGGACGTCGAAAGATATGGTCGGCCCTTAGAGACGGTAATATTTCAAAATACCGACCCCCGCCTTCATTCCCGCCAAAGTATTGAAAAAGCGTCAGGTGCGAAACCTGTCATTATTAAACTAAAATCGGGTATTTATTTACTCGGACCTAATTCGGGGTATGATTTTTCAATGATCAAAAATAGAATTGAGGAGCTTTATATTTATAATGGTCTTAACGAAAAAGGTCAGTTCCATTCCCGCGATTTATTTTCAAGATTATCAGCCCATTTAATGGACTATATGGAAGATGAATTGGAGTTAGAGGAAATTAGCACTAATATTATTCCCGAACTCGATAAATTTTATATTGGTCACATCGATAATTTTGGAAATATTAAGACAACAATAGTTGAAGAGAATTTTAAAGGGAAATATGAGTACGGGGAATTAGTAAATTTAAAAATTAATGAAATAGTAAAAAAAGCCAAGTACGTCACAAATCTATTTGGTGACATACCAGGAGAATTAGTTATCTACCCCGGTTCTTCAGGAAAAAAGGAAAACAGATTTCTTGAAATCAGTATTTGGCGCTACTTTACCGAAGGCAAACCAACCACAGGGATTGACGAATTCAACTTTCCAAAAATTGGGAGTGTGATTGAGATTGTGAAATAATTCCGTTGATTTTTAGCATTCTTAATGCTATTGTTTGATTATGGGAATGACTAACGTCCAATTGAAAATTAAGAATCCTCAGGACCCAAAACAAGAGTATGAAGGAAGATTCTTGGTTGATAGCGGAGCGACTTACACTGTAGTACCGGCGGATATATTAAAACGTTTAGGAATCAAACCTCAACGAGAAGAAGAGTTTTCGTTGGCAGATGGGTCCATAATCAAGCGTAAAGTAGGAAGTGCTTTATATGAGTTTGAAGGAAAAGAATCCGCTGCTCCTATTTTGTTTGGTGAAAAAGGAGACAGTCTATTACTCGGGGCATTTACATTGGAAGCTCTTGGTTTAACATTGAATCCATTATCCCGCACGCTACATCAAGCTATCCTACGGATGTAAATATCACTTGACAATCCTTTATTGCTTTTGTGCTATCAACGGTTAAATTAGCCTTGATTTTCGTCTTTTCATCAATCTGGAGTCGATGACGGAGCGGCGAATGATGGTCATTGCCTCGGCTCGTTCCTTCTCATCGGTTGATTTAGAAAGAATATGTTTGGCTTCCTCAACTGCCTTATCTGTTAGGTTTTTATCAATCTCATTCTGACCATAAGCGCGAGAAACAAGAACGGTGACCGTTTCTCCATTTGTCTCCAAGTATCCCCCACCGATGGCCAAATCATCTTCACTTTCTCCACTTTTAATTTTAACAATGCCCTCAATTAATAAAGAAAATAAATGAGTGTGGTGTGGGAGGATGGTAATTTCGCCGTCCGCGGTTGGAACTGTCACAGAATTAACCTGCTTATCTATGACAATCTTGCGAGGAGTTATAACTTTTAGCCGAAGTAAATTCATAAATGTCTAAATAATCAAATAATAAAATAATTAAATAAATGAAAAATAAGCAAATGTATTAATTAAAACATTTAATCATTTAAATATTCATTTCTTTATTTGCTTATTTGATTATTTGTTTATTTTGTTATTACTTCACTTCCTCTATCCCTCCAACCATATAAAAATTCATTTCCGATTTGCTGTCGTGTTTACCTTCCAAGATTTCTTTAAAGCCGCGGACGGTTTCCTCAACTGGCACGTATTTACCGGCTCGTCCCGTAAAAGGCTCAGCCACAAACATCGGTTGAGTCAAAAATCTTTGAATCTTTCTTGCCCTTGAAACCGTTAATTTATCCGTTTCGGAAAGCTCTTCCATTCCAAGGATGGCAATAATATCCTGAAGGTCTTTGTATCGTTGCAAAGTCTTCAAAACATCTCGTGTTACCTGGTAATGTTCTTCACCAACAATATCAATATCCAAAGCTCGGGAATTTGAAGTTAACGGATCAATGGCCGGATAAAGTCCCAGTTCAGCCAATGCTCGCTCCAGTGTGATTGAAGCATCAACGTGAGAAAAAGTCGCCACCGGCGCTGGATCGGTATAATCATCGGCCGGTACGTAAACGGCTTGAATAGAGGTAATTGACCCCTTATTAGTGGACGTAATTCTTTCCTGTAAGGCGGCCATCTCTGAAGCTAAAGTTGGCTGATAGCCGACGGCTGAAGGAATTCTTCCAAGGAGCGCGGAAACCTCGCTTCCGGCTTGAGCGAAACGGAAAATATTATCAATAAAAAGCAGGACGTCCATATTTTTTTGATCTCGAAAATATTCGGCCATGGTTACTCCAGTTAAAGCAACTCGAAGTCTATTCCCTGGTGGCTCGTTCATCTGCCCAAAAACTAACGATGTATTTTTTAATACTTTTGTTTCTTTCATTTCTAACCAAAGATCATTTCCTTCACGGGTTCGCTCCCCGACTCCGGTAAAGACGGAAACTCCGTGATGGTTTTTAGCAACGTTATGAATCATTTCTTGAATAAGAACAGTTTTACCGACTCCAGCTCCACCAAAGATGGCCACTTTTCCACCTTTAATAAATGGAGCGATCAGATCGATAACTTTAATTCCGGTTTCAAAAATTTCCTGTTCGACTGACTGTTCGACTAATTTAGGTGGCAAAGCGTGAATTGAGGAGCTGTATTTAGATATAATTGGTCCTAGTTCATCAACCGGTTCTCCAAGTACGTTCATTATCCGACCTTGAGTGGCTTCGCCGGTTGGAACCGTAATTGGCTTACCGGTGTTTGTGACTTTCATACCTCGGCTAAGGCCGAAGACGTTGGCCATGGCGACGGCTCGGACTAGTCCTTGATCAAGAATGGCTTCAACTTCAAGAACAATTTTTCCCAATTTTTTTTCCTCAATAATAAGGGCATCATAAATTTTCGGAGTTTCATTCTCTTTGAATTTAATATCAACGACTACTCCGCGGATCGAAACAATTTGGCCTGAATTCATATAAATATTAATTAAATTATAATTCAAATGTACAGACGAGGCATGCCTCGTCTCTACAAATCAATTTGATTCCACTGATTCTTTGGCCGTCACCATATCCAGTAACTCACTGGTAATTTTTTCCTGTCTGATTTTATTTCGTACGAGAGTTAGATTATAAATTACATCCGTAGCATTATCAGTAGCATTCTTCATCGCCATCATCCTCAAAGAATGTTCCCCTGCTTCACTTTGAATAAAGGCAAATCTTAATTTTTCTTCAACAAAACTCCGAAGTAAAGAATCAATAATTTGTTTTGGATTTGGCTCAATTAAATATTCGGAATTTTTTTCTTGACCTAACACCATTTTTATTGGTAGTAAAGTTGTGACTACAGGATTAGACTGAATGATTGAAACAAACTGATTGTGATAAAGATCGATTTTTTTATAGGTTCTATCCAAATATTTATTCAAAGCAAACTCAAAAAGAGCTGAAACACTATTTATAGGAATGTTTGAAGAATAATCAGCCATAATGTGGGCGGAAAATTTACTTAACAAATTAGCTTTCTTACCAACAATAATAAAATCGGTGTTTTTAAAGTCGGTATTTTTTACAATAAAACGAAGTAAATTAAAATTAAAACTGCCGCAAAGACCTTTGTTACTAGCAACAACAATGGCCAGATTCTTTCTCTCTATTCTGTCTTCAGGTTGACCAATTAAAGGCGAAAGAGAGGGGTCGATCTTTGGACTAACGGCTCGAATAATTTTTTCAATTTCTTCCTGATAAGGTCTTCCTTCAATCGCAACTTGCTGCGCCTTTTTCATTTTTATAGCCGAAACAAGCTGCATGGCTTTGGTAATCTTTTTTACATTGGTTACAGATTTAATTTTTTTGCGAATGGTTCTTATATTCATAATAACAATCGAACAATGTAACAATGAAACAATTATTAGCCAATGTCTTTAATTAGTTTCTCTAGTTCTTTTCCGTCTTTCTCATCCATGATCTTATTTTTATTGATTTTTTCTATCCACTTTTTTCCTTTTAGTTTCAAAGTTTCCAATAATTTAGTTTCAAATTTCTCTATTTCATCAATTGGCAGTTTATCAAGATAACCATTACTGGCCGCCCAAAGAATGGCCACTTGTTCGGCTAAACTTAGTGGTTTATTTTTCTTCTGTTTTAAAATTTGGGTAACTTTGGCACCCCGGTTAAGAAATTTTTTGGTTTCTTCATCAAGTTCAGATTCAAACTGAGAAAAAGCGGCTAAATCACGATACTGAGCTAGATCAAGTTTTAATTTTCCGGCAACGGCCTTCATAGCTTTTGTTTGAGCGTTACCTCCGACTCGGGAAACGGAAAGTCCAACGTTAATAGCCGGGCGAATTCCAGAATTAAATAGATCAGTTTCCAAAGAAATTTGTCCATCAGTTATAGAAATAACGTTGGTTGGAATATAAGCTGACAGATCACCATCTAAGGTTTCAATTATTGGAAGAGCGGTAATTGATCCACCGCCATATTTTTTATCAATACGGCAGGCCCGCTCCAAAAGCCGTGAATGAAGGTAAAAAACGTCTCCTGGATACGCTTCACGACCGGCAGGCCTTCTCAAGATTAAAGACATTTGACGGTAAGCCCAAGCGTGTTTGGTTAGATCATCGTAGACGATCAGTACGTCCTGGCCTTTATCCATAAAATATTCTCCGATTGCTGACGCCGTGTATGGCGCCAAATATTGCATTGCCACCGAATCAGCCGCCGAAGCGCTAACAACAATAGAATATTTATCAGCACCATTTTTTTTCAAAAGTTCAACAATTGCAGCCACTTTAGAATTTTTTTGCCCGACTGCGCAGTATATACAAACAACGTCCTGCCCTTTTTGATTAAGAATTGTATCGACCGCAATAGTTGTCTTACCTGTTCCCCTGTCTCCGATGATTAGTTCTCTTTGACCTCGTCCAATTGGAATTAAAGCATCAATTGATTTTATTCCAGTTTGAAGAGGAACATTAACCGGTTGTCTTTTAACAACTCCCGCAGCAATTTTTTCAACCGGATAAAGAATTTTTGATTTGATAGCGGCTTTTCCATCAAGAGGCAACCCGAGAGAATCGACCACCCGGCCAAGTAAGCTTTCGGAAACTGGTACAGAAAGAGTGTATCCTAAAGCTTTGGCCTTATCACCAGCAGCGATAGTTGTATAGTCACCTAAAATAATTGCGCCAACTTCGTCCTCAGTCAGATCAATTACATAACCTAATACATTTTTTTTGAATTCAATTAACTCTCCATAAGAAACCCGATCAAGACCCTCAAGGATAACTACTCCATCCTTAATCTGAGAGACTATTCCGGTTTCTTCCGTCGAAATTTTTGGTTTATTTTTCAACTCTTTTTCAAGAGTTTTTATATATTCGTCAATCAATTTCATATAGTGTATTAGATAATTTAGATAACGATCCCATGAGGGACAAATCAATTGTTTTTGATCCGACTTTAATAATAATTCCGGCGATTATTGATCTATCTACTTGGTAATCTGCTTGACTCCAATTTAAGTCGGAAAACTTTTTTCCTAAAACCTGTCTTTCATCGAATCCAAGAATATCGGCACTCATTACAAGGACGCGATTCTGTTCTTTCTGAATATTTTCCAGCAAAAAACTTTTTAGATCTTTCTTTAATCTTGGATTAATTTTCATTAAAATTTACTTTACCTTCGTAATTTTTAATAATTGCTCCAGTAACTTTTTTTCTAGATACTTCGTCAAGTGATTCTTTTAGTGCGCTTTCAACAATCATCAAACTTGTCTTAATAATTTTATCCTTGACTTCACGATATAATAAGTTCTTTTCTTCCTCTAACAACTTTTTATTTTTATCTTTAATCTCCAAAGCGTCTATTTCTGCTTGTTTTATTAAATCGGCTCTTATACTTTGAGCTTCTTTTTTTGCTTGAATAAACAAAACATCAAACTCTTTTTTCATTTTTTCCTTAGCTTTTTTTTCGGCTTCGACAGATGCTTCCTCGCTTTTTTTTAATTTTTCTAAAAGCTTGTTTTTTTCTTCTTCATTCGTTCTTTCTTGATTCAAGAAAGCAGTAAATGGTTTAACAACAAACTTCTTCACTAGGAAAAAAAACAAGATGAAGTTAATCATCTGAGCCAACAATAATTTTCCATCTATTCCTAAATTTTCCATTGAGAAAATATAATTTTTATAATAATTATAATCGTTATAACGATTATGCAAACTTTAGAATTAGGGCAACCACCAATGCGTAAATAGCGATAGCTTCTGCAAATGCTAAGGCTAAAATCATTGTGGTTCTAATAGCCGATTCGGCCTCAGGATTTCGTCCCAAAGCTTCAACCGCTTTACTACCGATCATACCAATACCAAGAGCTGG
>LBPR01000009.1 GCA_000990305.1 Candidatus Roizmanbacteria bacterium GW2011_GWC2_34_23 | reverse complement strand
AAGCTTGACTCAAACAAAAATATAGTTTAAAATTTAACTATTACAAATTTAATATAAGTTAGAATGAAAAAATATTTATTAGCAGCATTTTTTCTATTATTAGTTGGAGGAATATTTTTCCTTAATCAAAAAAAACCTGCGATGAAGCAAGGGTTGACTTCAGCAACAACTGTGACCTCGGATAAAGTTAAAGAATTTTCCATAATTGCTAAAAAATGGCAGTTTGATCCATCTACCATCAATGTTAAACAGGGAGACAAGGTAAGATTAAAAATAAAAAGTATCGATGTTGCTCACGGTTTTAGTCTACTTGATTTTAATGTCAATGAAAATTTAGAGCCAGGAAAAGAAATTACAGTCGAATTTGTTGCTGATAAAAAAGGCGAATTTACATTTTTTTGTTCGGTTTTTTGTGGTGTAGGACATATTGGAATGAAAGGAAAATTAGTAGTAGAATAAAAATGTAGGGAACAAAAATTTTTGTTCCGTACAATTATAAGTTAAATTAAAAATATGAAAATAATTAAACTAGAACCGAAGAAGTTTTCAGATAAGATTTTATCAATGAAAGGTATTTCTAAAAAGACGGTTGAGGAGCATTTAAAGCTTTATCAAGGATACGTCAATAAGTACAATGAAATCCAAGAAAAACTATCTGCTTTGAAAGATGACGATTATGCAAAAGCAAACCAAGTCTTTTCAAATATACGGGAGCTTAAAGTTGAACTATCTTTCGCTTGGGGTGGAGTGATTAATCATGAAATTTATTTTTCTCATCTCGGCGGCAAAGGAGGCAAGGTACCAGACGGTACCTTGTTAACTCAAATTGAAAAAGATTTTGGCAGTTTTGAAAATTACAAAAAAGATCTGAAAGCAACTGGTATTTCTGCCCGTGGCTGGGTTTGGACAGGTTTTAATTATCGAGAAGGTAGGTTGGTTAATTACTTGGGCGATTCACAGAATACTTATTCCATGTGGGGCGTTGAACCGCTGGTTGCCCTTGATACCTATGAACATGCCTATTTTATTGACTATGGTGTCAATCGAGCTGGATATATTGATTCATTTTTTGAAAATTTAGATTGGAAAGTAGTTGAAGGAAATTTTCAAGATATAGCTGGTTGTTGTGGAGAATGTTGATATTATATAATTCTTCATATGGTTAGAACCAGAATTGCTCCGTCACCAACAGGCGCAGATGTTCATGTTGGATCAGTTGCGACTGCTTTAATGAACTACGCTTGGGCGAAAAAAAATAATGGCCAATTTATTATTAGAATAGAAGATACTGATAGAACGAGAATTGTTGAGGGCGGGGAAACTCAGATGCTAAAAACTTTAAAACGGATTGGGCTTATTGCTGATGAATCGCCGGAAATTGGCGGTCCTTATATTCCTTATAGACAATCAGAGAGACTCGATATTTACAAAAAATATGCAGAAGAATTAGTTGTTAAAGGCAAAGCATATTATTGCATTTGTTCTCCAGAAAGATTAATTAAAATGCGTGAAGAGCAACAAACAAAAAAACAAGTTCCTAAATATGATAGGCAATGCTTGAAGATCCAGGATCAAATAATTAAGGAAATTAAAGATCCCTCCTTCGCCAAGGCTTCGAAGGACAAGCAAAAATCTCACGTCATCAGACTTTTAATTCCTGAAGGTCAAATAAAGTTTAATGATGTAGCCAGGGGGGAGATAATTATTGATACAAAAAATCTTGATGATCAAGTATTACTCAAATCCGATGGGTTTCCCACTTATCATTTAGGTGTTGTTGTTGATGATTACTTGATGAAAATTACTCACGTAATCCGTGGAGAAGAAGGCATTTGGTTGGGAACTTCCTGTTTTTGCTCACATCTCGCTTCTTCGTAACCCAGATAAGTCCAAACTATCCAAAAGAAAAAATCCAGTTTGGACTTCTTATTATTTAGATCAGGGTATATTTCCTGAAGTATTATTAAATTATTTAGCTCTTATGGGTTGGAGTCATCCGGAAGGAAAAGATATTTTTTCATTAGACGA
The DNA here is from genome assembly GCA_000990305.1 of Candidatus Roizmanbacteria bacterium GW2011_GWC2_34_23. Taxonomy (GTDB): domain Bacteria; phylum Patescibacteriota; class Microgenomatia; order UBA1406; family GWC2-37-13; genus GWC2-37-13. Next base: position 21,387 of record LBPR01000009.1, on the reverse strand, counting down.
ATATATTAAAGTTTTTGATATTAAAGATATTCAAAAAACTGCCCCGGTTTTTGATCCAGTTAAACTTGAATGGATGAATGGAATGTACATAAGGCAAAGTCAAAAGTCAAAAGTCAAAAGTCAAATATTGATTGGAATTTTATAAAGACAAAAAACTAGATGAAAATCTAGTTGAGAAAACAATTCCATTAATTAAAGAACGAATAAAAAAACTTTCTGACTATTTACCGTTGTGCGAGTTCTTTTTTCAGCCTCATACAACCTACGAGGTTGTATTGGAAGGAAAACAAGATTTTTTTAGAAAAGTTCACCAGGAATTAGAAAAAGTTACTGATTGGAAGGCAGATCTGATCGGAGAATCATTGATCAATTTAGCAAAGAAATTGGAAATAAAGAATTCTTTATTCTTTGCTGATATGAGAATGGTTATTACAGGGAAAAAAATCTCCCCGCCATTAAATGAGTCAATGGAGATATTGGGAAAAGATGAATGTCTAACCAGATTAGCTTTAATTAAATAATGAAAAATCAATTAACCTATAAACAGTCTGGAGTGAATTATGAAACGATTGACTACGTAAAAAGAATTGCACAACAAGCGGGGGAAAACACTCTTAAAAATTTACCTAAAAATTATAAAGAAGTTAGCCAAAGTCGTGGTGAATCGGCTCATGTAGTTGATGCCGGACAATTTTATTTTGCGTCAGTTATTGAAGGATTAGGAACAAAAAGTTTAGTTGCTGATGAGATGTATCGTTTAACCGGAAAAACGTATTATGATAGTTTAGCCTATGATACGGTGGCAATGATCGTTAACGATTTGATAACCGTTGGGGCAAAACCGCTAGCCTTAATGGCTTACTGGGCAGCTGGTTCATCAAATTGGTTTAAAGACAAAAAAAGAGCTGACGATCTAGTTTCTGGGTGGACAAAGGCGAGTAATGATTCGGGAACTGTTTGGGGTGGAGGAGAAACTCCGGTTTTATCAGGAGTTATTGAGAAAGATAAAATTGATTTAGCAGGAAGTTGCTTTGGAATAATTAATCCAAAAAATAATCTATGTTTGGGAGAAAAATTGCAGGCCGGTGACAGAATNNNNCATGCCAATGGCTTAACTTTAGCTCGAAAAATTGCTGAAAGTTTACCGGAAGGTTATCTAACCAAAATTGATGGAGAAAAGACCTACGGAGAAGTTCTGCTTACGCCAACAATTATTTATGCAAAATTAATTGAGGATCTATTGAAAAACACTGTAGATATACATTATATGGTTAATATCACCGGTCATGGCTGGAGGAAATTAATGAGGCATAAAAAGGAATTGACTTACAGGATAACCAACTTGCCACCGGTTCCAGAAGTTTTACAATTTATTGTTGAACAGGGAAAACTTGACGATAAAGAAGCTTATGGAAATTTAAATATGGGCGCTGGTTTTGCAGTTTTCGTTCCGGAAAAAGATGTTGATCAAGTAATAAATCTAGCAAAACAAAATAATATTAAAGCCTACAACTATGGATTAGTTGAAGAGGGAGAAAAAAAAGTCATCATTGAACCAAAAAACATCACCTTCTCAAAAGAAAGTCTACAGGTGAGAATCTAAATTATTTTTTTGAAGTTAGATAGGTTATTCCTAGAGCAATTATCATCAAAAAACCCACTCCGTAAAAAATCATGAGGCCGATTGATTGATTGTCAAATTTCATAGTTTTCCTTTCTCGGCAAATAATAATGAGAAATAAGCAAAAACAATACAGGAAATTATACCAAAAACCGTAATTCAATTTTATTATTAAATACAGGAATAACTAATGAGGCAAGGAAAACTTCGGAAAAATTTCCAGTTAAATTTGATAAAGCCCTTAGTCTGTGTCTATTAATTTTATCCACGTTTAGATTATAAACAGAGTTTTTTTATTTGTCAGTCGCTTATAACCTACAAAAGTATGAGTTTAGGTTGTTTTGAAAGGATAAAAACAGCGATAGACACTATTCTTGTGCCAAGCGTGTCTCAACCTCTCTTGCCCGCCGTAGTCTTTGACGAAGGAGGGTGAGGTTATGCATTGGTCGGCTGGGATAGGCCGTGTACAAGTGGTCCACTTGGATGAGGCTATTTTAATATTTTCCTCTTGCATTTTCCCACCAAAAAAATATAGATTGTCTTGACAATCTAAAAAAATTTGTTTAGAATTGGCTAACTATTTTTATTATGGCAAAAGCAGTCGAATCGCCAATAAATGCCGAACAGTTAAGAAACGCTTCAAACAACTATCTTCGTTGTCTCAGACTTCCGCCTTCAAGTAAAGTTTTGATCATAACAGATACACTACCACAGACAAGAGACGTTGATCCACATTTACAAACAAGAGTAAATTTGTCAACGATGCTTAGAGATCAAATAGGAAAAGATCATCAGGTTTCAATGATAGACTTTGGAGATAAACCAAAAGATGAAGAGCTATACGGGGAAACCAAGAGGGTTTTAAATGAACTTGATGAGCTTGGAGATGAGAAAAGTCAAACAACAGTTGTTTATTTAGGAAATGATTGGGGAAATAGACGAAACATTTATCAAGCTGCGAATGAATTTGGAGAAACTAACGATGTTAAATTTGCTGGCTCTTTAGGTTTTACCACTGGTGACTGCCGAGTAATGAGTCAAATTGGCGAAGATCAATTAGAAACAATAACAAAAACAAACGAATATTTTGAAACTTTCTTTAAAGAAAAACCTCAAGGTTCTTTTAAAATAACAACAAGAGATTTTAAGGGTGATGAACACACATTGAATTTAGACTACAACACTTCAAAAGCGTCATTTGAATCAGAATTGGGTAATTTTGATGGAAAACATGAAACTCCATTAGGCGGATACAGAAATGTTAAATATATTAATATTCCAGGAGGGGAAAATTATGGTACTCCTTATCCATTTAGAAAAGCTAATGGGACTTTTTCAGCAGAGGGAATCACTTTTACTGTAAAAGATGGTTTTTTGGTAGACCTTGAAATAGGTAAAGGGGTATCAGTCGAATCATTAAGTACTGCACAAAAAGAATTAATCGAAAGGACTAACGAAGCAAAATCAGTAAAAAGTGACTTATCTGGACAATTTTTGCCAATAGCAGAATTAGGGTTAGGATTCTATGAGTTGTCCGGAATAAAAACTTATCCCGATTCTTCAACGCTAACTTATGAAAAATCAGGGCCACATATTGCATTTGGTCATGTTGCTGAAGGATCAGTTGAAGAAGATGAAATTGCAGAATTATCTGGTAAATTTCAACATTCAGATTTTGTCTTAGATTATGCAGTGATAACTTGGGGTCAAACTCAAGATAGCGAACAGTCTCAATTTTACCCGCCACCTAATAAATAACCTCTTCCTCTTGCATTTTCCCGTCCCAAAAAGCAATTATTATTTGTCCTGTCTGTCATCCCCTTGAAGAAGGGGATCCAGTCTATGATCACATTTATAAACAATTATCTTGTGAACGATCGTTAAGGAGATAAAAAGGACATATCTTAACCCCTCGGGTTAGGACAGGGTGGCTGAACAAAAAAACCTCACTTTCAAAAAAAATACCTTACAAGTACGAACTTAAATTTTTCTTAATCCTCTCTTCAGTTGGATACTCAAAGGCTTTGAATTTGTTGCCGGTGGGTTTTTCGTAGACACTTATATCTCGCTCAATTTAATTGTTTTTCCATTTTCTTTATCTTCGACTCAACTCCTTTCATCAAAAAAGTCAAATAGGCTTTAGTGGTGAAGTCGAGGTTAGGAATTTTTTTCTTCAATTTATCATAAAGTTCTCTTCCTGTAGCTAGCTCTTCCTTCATCCACCTCCTTATTACCTCATTACCATCTAACAAGTTTGGATTATTCATCAATTCTTCGCCGTCAATCTTGGCTTCTTCCAGAATTTCTTTTGGAATTTTACAGGTAAAAAGAGCCAGCTCCGGTTTTAGATCTGCAAGAGCAAATATTTTTCCTTGGAGTTGGGCTATCTCTTCGATATGTTTGAACCTGGTTTTTGAGCGGAGAGAGATGAGCATGATATTGTGGGCATAACTGAAAGAGTTATCATCAATAGTTTCTAATTCGGCTTTTGTCAGTATTTTATGATTGATTCTTCGATCATATTCAACCAGCATCGCATCAAGAAACATGTCCCAGTCCTGTCTGACGTCGTCGCCCGGTTTTTGATCTCTTTCAAGATTTTCAAGCGTATATTTGAGTAAAAAATCCAGAGTAAAGTCTCTTTTTACTTCAACGTTCCCGTCTCTTATTTGGCTTTTAGCTGTTTTTACATACTCAGGAAAGTTTTCGTATCCAAAAGCTTTCGGATCCAAATCACCATCTGCCATATCGTCTGTCACTCGGCCAAGCATGTATGCAGGTGCGGCTGACCGGTAATAAGATAATTCTGCTGGAGCCGATACCGGCAAACCCAAAAGTCTGGTAGGCAGCATTTGGAGAAATGAATAACCGCCTAAAAAACTGACAGTCTCGCCTATTAGTAAATATTTTTTTAATGACCTTGTGTAAAACACGACTTTGATATCAGTAAATATATTTATTGCAAAAAATTCGTCAGAATATCTCTGCAGATTTTTTTCATACATGGATGTAAGTCCTTCTCGTAAAGCCATTGTCATTGTTACCAGATTATCAAATCAACTCGACAAAATCAAAATAAGTAGTGATTTTAAAAATCTAAGAATAACTCATTTATAAGTAAGCACTTAAATTCTTCTTTATCCTTTCCTCAATTGGATATTCAAAGGCTTTGAATTTGTGGCCGGTCAATTTTTCATAAACTCCAATATATCTTTGAGCGGTGGCTACGATTAGTTCTTTGGCCATTGGGGGAGGTGGACCATCTCCACGATAACCGCGCTTTACATACCATAATCTCAAGAATTCTTTATCAAAGTTTTCCGGTTCCAATCCTTTATCAAATAAGGTTTTATAGGTTTTAGCGATCCAGAATCGGGATGAATCCGGTGTGTGGATTTCATCGATGAGTGTGAGCTTGCCATTATATAATCCAAATTCATATTTAGTGTCAACAAGGATCAAACCTTTGGAAAGACAAAGTTTTGTTCCATATTTAAAAAGTTCCAAAGAAACTTTTTCCATTTGTTTGTAAAGTTTTTCGCTGACGAGTTTTTTTGCAATTATTTGCTCCCTTGTCAATCTCTCATCATGGCCCTTTGCTCCCACCAATGGGTGAGTGGTTGGAGTAATAACCGGTTCTTCAAGTTTTTGATTTTTCTTTAACCCGTCTGGGAATTTTAATCCATAGATCACTCTTTCCCCTTTTTCATAAGAACCCCAGATCGAAGTATTGGTAACTCCGGAGATATATCCTCTGACGACCATTTCCACCTGGATCGGTTCGCAATTTTTGGCGACTGAAACATTCGGATCCGGAACATCAAGTAGATGATTATCGATGATGTGTTTAGTTTTTTTAAACCAAAAAGCGGCCAGTTGATTTAATACTGCTCCTTTAAAAGGAATATTTCCGAGGATCACATCAAAGGCTGACTGACGGTCAGTCGTAATTAAAATTCTTTTTTTTTCTTTAAAATAAATATCCCGGACCTTTCCCTGGAGTTTTTTCCCGAGTGGGAGATCAATGCTTTTTAAAACTTTTGGAAGAGACTTAATAATAATTTTTTCTGTAATCATATTATTTTTTTAGGCCGTATCCGTAAATAATGTATCTGTTTATTTACGGACGAACCCTTAGAACTTCTAAATATTTTTTATAACCCAGAGTTTTTAATTTTTCTGTTTTAGCCAAAACTGAATTTTTAAGTTTGCTACGATATTCTGTTAATTTTGATGCCAATCCTTTATCACTGGTTGCCAGTATTTGGATTGCCAATAAAGCAGCATTTTTTGCACCATTTATTCCGACTGTTGCAACAGGAATCCCCGGCGGCATTTGGACAATTGAAAGTAATGAGTCCAAACCATCTAAAGATTTTGATTTAATAGGAACGCCGATGACCGGTAGCGGGAACATGGCTGCAATGACACCAGGAAGATGGGCAGACCCACCGGCTCCGGAAATAATTACTTTAGTTCCTTTGGTCTTTGCAGACATTGCGTATTCACGAGTAGCTTCAAATGTTCGATGAGCCGATAAAACAAGGACCTCGTTCTCAACACCAAAATCATTCAAAACATCAAGAGCTTCTTTCATAATAGGCAAATCAGAATCACTACCCATAATGACTGAAACAATCGTTTTATTCATAATGTTCTGGATTCCCGCCTACGCGGGAATGACACGAATAATTTTAACTAACTTTTTAGCTCTTTCAGGAACGTCGCCAATATGATTTTCAACTTCCATTAATTTCTCTAATTGATTTTTATTTAAATATTTACTGACCAATTTATCGTTCAACAATAATTGCATCATCGGATTTTTCTTTCCATTTTGGATATCAGTCCAGGCGATCATCGAATTAATCCTTAATACTTCATGCATTTCCTGGCGGTCAGCTCCGTTTTTGACAGCCTCTAAAATTATGGATTCAGAGGCAGCAAATGACGCATACTGTCTTAAATTAAAACTAATTCGATCTCGATTAATAACTAACCCGCTGATAATTTTTTCTGCAGTTATCAAAATTTGATCAGTTGTTAAAAAAGCTTCAGCAATAACAATTCTTTTGTTAGCGGAATCATCAAGGGTTCTTTCTAAATATGAAAGTGACGCATTTTCAGAAGCTACCTGTGGAAGAGTAGCAACAAAACGGGCGAGAGAACAAATATTTTCACTGCTAATTGGATTTTTTTTGAATGGCATTGCGGAAGATCCTACCTGTTTTTTTCCAAACGGTTCCGACCATTCGCCGTAAAGAGGTGACTGTAGAATCCGGAGGTCTCCGGCAAACTTGGCGAGAGCAGAAGTCACCGTCACTAAACCGTTTAAAACAATAAAATCAAAAAGGCGGGGATAGACCTGACCGGAAATTAAAGCGGCGTCGATTCCCAAACTTTTCATCACCTTATTTTCCAGTTGATCAACGGATATTGTTTTACCTGCCTGCGCAGGCAGGTCTTTTAATAACTCTTTATAACTTGCTGCGGTTCCAACTGCGCCCTTCATTCCTTTTCCCTTAATGGTTTTTTTAGCAAATTGGATAAACTCATAAGCGGTTAATAGATCCTGGGCATAAAAAGCCAGACGATAACCGACCGTTGTTGGTTCAGCTGGTTGCAAATGAGTATAACCCAAACAAGGATAATCAGCATACTCCTCAATTTTGTTGGCTAGCAAATTTAAAATAGTGATAACTTTTTTTTCAATAATTTCCAGTGCTTCCTGAATTTTTACCATATCAGCGTTATCAACAACATCCATACTGGTCGCACCCAGATGAATTTTTCCGCCGCCGATTTTTGCTTTCTCGGCAAATTCTTTTATAGCAGCAACTACATCATGCTTGGTATCTTTTTCATATTCAAAAATTTTTTCAATATCAATATTTCTTTCATTTTTTTTCAGATCATCAAGCTCTTCTTTATTAACAAGTCCAACTTGATGCTGTGCTTCGGCAAGGGCGACCCAGATCTTTCGCCAGAGTTCATATTTATGTTTTTCGCTAAAGATCCTTCTCATTTCGTCAGATCCATAACGCCAGGTTAACGGGGATAAGTATGTTGAAAAATCAAAATTAATCATAGATATTTATGATAATATTTTATCAAAATTATTTAATTTAATCGCTTGCTTTATTTCCATCGCAACTCGCTCTCCCACAGAAACTGGCCGTCCGTAAAGATAATTACTATAAGGAGTGGAGGCTATTCCGGGCGATCCGGGCATCCGGGGAGAGATATCAATAATAATGATATCTTTTTTTGGAGGTCCAGCCGTAATAATACTTTGCAACGCAAAAAGCCCGACTATTCCCGGAGCAAACAGTTTCTGGCTAGTTTTGACAAATCTTTCTCCCAGTTCAAAAGCTTTCTCTAACATCGATTCAAGGACGGTGACCGCAATATGACCGGCCTCTTCGTATTTAATATTAATTTTTTTTGAAACCTCAGTTTGATAAGAGACTGGGATTCTAAGAAGACCTTCAATGTTTGTTTGTCTTCTCATATCAGTTCCCAATAGCTCTAGACGATCAGAAATAGGGGAATAAAAGAAATTAAAGTTAACCTGAACACCTACAATAAATTCTTCGATAACGGCCTGCTTTAATTGTTCTTCAGTAAAGACGCCCTTTTTTAACTTTTCTTCAACTTGTGTTTGATAGTCTTCATAACTTTCTGCCAAGAAAAAAGCTCTTTCAAAAACTCGTTTTTTTTCCTGAACTTTGACCAAGCATAAGCGATCAATATTTTTTGGATCTTTAAACTGCCTTGGATATTTGATTCCGGATTTTTCCAATAAATAATATTGATTTTCTGCTCGGCCCCGTTCTTCAATTTTTAAAAGTTGTCTGTTTCCAAACATAGGAACATTAAAAACGTTTTCTATTTTTTCATAGTCAAAATTTAAATATGCCTCGAAAGAACGGTTTGGAACGAAAATACAATTTTTTTCCAATAATTGTTTTTGTACTTCAGGTTTAAGAAGATCTGAAAATTTATCAAGAGTTATGGTTTCATCGACGCAGCCTAATTTTCCGTCGGTTTTATAGTATTTTTCGTAAGTTTTTTCACGACCTTTTTCGGTAACCACCAAAGTTTTAAATCCTAAATTTTTTGCTCCACGGCAGACATCAAGGGCAGAGTGGCTACCAAGAGTAGCAATTGTAAGATTAGATAAATTGTAGGAATTTAAAATTTGTTTTATATTCATATTTAATTTTTATTAAAGCTCGGTTCGATATTTTTTGAACGCCACACCCCAATGGGGCCCCTGGCGATTTTCAAAAAACACCTTCACCTCGCTTTTTTTATAAAAATTAAAAGCGAAGATATCAAATTTTTTTCGGTTTGTTGTTTTCCGATAAAAAATTTCGGTATCGAGCTTTTATTAATCTAATATTAAATTTAACTTATCTTCATTAATTGCATTTTTAATTTCACGAGCTATCCTGCGGCCTGTGCTCATTGGTTCATTATAAAGTAAATCTGCGTATGGAGAACCTTCAATAAAAAGGTTGGTGCCAGCTACAATTCTTGCCGAAATTTCAATCACATAAAACTTCTGATCAGGAGTGATAATTGTTTCTAAGCAAAAAGGTCCAAATAATCCTTGAGGACTTATTAATTCTTGAGATTTTTTAACAACTTTTTCTCCCATGGAATAAGCTTCCGGCAACATCGACTCCCTCAAAACTAGGGGGCTGTTGCCAACAACTACATAGCTCGGATCAACATTAAATGGAATTCTACCAAGCGCATCAACATTGGTTTCGTATCTTCGATCCATACTCATGATTTCTAATTTCTTAGTTAATGGTGAATAGAAATAATGAATGTAAAGAGAAACTCCAACAATATATTGTTGAACAACATATTGTTTACCGTTAAAAAACTTAATTTTTTCATCAAAATCCTTTTTATTATTTACAAGATAATAACCTTTTCCTCCGGCAGCTCCAAATGATTTAATAATGACCGGAAATTCAACGTCATTAATATTTTTAAATTCTTCCGGAGTATTAATTCCGGCTTTTTTTAACCAATCACCTTGTTTTACGCGATCAAACTCAAAGTCAAGAACTTTTTTATTGCCAAAATATGGGAGAGACATTTTTTTGTTACCCTCCATACCAAGATAAGCGACGAAAGATCCATGAGGAATGATAATAACTTTTTTGTTTTTTAATTTTTTTTCAATTTTAGGAAGTTCCGAAAAAGTATTAACGCTGACCATTTCATCAATAAAAGGAAATCGTTGGTAAAAGGAGATGTGTTTTTTTAAAGTAATTACCAAAGTTTTAAATCCTTCGTCTTTGGCTCCTTTTAAAATCTGGAGGGCGGAATGACTGCCAAGGGTGGCAATGGTATATTGACTATTCATAGTTACTTAAAATAGTTTACCCCATTTTTAAAAATTTGTAACCCTGGCCCAAATTCTGGAAGTTTTTTACGTTCCCGTAAATATTTTTCTTTAAGATATGGCCAGTTGGGAAGTTGAGTAAAAAACATGGCCCGTTCCGGATGGGGCATCAGGCCAAAAATTCTTTTGCTTTCATCAGTAATACCGGCAATATTTTCCAAAGTTCCGGTTGGGTTATTGATATATTTAATTACCACTAAGTTTTTTTTATTAATTTGACTCAACACTTCTTTACTAGCAAAAAACTTACCTTCACCATGAGCAATCGGTAAGGAAATTTTTTTAATTCCTGTTAACCAAGGAGTATCGTTTGTGATTTTTAAATCAAACCAGCCTGTTGTATAACGGGTTGACTCATTTGGTAAAAGAGCTACTTGACGTTCTCCATATTTTCTGTTGAGAGCCGGGACTAATCCCAGATTAACTAAAATTTGAAAACCGTTACAAATCCCAATTACTAAACGATCTTTTATCACAAACTTTAAAAGATTTTCCCAAAGATGATTTTTTAATTTTAGACTATAAGCATTTCCGGAACCGGTATCATCTCCATAAGCAAATCCACCAGGAATTGCCATAATTTGGAAGTCATTCAGTTGATTTTTATTTTTTATTAAATCATTAATATGAATAATTTTTCCCAGACCGCCGGCCAGTTCAAAAGCGTATTTCGTTTCATCTTCGCAATTCAAACCATAGCCGGATAATATTAGAACTTTTGGTTTTTTCATAGTTAATAATTTAGAATGTCAAAGCTCGCCACTGAATTTTATTTCTCCGTGGGAACCCTTCCCAAGGGAGCTCCCAAGTCGAAAAAAATTAAGCGTCTCACTTTTGCTATCTTTAATTTAATAATTTTTAAACACTGACTTATAAGCTTTTTCTATTTTTTCAAGATTTAAATCAACAATTACTTTATTATCTAACCCTTTGATTATTAATTGCTGATTATTTGTTACCTGGCCGATTTGTTTGATCGGATTTCCTTTCATAATTTTTTCAAACTTTTTTTTATTTTGAGGATTAATGGTTGCTAATATTCTTCCTTGACTTTCGGAAAACAAAGCAAAATCATTACGGGAAACAGAAACTGGTAATTTATCAAGAGAAATTTCTATTCCTAATTTACCAGCAAGGGAAGTCTTAGCTAAGGCAACTCCCAAACCTCCTCGGGTAATACTAATTGCTGAAGAAATTAATTGCTTTTGACTGGCTTTGTAAAAAGCTGAATACAGTTTTTTATTTTTTAAGCCGTTAACCTTAGGAACATTATTTCCAACCGAATTGTTCATGGCAAAATATTCTGACCCGCCCAGTTCATCCTTTGTTTCACCAAGAATATAAAATAAATCGCTGGGGAATTTAACATCAATTGAAATTGTTTTTAAAACATCTTCAATTATTCCAATTGAGGAAATTAAAAGGGTTGGGGGAACTGAAATTTTTATTGGATTACTTTTTTCATCATATCCTTTAAAATCGTTGAACATGCTGTCTTTACCAGATATGAATGGAGTTTCATAAATTTTGGCAAAATCATAGCACGCCTCGGCAGCTTTTTTTAACTGATACAATCTTTGAGGATCGTTTGAACTACACCAACAGAAATTATCAAGAAGGGCAATTTTATCAATATTAACTCCTGCGGCCACTAAGTTTCTGATAGCTGTATCAATACTTGCCCCCGCCATTTGGTAACAGTCAATCTCACTATAACTTGGATAAAGTCCTTGAGATATGGCCATCGCATGAGGAGAGTCAAAAATTGGTTTTACGACTGATGTTTCACCATTTACTTTCCCTTTCCCTTGTAAAGGTTTAATGACAGAATTTGCTTGAACTTCATGATCATATTGTTTTGATACAAATTCAAAACCAGTGATATTTAATCTTTGCATCATTGAAAGCAAAACCTCATTTAAATTTTTTAATTGAGGAATGACCGGCTCTTTAAAAACATTTTTTATGTGAACCGTTTTCATTCGTCGAACCGGTAACCCATCATGAAGAAATTTCATATCAATATCCATGATGATTTTTTTATGATAGTTAACAACACAATGGCCACTGTCATTAAACTCGCCGATGATGGTTGCCTTAACATCGCGATTTTTCATCAACTCTGAAAATTTTTTCCATTTGTTTTTTGGTACGGACAGAGTCATTCTTTCTTGGGACTCGGACACCCAAATTTTCCATGGTTCAAGCCCAGGGTATTTTAAAGGTACTTTTTCTAAGTCAACGGCAACGCCGTTTGATTCTTTAGCCATTTCGGCGACGGAACAGGAAAGTCCGCCGGCCCCGTTATCAGTAATACTGTTATAAAGTTTTTGGTCGCGGGCTTCTTTAATAATTACATCACTTAATTTTTTTTGGGTAATCGGGTCACCGATTTGAACAGCGCCAGTTGGACTTCCTGCAGATAAAGCTTCGGAGGAAAAAGTAGCACCGTGAATTCCGTCTTGACCAACTCGACCACCAACCATAACAATATAATCTCCTGGACGAGCTTTTTTTATAGCAGAAGATTTTTTTGGAATTAATCCGACTGTGCCAACAAAGACTAAAGGCTTTCCTTGATATTTATTGTCAAAGTATAGAAAACCTTGAGGAGTTGGGATACCAGAACAATTACTTCCGGAATTAACGCCGGCCACCACTCCGTCTAAAATCCGGCGAGGGGAAAGTAGTGATTGTTTTTTTTCTTTATCACGAAAAATTAGAGATTTTAAATTTGGATCAGCAAAACAAAAACCATAATAATTAACAATCGGTTTGGCGCCCATATCAAAACCTATTGCGTCCCGGTTGACTCCAACGATTCCAGTAATTGCTCCTCCAAACGGATCAAGGGCTGATGGGCTATTATGTGTTTCAACTTTATGAGAGATTATATAATCTTTATCAAATTTTATTCCCCCGGAATTGTCTGTAAAAACTGAAGTGCAAAGGTCTCGTTTACCCTTTTTTTTTCTGATTTCAACCGTTGCCCTTTTTATATAATTATTGAATAACCCGTTTTTTATTTCATCAATCGGGTCGGCAAAAATTGTATGATGACAATGTTCGGACCAAGTTTGAGCAATAGATTCAAGTTCAATATCGGTTGGATTCCTGCCTAATTTTTGAAAGTAATTTTTTATGGTTTTTATATAGGAAAGATCTAAAGCAAGGGGACCGCGAGTTGACCCATCTTTATTTTTAATCCCGGATTTTCCAATTCTGGTCAATTCTTCGTCTGAAACATTTAGGTCGACTTCATCAACTTGATTAGCTGAAGTTAGTTTTACTTGAGGAACGATTCTATCCATCCCTTTATCTTTTAGATATTCTTTTTGAGTTTTAAAGTGGACTCTTTGAATTAAAGGATTAATCAAACCCTGACTGATTTTAATAATATCTTTTTCATTAAGCTGTTCGCTGATTAATAATAGTTGAGAAGAAAAAACTCCTTCATTTTCATTAAATTTTATTTTTAACTGGTCTTTAATAATTTCTTTGACGGTGCTGGCAACATTATCAGTAACCCCCGGTAAAAAACCAGTTTCGATGCCCCAGAAAAATTTTTTAACTAAAGTCGGCTGGTTAATCTTAAAATCTTGGTAAACAGGATTAGTGAGGGATGAAGCAATTTTTTTTAATTGATTTTGATTAAGATCTTTTTTAATTGTGTAAACGCCAATTTTTTGAGTATTTGATATTTTTGAAGAAACCTCAATTCTGTTAATCATACTTGTCTCCAAATATTAATCCGTTTTTACCAATATCTTTTCGATATTGCATTCCTTTGAAGTGAATATTTTTTTTCCCAATAAATTGATAAGCTTTTTTGATAGTTTCTTCTAAGGTTGATCCTGTTGCGGTAACAGATAAAACCCGACCGCCGTTGGTAATGATTTTTTTATCAACTTCTTTTGTGCCGGCGTGAAATATTTGAATATCTTTATCATTAATTTTATCTAATCCGATTATCTGATCTCCTTTTTTATATTCTCCCGGGTAACCGGCTGAGGCGAGAACTACCCCAACGGAAAAACCTTTTTTGAAAACGAGCTCTTTCTTTTTTAATTGATTTTTCTGTTGGGTAAGAAAAATTTCCACCAGATCTGATTCCAACTGCATCATTAAAGGTTGGGTTTCCGGATCGCCAAAACGGCAATTATATTCCAAGACTTTTGGACCCTCCCTTGTCAAGATTAACCCAGGATAGAGAATTCCTTGATAAAGACAACCCTCCTTAGCCATTGCTTTAATAGTTGGAGCAACAATTTCTTTTTCAATTTGTATAATAAGTTTTTTGTCCAAAAATGGAACCGGAGTATAAGCACCCATACCTCCGGTATTTGTACCTTGATTATTTGTCAATAGTCTTTTATGATCTTGGCTGGGAAGAAATGAAAGAAAATCTCTTCCATCAGTTATTACCATAAATGATATTTCCTGGCCGTATAAACATTCTTCAATAATAATTTTTTTTGCCGATTCTCCAAAAGTTTTATCAATCATAAGCTCTGATAAAAATTTTTCCGCCTTTTTTCTATTTTTACAAACAGCCACTCCTTTTCCTAAACACAAACCATCAGCCTTTATAACCAGAGGATATTTAGCATGTTGAAGATAATTTTTTGCTTCATTAGAATTATCAAAAGTAAAATAATCAGCCGTTGGTATTTTATATTTTTTCATTAGTTCTTTAGCAAAAGTTTTTGATCCCTCTATTTGAGCAGCTTTTTTAGAAGGGCCGAAAATTTTTAGTTTTTCCTTTCTAAAAGCATCGGTAATTCCCAAAACTAAAGAAGTTTCCGGGCCGACGACCGTTAGATCAATTTTTTTATCTTTAGCAAATTTTAATAATTTGTTTATATCAGTTACCTCGATTGAGATATTATCTCCAATTTTCTTGGTACCTGGATTACCGGGAGCAAAATAAATTTTAGTGACCAGCGGAGATTGTTTTATTTTCCAACCCAGGGCATGTTCCCGTCCACCTGAGCCAATTATTAAGATTTTCATACAATTGTTATTGTAGGGAACAAAAATTTTTGTTCCCTACTTATTACATAACTTTATCAACGTCTCAACGTAAATTTGATTTTCTTTTTTCTTTAACCTTTTATAAAGACTTTCAACGGTATCATTGGGTAAAATCTTTTCAAAACAACGATTTAAAATTTTTCCGAAATCAAACTTTTCAGATAAAAAATGGACAGTTGATCCGGCATAAGTAGCTTTCTTATCCAAAAAGTTTTGAATGGCTATATCAGTTAATTTTCCCCGGTTCCAAATTCCAGTCGTTTTGTCTGGGTTAATGACAACTCCATTCATTGTATTAGGGATAAGACCTGGGTGGAGATTAAGAACTTTATTTTTAAACGTATTTATTAAAGATAGAGGAACAATTAATTTCCATCCTGCTAAAGCAACTAAGTCAACTTGATATGCTGTTAAGATTTTTTCTAAATCATCTTTTTTGTTTACAGTCATTATAAAAATATTATTTTTTTTTGCTCTTTGCAAACCGTAGGCATTTTCTGAACTGCTAGCAACTAAAACAATCTTTGCTCTTAATTTTTTATTTTCAACCGCATCAATAATAGCTTGAAGATTTGTTCCAGTCCCGGCTTCGGAAATTAAAACAGCTAGTTTTTTCATAGTTCGACTTCGCTCACTATTAATTTATTGTTTCAAAGACATCTTTTCTAAAACCGCCTTCAACGGGCATTGGATATTTTCCGTCAAAACACGAAGAACAAAGCCTATTAGATTTAATTCTCGATGCTTTTTTCAAGCCATCCAAACTCAAATAGGCCAAAGAATCCGCTCCAATAAATTTCTCTATTTCTTTTATCGTCAAATAAGATGCGATTAATTTTTTTTTATTTGGTGTATCAATCCCAAAATAACAAGGATCAGTGACAGGGGGAGAGCAAACACGAATATGAATTTTTCTGACTCCGCAACCTCTCAAAATTTTTATTATTTTTTTCATCGTTGTTCCGCGAACTATTGAATCATCAACGATAATAATTCTTTTTCCTTTAACAATTTTTTTTAAAGGATTAAATTTTAATTTCACACCCATTTCACGAATATATTGCTCAGGTTGAATAAAAGTGCGACCAATATACCTATTCTTAATAAGAACTTCGCCGTACGGTATTCCAGAAGCTTTTGAGTAACCAATGGCCGCCGACGTTCCCGAATCAGGAACGGCAACGACTATATCAGCCCCGATCGGCGATTCATGAGCTAATATTTCTCCCGATCTTTGTCTGACTTGATGAACTAATTGTTTATTGAAAATACTATCTGGGCGAGCTAAATATACATATTCAAAAAGACAGAAACTTTTTTTTAAGGAACTAATTTTATCAACAACATTTATTCCTTTTTCATCAATAGTAACTATTTCTCCGGGAGCGACCTCCCTAATAAACTTTGCCCCGACCGTATCTAAAGCGCAGGTTTCAGAACAGGCAATATATGAGCCATTTAACTGGCCTAAAACCAAAGGTCGAAAACCATAAGTGTCCCTAAAAGCTATTAATTTATTTTTAGTTAAAGCAATCATACTAAAAGCACCCTGAAATTTATTAAAAGAAGATAAAATTTTTTCTTCCCAATTTTTGCCGGAAGAATTTTTTATTACCCAACCCATAATTTCAGTATCTGAAGTTGATGAAAGCTTAACATCTGATGGCAACTTGTGGGCCAAGTCCATAGCGTTAATAATATTACCGTTATGGGCTAGAGCGAAATCGTCATTTTTTAAGTTTAAAACGACCGGTTGAACATTGCATAATTTATTGCCGCCGGTTGTTGAATAGCGAGTATGTCCGATAGATGCAAAACCTTTAAGAGAATTTATTTTTTCTTCATCAAAAACTGTCGAGACTAATCCTAAACCTTTAACACTTTTTAGATTTTTTCCATCGGTAACTGTGATACCAGCTCCCTCCTGACCTCTGTGCTGAAGGCTGTATAAACCAAAAAAACTAATTCGAGCAACATCGATTCCTTTGCCATAAATTCCAAAAATCCCACATTTATCCTTGAGAGACTCTTTATATTTGAGTTTTTGAATGTTGACCATATTCATTTTAAAGTTAACCAATCCGCCTACGTTCAGGTTCGTCTCGAGGCTTACAGCCACGCAGCCGAAACTTCACTTCGGACGGATTTACTCTCACTAATCTTCATTTCATTCAGAAAGTGAGAGTACAAAAAAACCCGCTCTGGGCGGGTGCTTTTTTTAGCTGAGAAAAAATCATTCCTCATTAGAAGAAAATTATACGAAATTAAAATCAGTTTTGCAAGGCATATTAATAGTACATCTCCTGCCAGTGGGAGTCGACTTCGATATTTAAATCAAGAAAAACCTTTTTATTGATGGCCAAAGCAATTTCTTTGCGGGCATAGCTACCGATCTCCTTTATTTTTCTTCCACCAGCCCCGATCAACATCCCTTTATAGCGATCGTTGGTTGTTAAAATTCTAGCCTTAATATATGTAGTTCCATTTTTTCTTTCGGCAATTTGATCAACAATGACAGTGGTTGTATAAGGAATTTCTTCCCCCATCATCAAAAATATTTTTTCACGTATAAGTTCTCCAAGAAAAATTTTACTATCCAGATTGATGATCGGATAAACAAGGTCCGGGGGAAGTTTCTCGGAATCAATATTTTTTTCGGGAAGATATTCAAAAATTTTTTCAAGCAATGGCTTGATATGCATATTGTTGATCGCTGATATTTGAAAAACATCTTTAAACTCTTCTTCTAAAAATTTATATTGAGGTAAAAAAGATTTTCCCGGATCATCAATCTTATTAATAACTAATATTTTTGGTTTTTTAATTTTTCTTACCAGACCAAGGACTTTGCTTTCTTCAAAGTCCCTCTTTCTGGTTGCATCAACCATATATATAACCACATCAACATTTTCATTTAAGATCTGTAAGGTCTTTTCATTTATTCTTTTTGAAAGATAGTCCTTTGCTTTTCCAACAATGCCCGGTGTGTCTACAAAAATAATCTTTCCCCGCTCTTCCTCGTAAAGAGCCCGGATTGAAAATCTAGTCGTTTGTGGTTTTGGAGAAGTGATAGCCACTTTTTGCCCAATGACATTATTAACGAAGGTCGATTTACCAACATTAGCTCTTCCGTTATAATTTTAACAGAATATGGCGGAATTATCAGATAAAGACATAATTGAAAAAATAAAAAATGGGGAAATAGATTATTATTCTTATATCGTCAAAAAGTATACTACTTCAATCTATCGATACATCGAAAGAAAACTTTTTAAAAAAGATGAAGCCGATGATCTGGTTCAAAATGTTTTTATTTCTTTTTATAAGGCGATTGAAAAATTTGATGAAAAAAGACCAATCAAGCCATATTTATTTCAGATCGTTCAAAATGAATTAAAGATGTATTACAGATCGAAAAAACCAACTACATCATTATACGATGTTATTTATCTTGAAGACGATCGTCTACAAGATATTACAGATGATGATTATTTAAGTCATTTAAATCAGGTGGAAAGAAATATTTTTCAATATATCAGTAAGGGTTATTCATATGAAGAAATTGAAAAACTATTAAAAAAACCTGTAAATACGATAAAATCAATTGTGAGAAGAGGGCGTATTAAAATTAAATCTGCGTACGCAGACAAGAAATAACTATGAAAAAACTTGAAGATAAAATTATAAAAAAAATTTATAGAATGGAAGCAGGAAAAACTATCGGGCAAATTATCAGTGAAGTATCTTTAACCATTCTCCTTATTCTTTCCTCATTGTTTATTTTTTCCGTTATTGTCGAGATATTAAATGAACAGGCATCTTTTGATCTGTTCGATTTTTTAAGAGATGACTTCGAAATAATTAAGGAAAATTTTTTAAATAATTCATTATTGTAATAGGCCTATCATTACTGTTAGTCTGGTTACTTTATATTGTGATTATCAATTCTAATAAAATTAAAAATAAATTAGTTTCAATTTATAAATTTTGGCTCAAATAACTATGCTTAAAAGACTTTTTGTTACCTTTTCAATTATTTTAGTAATGGTGGTTCTATATTTCCAGTATCAAAAAAAGAACCCCACATTAATAAAAATATTTGATTCAAAAAAAATAGAAAAAATGGAATCTGGCAGTGCAATAAATCTACCAACTGATTCTGTAAAAAAAACAATTAACGAAAAAATTTTTCTACAAGTTGATGAACCAAAAAATAATATTACCGTAAACAACCCAATAATAAATATAAGCGGTAAAACCATTCCAAATGCCTATATTTTTATCAATGAACAGGAGCTCAAAGCGGATGCAAATGGTCGGTTTGAATCGGCTACAACCTTGGAGGAAGGAGAGAACTATATCCTTATAGTTGTGTCCGACGATTTGGGAAACAGTGCGGAAAAAGATATCTTAGTTAATTTGGAAACAACACAGTAAATGCAACCTTTTAGGGAATGGAAGCATATATAGAGTATTAGTAATTATAAGATAGGGAACAAAAATTTTTGTTCCGTACAATCAATATGAAAAAAATATCTTTAGGTATAGTTGTCTTAGCAATGTTTTTAATAATTGCACCTTCTGCACGAGCTTTAACTCCATTGAGGAGAGAGATTAAAAATACTATTAGAGAAACGGTTAAGGAAGGAAAGAAGGAAAGTTCGAGTCCGGCTAATACAAACGAAGATGTAAAAGAAATTAGAATGGATTTATTGGATAAAGTAAAGAATTTTATGAAAAAGAATCTTAAATTTGAGGCAAGAGTAAAAGGAAAGATAACTGTGATTGGATCTAACAACTTTTCTTTGAGTGGTGAAGACGGGACATTTCAGGTAAATATTACCGATAAAACCGTTATTTTGAGAAAATTTGGTGGAAAAAGTTCTCTTAGCGAATACTCAGTAGGCGACGAGGTGGTTGTTTTTGGTAAATTTACCGACGATACAAAACTGATAATAGACGCAAAAACGGTAAAAAATAATTCAATTCAAAAAAGATTTGGAGCCTTCTTCGGAAAAGTCACCGTAAAAAATACTGATAATTTTGTTATGGAAACCGCAGAGAGGGGAATACAGACTGTTTATTTTGGAACAACAAAATTTATTAATATAAAAGAAATAAATATTTCTTATGGTGATATTAAAATTGGAGACAGGGTTCGGGTTAAGGGGGTATGGGATAAAACTTTAAATGAAATCAGAGAAGTGAGCCAAATAAAAATTTTTAAGTAAAAATGATAACACCGCCAAGACTTATAGCTATTTTAATAAACTTGATTACCGGCCTTATTGAAGGGCTTTTGGGATTGCGTATCATTCTTAAACTTTTTGGGGCTTCAATTGCCGCTCCTTTTGTCCGTTGGGTGTATGAAACAACCCAACCGCTTCTTACTCCCTTTATAGGTATGTTCCCGTCTCCAAAATTACTAGAGGTTTTTATTATAGAGTTCTCAGCTCTTTTCGCTCTTATGGTATATATCTTTATTGGCTATTTGGCAACAGAGCTTTTGGAAACTCTTATTTACTATGATAGTCAAAGGGAAAGAAACGACAAAAAGGATAAATAAAGTTGAAATCTATTTAATACTTCTTGTTTTGGTATTTAGCGGACTTTTTTTACTTAATCAAAAAGGGAAACAAATTATCAATAAGCAGCAAGAAGCAACTAAAGACAGTAATCAACTTTTTCAAAAAGACAAACAACGGACCTCGGATAACAATAGTATTATTCAGCCCACAGAACCGCAAAACATATCTCCAGAAAACAAAAATAAGGTAAATGATTTTGGCGCCGTCGGCTCTCTCAATCATCAATATCTCCAAGCCAATCCTTACTCTCGGATAGTTATTGAGATTGATTATGAAGAAACCGTACAACCAGATCAGAGTGCAATCAATACTTTTATATCCACCTTGAAACAATATTCGGACAAACCAGGTGGTGTTTCCCAAACAGGTAACAATTCGTTTATTTCACTAAAAGAAACCTATTCTACTTCAGACCTTTTAAATTTGACGCAAAAACATCGCGTCAATTACTCTGGGGGTGACACTATCACTTTATATATCCTATTTATTAACGGCTCTTTTGCCCAAAACAACAATGCTTTAGGTGTTGCGCTCAATTCCAGCATGCTCGTCGTTTTTAAAGATAAAATTAATCAAACTGCTACCGCCCTGGTCTTCGCTTCAGAGATTGAACGAGCGGTGCTTAATCACGAACTAGGACACTTGTTAGGATTGATCAACATCAACTACAAAAGCAGTATAGACCACGAGGACGCAAACAATCCCTATCACTCCAACAA